>CAYLQD010000025.1:0-37737 GCA_964385685.1 uncultured Planctomycetota bacterium | reverse complement strand
ACACTGCCGCCCTTGCCGAACTGATCCACTTCATTCGGCTGAAGTGTTACGAACTCAAAGCCCCACTCGTAGGCCTTGTAGTGGTCGAGGTCGTAGATGTCGTGGTCGGGCGGGTCAATCTCGAACGTGGTCGCGATTGCCGCACTCGCCGTCAGGATCAGGCCCGCCACCATCATCACTCGTCCGGCTCTCATCATTTTCGACTCCTTTCCAAGACCCTTGTTTATTGCGACAGCCAGGTCTTCGACGGGGCGGGCCGTGTCTTTACACGAAAGACACGGCAATGCGCGCATTCGCGGCACGGGCACATGTAAGCCCCCTCGGTGCAGTGACTTATGGCTTGGCTTGGTCGGTCGTTCTCGTCGTCCGTCGTCTCCCGGCATGTTGCGTTACTTGGACTCGACGGAGTCGATATCCTCAGCCCGGGGCGGCCGACCAGCGCCTCCTCAGTTCCGTGGCACGGCCATCTTGGCCGTGCGTCACACGCCCATCTTGGGCGTGTACGCCACGGGCAAGATGCCCGTGGGACGCACGGGCGGGACGCCCGTGCCACGGAGGGGCATCCTCAGGCCGGTTCTCGCCGGTTCTTCCCTCTTGGAGATTCCCCGCGCTCAGAGCATCCGCTCCTCAGAAGCAGCCCGCGTTGACGCCGGCGGGCCGTTCGGCTAGAATCACCCCGTCCGACCGGCAGTAGAAAACGAATCGATTATGGCCACGTTCCTCATTCGCCGCGCCGTCGGCGGCCTCGTCGCGCTGCTCTGCATCGTGACCCTCACGTTTTTCCTCCTCCGCCTCATGCCCGGCGGGCCGTTCGATCGCGAGCGCCACACCGACGAGGTCATTCGCGCGAGCATCGAGCGCAAATGGAAGCTCGACCGGCCCGTTGTCGTCCAGTACCTGAGCTACCTCCGCGACCTTGCCCGGCTGGACCTGGGCGACTCCACGTCGCAGCAGGGGTTCACGGTCCGCGAGATCCTGCTCGGGGCGCTGCCGAAGTCGATCGCCGTCGGCGGGATCGCGCTCGCCTTCGCCGCGCTGTCCGGGGTCGTCGCGGGCACGATCGCGGCCGCGCGCCAGAACCGCCCGGCCGATTACGCTCTGATGTCGCTCTCGATGCTCGGGTTCTCGATCCCGAACATCGTGCTGGCGCCGGTGCTGGCGCTCGCGTTCGGGATCTGGCTCGAATGGCTCCCGGTCGCCGGATGGGGGGGGCCGCGCTATCTCGTCCTGCCGGCGGCCGCGCTCGGGATCGCGTTCGCCGGCCGGATCGCCCGGATCATGCGGGCCAGCATGCTCGAAGTAATCCGGCAGGATTTCATTCGGACCGCCCGCGCGAAAGGCGTCGGCGAGTGGGCCGTCGTCTTCCGGCACGCGCTCCGCAAGGCGTTCGCCCCGATCCTCTCCTACCTGGGGCCCGCGGCCGCCGGCATCCTGACCGGCAGTGTCGTTATCGAACAGGTCTTCGCAATTCCCGGCCTCGGCGACTGCTTCGTCCGGACGATTGAGAGCCGCGACTATCCTCTCATGCTCGGGGCGGTGCTCGTTTACGGCTCGATCCTGATCGTCTTCAACATCGTCGTCGACGTCGCACAGGCGCTCCTGAACCCGAGGATTCGGCTGCAATGAGCCACACGGAGCCGACACACCGCTCGCCGCTCCAGATCTCGCTGGCGCGGCTGCGCCGCAACCGGCTGGCGATGGCGTGCCTCGTCGCGCTGACCGTGGTCGCGGCGGCGTGCGTCGCCGGGCCGTGGTTCACGCGGGCCGACTACGAGGAGATGTCCTATTCGGAGCCGTACGCGAGCCCGTCGGCCGAGCACTGGTTCGGCACGGACTACTCCGGCCGCGACGTGTTTGTGCGGTGTCTGGTGGGCGGGCGGATTTCGCTCGCCATCGGGCTTGTCGGCACGTTCGTCAGCGTCGTCATCGGCGTGACATACGGAGCCGTCGCCGGCTACGCCGGCGGCCGGACCGACAACGTGATGATGCGGGCCGTCGACGTGCTCTACGGGCTGCCGTACCTGTTGTTCGTCGGGCTGGTCATGGCGATGCTCGGCGACTACCTGACGCCCATGACCCGCATGCTCGCCCTGTTCGCCGCACTGGGCGCGGTCCAGTGGCTGACGATGGCGCGAATCGTCCGCGGCGAGGTCATCGCGCTCCGCGAAAAAGAGTTCGTCGAGGCGGCGCGCGCCACGGGCGCCGGGCCGGTCCGCATCCTTGCCCGCCACATCCTGCCCAACCTCGTCGGCATTGTCATCGTCTACGCGACGCTCACCGTGCCGGCCATCATGCTCCAGGAGGCGTTCCTGAGCTTCCTCGGGCTGGGCGTGAAGGAGCCGCTGCCGAGCTGGGGCTCGCTGATCCAGGAGGGCAAGGACGCGATGGAGTTCTGTCCGCATCTGCTGCTCCTGCCGGGCGGCATCTTCGCCGCCGTGCTCTTCGCGCTCAACTTCATCGGCGACGGGATCCGCGACGCGTTCGACCCGCAATTGCGAGTGTGACCGGCGATGGAATGGACCCGGGGGACGAAGAAGCGGCTCGCGTCGAAGCTGCGGGCGATCAAGCCGTTCGATCCCTACCACTCGCCGCTCTGCACCTGCGGGCCCAAGCTGACACTCAACGTCTACACCGGCTGCGGGTTCGAGTGCCTCTACTGCTACACGAGCACCTATTCGCGCGGGCGGTGGGGGCGCGACTCCGATGCCTGGGGCCCGCGGGCCGACCTGCTCGGGAACGTCGAGCGCGACATCGCCGGGATCGCGTCCGATCCCGAACTCGCCCCGCTCGCCGAGCTGCCCGTCGTCCTCTCGCTCTCGTCCGACCCCTATCCCGAGACGCCGCGCGTCCACGAGGCCGACCTCGGGCTGACGCGCCGCTGCATCGAGCTGCTCGCCGGAGCCGGACACCGGCTCCTGATGCAGACGAAGTCGGACCTGATCGTCCGCGACCTCGACGTCCTGCCCGCCGGACGGACCGTTGTCGGCCTGACGATCACGGCGCTCGACGAGGCTCTGGCCGCGCGGCTCGAGCCCTGGGCGCCGTCGCCGGATCGGCGGATCGCGGCGCTCGCCGAGGCCGCAGGGCGCGGCTTCCGGACGTTCTGCCGCGTCGACCCGCTGCTGCCGGGCGTGAACGATGCCCCGAATCAGATCGAGCCGCTCGTCAAGAGACTTGCGGCGGCCGGCGTGCATCAGGTAGTATCTAGCACGTTCAAGAAGCGGCGGGACAGCGCGGTGCGGTTTGCATCGGCCGAGCGCGGGTTCCCCGAGGCCGCCGGCGCGAGCGAGCACCTGTACGAGCGGCAGGAACGCTCGGGGTATCGGTATCTGATCGAGCCGGAGCGGCGGCGCCGGATGGAGATGGTCGCGGCGATCGCCGGGTCGCACGGCCTCGACTTCTCGTGCTGCCGCGAGGGAATGCCCGAGTTGAACACCGCCGCGTGCGACGGACAGGGTTGGCTGGAGTAGATAGTAATCAGTTATCAGTCATCAGTGATCAGTAGTCGGTGGCGGCCGTGACTGATGACTGTTGGAGCATGCATTGACAATGGCAACCCCGATCTTCGCATCAGAGATTCTTCACTTCGTTCAGAATGACAAAATGGGCACCGTTCGTGTCATTCTGAGCGTTAGCGAAGAATCTCTGCCGCAAATGTGCGCCGGCCATTATCAGTGCATGCCTCAATAATGACTGATGACTGATAACTGATTACCGATGACTGCTACCAGGAGAGGCGCGTGCCCATCATCGACGACATTATGAGCAACCTTCGGGGCTACTCGAAGGCGATGTACTCGACGTGGTTCCACTACAAACCCACGCGGACGCTTTTCGATGCCGGCGAAGGCGTCAGTTCGCACATGGAGAACTTCATCTTCGGGATCGAGTCGGTCTTCCTCACCCACGGGCACTACGATCACATCGGCGGGATCGGCGGGATCATCCATTCGCGTGCGTCGGCGCGGGGCGACAAGGAGAAGCCGCTCGTCATCTACTATCCGCGCGGCGACAGCATGATCGAGCTGCTGAGCCAGTACGCGTCGCGGATCTCGGAGTACGTCAAGTACGACCTCAAGTGGGAGCCGGTCGAGGCCGGCCAGGAGATCGCCATCGGGGCCGAGAAGGAGCGCGGCCTGATCCGCGCGTTCCCCGTCGAGCACTCGCTCCGCACCGTCAACCTCGGCTATGCGCTCTTCGAGCGCCGGACGAAGCTGCGGGCGGAACTTGTCGGCCGGCCGCAGGAGGAGATCACGAAGATCGCCGAGGAGCAGGGCCAGGCGGCCGTGTGCCGCGAGTACGAGCAGATTCTGCTCGCCTACTGCGGCGACTCGGCGCCCGTCAATCCCGATCTCGTCCGCGACGCCGAGGTCCTGATGCACGAGGCGACGTTCATCGATCCGGCCGACCGCGCGCACGAGGCGCACAGCACGGTCGCGGAGGCGATCGAGGTCGCCAAGGCGGCCGACGCCCGCTCGCTCGTCCTCATCCACATCTCGACGCGCTACCCGAAGCGGCAGATCGAGTCGATGATCCGGAAGATCGCGCGGGACCGGAAGTTCGGCCGCCCGCTGACGATGGTCATGGGGCGGTTCATGACGCCCATCCTCGGCCCGGGCGGCGAACTGGCCAAGCCGCCCCGCCGCGGCGGCAAGTAGGGTGGCTCAATGAGCGAGCTCTTCGAAGAGCCCGGAAGCGAACACGAGCCGGTGCCGAGCGCGCCAAAGCCGCTCGCGGTCCGCATGCGCCCGACGACGCGCGACGAGTTCGTCGGCCAGGAACATTTCTTCGCCCCCGGCAAGCTCCTCTGGCGGATGCTCGAGGCCGACCGGCTGATGTCGGTCATCTTCTACGGGCCGCCGGGGACCGGGAAGACGACGCTCGCGCGGGTCATCGCCGAGCACACGCAGGCCGCGTTCCACTCGCTCAACGCCGCCGCGTGCGGCGTCGCCGAGGTGCGCGAGGCCATCGCCCGCGCGCAAGACCGCCTCACGATGCGCGGCCGGCGAACCGTGCTCTTCATCGACGAACTCCACCGCTTCAACAAGGCCCAGCAGGACGTCCTGCTCCCCGACGTCGAGGAGGGCACCGTCCTCCTGATCGGGGCCACGACCCACAACCCGTTCTTCACCATCGTCCCCCCGCTCGTCTCGCGGTCGCAGATCTTCGAGTTCGAGCCGCTCACGCCCGAGCAGATCAAGAGCGTCATCCGGTCCGCGCTGGCGGACGAGGAGCGGGGGCTTGGGGCGTACACGGTCGACCTGGCCGACGACGCGCTCGACTTCCTTGCCGAGGTGTCGGACGGCGACGCGCGGCGCGCGCTGAACGCGCTCGAGGTCGCCGTGATGACGACGCCGCCCGGGCCGGACGGCGTGGTCCGCTGCACGCTCGCCGTCGCGGAGGACTCGATCCAAAAGAAGGCGGTCGTCTATGATCGCGATGAGGACGCGCACTACGACGCGGCGAGCGCGTTCATCAAGAGCATGCGCGGCTCCGACCCCGACGCGGCGATCTACTGGATGGCGCGGATGCTCGAGGCGGGCGAGGACCCGCGGTTTATCGCCCGGCGGATGGTCATCTGCGCCGCCGAGGACGTGGGGAACGCGGCGCCGCTCGCGCTGATGCTCGCGAACGCAGCGCTCCAGGCCGCCGAGTTCGTCGGCCTGCCTGAGGCGAAGATCCCGCTCGCGCAGGCCGTCACCTACATCGCCTGCGCGCCCAAGAGCAACGCCGCTTACATGGCGATCGCCAATGCCGAGAAAGATGTTCAGGAGGGCCGGACGCTCGAGGTGCCCGACCACCTGAAGGATGCGAGCTATCGCGGCGCGAAACGCCTCGGCCGCGGCGAGGGATACAAGTACGCTCACGATTTCGAGGGCCACTTCGTCGACCAGGACTACCTGCCCGTGGACCGCATCTACTACGAGCCGACCGAGCAGGGGCACGAGAAGGAGATCAAGAAGAGACTGGCGGCATGGAGGAAAAGAAGAGAAAAGCCGAACTCCGGGAAACAGCCGCAGAGCGCGTGACGGCGCTGTCGCGGCAGGAGCGGGCCGAGAAGAGCCGGGCCGCGTGCGAGCGCCTCGTCGACGTGCCCGAGGTCCGCGACGCGAAGGCGATCCTTCTCTACACGCCGCTGCCCGATGAGCTGGACATCTGGCCCGCGCTCCACGCCTTCAACGGCGGCGGCAAGCGCGTCATCCTGCCGAAGTGCCATCCGCACGAACGCGAGCTGATCTGCATCGAGGTCGGAGACTTCAAGCGGGAGCTGGTCCGCGGCACGTACAATATCCTCGAACCGACGTCCGGCGATCACGTCGGCCTGGACGAGCTCGAGGTCGTCATCACGCCCGCACGCGCCTTCGACCACGACGCCAACCGCCTCGGCCGCGGCGCCGGATACTACGACCGCTTCTTCATCAAGACCGGGCTCGACGTGTTCAAGTGCGGCATCGCCTTCGACTGCCAGATCTTCCCGTCCGTGCCGATGCTCTCGCACGATGTCCCCGTCGACGCCGTCGTCACCGAGTCAGGCACGATCCGGCGCGGGAGCGCCGGCGAACAGGCGGGCGGCGGCGAGGACCGCGCCCAGGCAGGCGAAGACAACTAGCGGAACCAGGCGCTCGCCGCCCGAGGCGACTGCTCCCGCGGCCCACAAAGGCGACACCGCCGCTCCCCAGCCGGCCGGAACCCGTCCCTCCTCCAGCAGCAGATACGCCGCCAGCGGCAGGACGGCCGACAAGACAAACGCCGACGGCAGGTACCAGGTCTCGGCCGAGGGCAGCCGGATCGCCGAGCCCGCCGCCAGGCCCATCAGCATCACGAGCGCCTGGCTCCACACGACAACCGTGACGTCGACCGCACGTGTCGTCAGCGCCAGAATGACGAAGGGGAGCGAGAGAACGAAGAGGGCCGCGAGCCGAACGCACAGGCCCGCGAGCCCGTCGCGTTCCGCATCCGAGCGGGGCCGCTCGAACAGCGGCCACACGAACACGACGAAGAGCGCCTGCCCGACGACGAGGGCGGCGTACGCGTTTTCGATCTCGACCGATGAGCGCTCCGACCCGACCGACAGCAGCCCGAGCAGTGCAAGGCCGACCGCCGCGCCGCAGGTCGCCAGCCACGCGACCGCCGCGCCGCGCCAGCGCCGGAGTTCGGGCCTGTTCGCGCTCGAGGCCAACGGTCTCTCCCGGGTTCGATGTTATTCGGCTTCGGCGCCGGACCGGTCGAAGAGCGTCGTCTGCGCCGGGACCGGCTTCGGCGGGGCGCCCGGCAGCGCGACGCCCTTCCGAAGGAAAGCCGGGATGTCCAGGTGCTCCCCGTCGTACACCGTCGGGTCGCCCACGTTGAAGAACGGCGATTCGGCGGGCTGGGTTCGCCTCTTCGACCGCGAGCGCGCGGGGCCCGCGTCGAGCTTGCCCGCGATGACGGTCGCGCGGATGCCTGCGTCGTCGCCGCGGACCGACACGCCGCAGCGGACGTCGGCCTTCGGAAACAGGCGCTCGAGAACGAAGACCGTCCGGCGCGCCTCGTCGAGCGGCATGGTGCCCCCGCCGATCACGTGCGCAAGCACGGCCCGCGTCGTCTCGAGCTGCTCGGCCGGCGCCAGCGTGTTCGCCGTCGCGTCGCGGAGCGCCTCCTCGACCGTCTGGCCCGTCCCGACGCCGATGGTCGCGCGGCAGTGCTTCGAGAGGGTCGCGGCGATGTCGTCCATGTGGAGGTTCATCGCGTCTTCGGCGGCCGCGGTGCCGAGCAGGCCGTGCAGCGACGCGTACAGCCGCTTGTTCCACCCGTCGAACGCCTCGCTGATATTGAGCGCGGCGACCGCGTGCGGGTCGGCCGGGACGATGATCGTCGCGTCGGCGGCGCGCATCACGTCGGCCGTCAGGCGGTCGGCCGCGTCGCTCCGCTGGGGCGCGCCCGTGAGCAGCGGCTCGACGAGGATGGCCACGGCGAGCGCTCCCTCGCGGCGCGCGAGTTCGACGACCTCAGGCACAAGGGCCGCCTCGCGGCCCGCCACCGCGGCCGTGGCGACGACCATCTGGGCGCCGGCCAGCGCCGCCCGGAGTTCGTCGCGCCCGCCGCCGTCGCTCCGAACCCGAATCAGGTCGGGCGACTGCGACAGGGTCTGCGTCGGCGAGGCCGTCAGGAACAGCTTGCGGACCGCGGGCGCCGCGCCCTGAAGGCGGTTGACGATCGTCGCGCCGTCGCGGCCGACGCCCGCCACCACGATGTTGGTGTAGACCGGTTCACACGATGAGGCGTGGGCACCTTCGAACAAGGCAGGTCTCCTAGAAAAGCTGTCGCAGCCAACTGAGCAGCTTGCCGGCCGGGTTGCCGGTCGCGTCGCGGGGCGCCCGGCCCATCTGAGCTTCATCGCCAGCAAGCAGCATGCCGGCAACCGTTGCCATCTCGGGGCCCAGGCCCGGCCCGCCGCCGAGCGTCGGCCGGCCGATCCGCACGGGGCAGTTCAGCACCGAGCCCGCCAGCGCGTCCAGGCCCGGCAGCCGGGCCGTCCCGCCGGTCAGCACGACGCGGATCGTCGCCGGGCGAACGCCGGCCCGGATCAGTTCGCGCCGCACGATGTCGAGAATCTCGTGCGCGCGGCAGTCGACGATCGCGTGCAGCCGCCGCGCCTCGACGCAGAACGTGCCCGGCTTGTTGATCCGCTCGAACAGAATCGGATGGCCGGGCCGCAGCGGCTCGACCGTCGCGTAATCTTCCTTGAGCCGCGCGGCGTCGGCGAGCCCAAGCTCCATTCCGATCGCGATGTCGCTCGTGATGTGGTCGCCGCCCACGGGAACGACCGACGAGAACGCCGGGGCGCGATCCCGATACACCATCATCGCCGTCGTGCCCGCGCCGATGTCGACAAGGGCGACGCCGAGTGTCTTCTCGTCGTCGTCCAGAGCCGCCTCGCCGGCCGCGAACGCCGAGAACACCCGCTTCTCGACCTCGTACTTCGCGGGATCGACGCACGCCACGAGGTTCTCGACCGCGCCCCGCGCGTCGGTGATGACGTGCATCTCCGCCTCGAGCCGGCTGCCGTGCATCCCCTCGGGCTCGCGCACGTGCCGGACGTCGTCCACCGCGAACGAGCGCACGAGCGCCCCGATGGCGGCGATGTCCTCGCGAAGCGGCACACGCCGCGCGGCCGTCAGCGCCTGCCGGACATCGCGCGTCGTGACCGTGCGCTCCTCCCGGGTGATCGGAATGCACGCGCGGTTGTTGGCGAACGCCGTGTGGCGGCTGCCAGCGGCGAGGAACAAGCTCTGCACGTCGACGCCGGCCTCTTCTTCGGCCGCCTCGATCGCGCGGCCGGCGGCGTATCCCGCCGCGGCGACGTCGATCACCTCGCCGCGCCGCACGCCGCGCGACGCCTCGTCGCCTCGCCCCGCGATCTCGACCCGCCCGCCGGCCATCCGCGCGATGAGGCACCGCGTCCGGCACGTGCCGACGTCGAGCGCGACCACATACTCGCTAGCTGCTGTCTCCATTCCCGTCGTTTCTCCTGCTGACCACCACACGCCCGGCGAACCGCAGACTGAGCTTCCGGTTCTTCGTCGGGTTGCCCTCCGAGAGGAACCGCTCGAACTTCGCGATCTTCTCCTCGACGGGCAGTTCGCCCGGGCTGTCGCTCGAAGGCGCCCGGCCCCATTCGATGACGCAGTTGCCCTCGGCGAACACGACGATCTCGCTCCTCGCGCGGTCCTCGCGGCCGCCGTAGTTGCTCACGCTGACCGCGGTCACGTTGATGCCGCGGTGGATGGTGTCGCTCGTTTGCAGAAGCCGCACGACCTCGAGCGCGGCCGCGACGGACCCGCCGCCCCAGGGCTCGCCCGGCTGCGGCGGCACGACCCGTACGCCCGAGATGATCGGCACGCGCCAGTCGGCCGGCGGCCACGAGTCGTATATCCTTGGCAGCCGCACGCCGTCGGCGCCCACGAGGATGTAGCCGAGGTGGGTCCGGTGCGTCGGGACCGCGACCACGGCCCCCGGCCGGCGGAGGTCGAAGGCGACCTCGATCCGGTTCGGGAACCGCTTCTGCACCGACTTCACTCGCCTGACCCACGGGCACCGCCCGTAGGCGGCGGCGACCTTCCGAAGCAGCTCGTCGTCGAGCACGCTCGCGCCGTCCGCGAACGCGGCCGTTGCGTTGATGTCCTGCTCGAACTTCTTCTCCCACCACACCGGCCGCGGCCACCGGTCCGGCGAGGGGAGCTTCGGCGCGACGACGCGGTATGCGGGCGACGTCTCGACGTGCACGCGGCAGAGATAGAGCCCGCCGGCGCACAGCCCGATCAACGCCGCCGCCGGGATGACCCACAGCAGCAGCGGCCGCCACACGACCGCAAAGACGCCCGCGGCCCGGCCGCGCAGCCCCGGCCCGGTCGACTTCAGCCGCACGGCCCGTCGTCGCGTACTCATTCGAACGCTCCTGTTTCAGTCGCCGCGCGGGGCGCGCGTCCGCACCGACGTGTGGATCGCCCAGCGGGCAAGCATCTCGCACAACTCGGGAAACTCGATGCCCGCGGCCCGCGCCGCGTCGGGCACCAGACTCACCGGCGTCATCCCCGGCACCGTGTTCACCTCGAGCACAAACGGCACGTTGTCCTCGGCCAGCATCACGTCGACGCGCGAGAGGTGCCGGCAGCCGAGCGCGCGGTGCGCGGCGAGCGCCGTCTCGCAGACCCGCTCGGCCACGCCGTCCGGCAGGTCGGGATCGACGACGTGTCTCGTCACGCCCTCCGTATACTTCGCGTGCTTGTCGAAGAGGGCGCCCGGATACACGAGTTCGATGATGGGCAGGGCGCGGCTGCCGAGGATGGCGACCGTCAGCTCGCGGCCGCGGACCAGCCGCTCGACGAGCGCGCGGTCGTCGAGCGCGAAGCTCTGCTCGAGCCCGGCCAGCGCCTCCGGCACGTTGCGAGCGACCGTGACGCCGATGCTCGATCCCTCGCGCGCCGGCTTGACGATCTGCGGGAACCCGACGCGGACGACAGCGGCGCGGGCCTGCTCGGCGTGGGCGTCGGCGCTCAGGACTTCGCCCGCCGGCGTCGGGATGTCTTCGGCGGCGAAGACCTCCTTCGCGGCCGCCTTGTCCATCGCCAGCCGGCTCGCCTCGACGCCCGACCCCGTGTACGCGATGCCGCGCAGCTCGAGCAGCAGTTGGACCTGCCCGTCCTCGCCGAAGGGGCCGTGGAGCGCGATGAAGGCGGCGTCGCAGTCGAAGCGGTCGAGTTCGTCGAGATTGCGCCCGCGCACGTCGACCGGACGGACGACGTGACCCCGCCCATCGAGCGCGGCGATGATGGCCTCGCCGGTCCGGAGCGAGATCTCGCGCTCGGATGAGTCGCCGCCGTAGAGCACCGCGATTCGCCACGTCGGTTTCACGTGCCCACTCCGCGTCGGCTCTCTCGTGGGGCAGGCATTTTGTCCGCTGTTCCAGCGGGGCCTGCCCGACGGCGGACAGGAATGTCCGCCCCACCAATTGGCTATCCCAAAGCGCCCCGCGCCGTCGTGGCACGGGCGTCTCGCCCGTGTGAGCCACGGCCGGGACGGCCGTGCCACGGTTCTGAAACAGTCACCAAGCTGTCAGGGCGCCTCGATCAGTTCCACACTTCGATTTCGAGTTCCAGCTCGACGCCGAACATCTTCCGGACCTTTGTGCGGATCTTGTTGATGAGCGCCCGGACGTCGTCCGCGCTCGCGCCGCCCTCGTTGATGATAAAGTTCGCGTGCCGGCCCGAGACGACCGCGTGCCCGACGCGCTTGCCCTTCAGCCCCGCCCCGTCGATCAGCTCGCCCGCCGTCATGCCGCCGGGGTTCTTGAAGACGCAGCCCGCGCTCCACGCGCCCAGCGGCTGCGTCTTCGCCTTCTCGGCGAGCAGGGCGCGGCTCGCCCGGCGAATCTCGTCCGGGTCCTTCCTCACGAGTTCGAGTTCCGCGCGAACGACCACCTCGCCCTGAAGGTTCGAATGCCGATAGCGGAGGCCGAGCTGCGCGGGCGTCCGCGTGCGAAGCGAGCCGCGGCGGGTCAGCGTCGTCACAGACCGCAGCACCGAGGCGATCGACCCGTGCTTGCCGCCCGCGTTCATCGCGACCGCGCCGCCGATGGTGCCGGGGATGCCGGAGAGCGGCTCGAGCCCGGCCAGGCCCCATCGAGCCGCCTGCCGCAGGACGGCCGGCAGCGGGGCGCCGGCGTCGCACAGAAGCCGGTCGCCGGATTGCTCGATGGTTCGCATCTGCGACAGGCGGAACACGGCGCCCGACACGCCGCGGTCGGACACGAGCAGGTTGCTGCCGCCGCCGAGGACCCGCATCGGGATGCCGGCGCGGACCGACCGCGCGGCGAGCGCGGCCAGCTCCTCGAGCGAGCGCGGCTCGACAAAGTGCTCGGCGGGCCCGCCGACGTGCAGCCACGTCGCCGTGGCCAGCGGCACGGCCGAGCAGACGGCGCCTTCGAATCCTTCAAACGCGGTCGTCATAACCCTCCGTCTTCCGGCTCGTCAGGCGGCGTCGGCCTGCCTGACGGTTTCCAGTACGGCGTCGCCGACGCGCCAGATGTCGCCCGCGCCGAGCGTGATGAGCGTGTCGCCGGGCCCGACGGCCTCGGCCAGCCGGCCGGCCGCCGCGGCGAAGCCGGGCACGAGTTCGACCTCGACGTCGCCCAGCTCGCGGACGCGCTCCGCGATCAGCCCCGCGTCGACCCCGTCGATCGGCTGCTCCGACGCCGCATAGACGGGCGCGATCAGGAGCAGGTCGAGCTTGTCGAACGCGGTCCCAAACTCGCGCTGCAGGTGCAGGGTCCGCGTGTATCGGTGCGGCTGGAAGATGCCGACCAGCCGCCCGTCGGCCAGCATCCGCGCGGCCTCGAGCGTCGCCGAGATTTCCGCAGGATGGTGGGCGTAGTCGTCGTAGACCGTGATGCCGCGCTCGTGCCCGCGGCGCTCGAGCCGCCGCCCGACCGACGACGTGTCGGCGAGCGCGGCGCAGACCGCGTCCATCGACAGCCCCAGCTCGACGGCGAGCGCGAGCGCCGCGAGCGAGTTGCGCACGTTGTGGATCCCCGGCAGCGACAGGACGACGTCCTTCAGAGCGCCGCCGGGCAGGACGGCGTCGTAGATCGCGCGGCCCGGTTCGAGCCGGACGTTCTCGGCGGCCACGTCGCCGTGTCCGATGCCGCAGGTGATTTGTCGCCCGGGGGCGTGGTCGAGCAGGTCGCGGACGTAGGGCCCGTCGATGCACGCGATGACGGCCCCGCCCGGCGCCGGCCGCGCGAACTGGGCGAACGCGCTGCGGATCTCGCCGATGTCGGCGTAGTGGTCGAGGTGGTCGGCGTCGATGTTTGTGATGACGGGGTACTTCGGTTCGAGATGCAGGAACGACCGGTCGCTCTCGTCGGCCTCGGTGACGAAGAAGCGGCCGGCTCCGCAGCGGGCGTTGCCGCCGAGATCGGCGACCAGCCCGCCGACGGCGACCGACGGATCGACCCCCGCGCGGATCAGAGCGTTGGCGACGATCCACGTGGTCGTTGTCTTGCCGTGTGCGCCGGAGATCGCGATCGTCTCGTGTCCCTGCTGGAGCCACGCGAGGAAGCGCCCGCGATGGACGATGGGGATGCCGCAGGTCTCCGCGGCCTGCATCTCGGGGATGTCGGTCGGGACGGCGGTCGAGTAGACGAGCAGATCGGCGTGGTCGAGGTGCGCGGGCGAATGCCCGACGTGGCAGACGATCCCGCGGCCGCGGAGGCCGTCGAGCACGGCGCTCTCGGCGCCGTCGCACCCGCTGACGGTCGCCCCGCGCGCGGCGGCGATCCGCGCGAGCGCGCTCATCCCGATGCCGCCGATGGCGACGAAATGGATTCGAAGCTGCTGCCAGTCAAGGTCGGGCACGCCGTCGTTCATGCATCGGTCCCTGTCGTCGGTTCTTCCTCTCTCACGCTCCCGCCGCCGGACGTTGTTCGGCGATGGGCGCCGCCCGCCTCCCGCCCTGAGCGAGGGCTCGGAGCCGGTCGAGTATCACGTCGGCCGCGTCGAGGCGTGCGGCCGCGCGGGCCTTCGTTCGCATGTCGTCAAGTTGGCGCTGCTCCTCGCGGAGGCGCCGGACCAGGTCGGCGGCCGCCTTGCCGTCGAGGCTGGCCTGCTCGACGACGACCGCCCAGCCCTGCCGCGCGGCGGCGCGGGCGTTGGCCCGCTGGTGGTCGTCTTTCGCGTGCGGCAGCGGCACGAGCATCGCGGGCAGCCCGGCCGCGGCCAGTTCGGCCAGCGAGGCGGCCCCGGCGCGCGAGATCGCGACGTCGGCCGCCGCGTAGGCCAGGTGCATCCGCTCGAAGAAGCCGAGCACGTGCGCGGGAACGCCGGCGGCGCGATACGCGCTCGCGACGTCGTCGCGGTCGGCCTCGCCGGCGACGTGAATGACCTGGACCGGCTCGGCTCCCAAGGCGGCGGCCGCGTCGATCATCGCGCGGTTGACGGCCCGCGCGCCCTGGCTGCCGCCCGTCACGAGCACGGTGAAGCGGTCGGCGTCGAGCCCGAAGATGTCCTTTCGCACGGTCGCTTTCCCGAGCGTCGGCGCCTCGATGATTCGCCTCCGAACGGGGCTGCCGGTGAACGCGGCGGCCGGGCCGAGCGCGTCGGCCGCTTCGGGCGTCTGGCAGCAGACGGCGGCCGCCCATCGTGCGAGCCGGCGGGTCGTCCGGCCCGGGACCGTGTTGCCCTCGAGCAGGACGAGGGGCCTGCGGGCCGTGATGGCCGCGAGCGCGCCGCCCAGGGACGACCCTCCGCCGAGGCCGACGACGACGTCGGGCTTGAACCGCGCGAGGAGCCGGAGCGACCGCAGCCACGCGACGGGCGCGTGGAGCGCCGTCGTCGCGGCGCGCGACGTGCGGCTGGCGACCTTGACGAGCCGGAACCCGGCGCGGGCGATCATCCGCTGCTCGGTCTCGTTGGCGACGCTCGCGAACACGACGACCGATTCGGGCAGGTCGGCGAGGATCTTCTCGGCGAGCGCGAGCCCGGGCGCGATGTGGCCGCCGGTCGCGCCGCCCGCGAAGAGCACCCTCATGCCACCGCCTCCTTCCGGGTCGCGCCGCGCACGCGCAGGCCCGCTTCGCGCGGGCAGTGCCGCGAGACGTTCAACACGATCCCCACACCGGCCGACAGGGCCAGCAGGGACGAGCCGCCGAAACTCACGAACGGGAGCGAGATTCCCTTCGTCGGCAGGGCCGAGGCGGCGACGCCGACGTTGATCAGCATCTGATATCCGATGAGGATCGTCACGCCGGCCGCGAGCACCGCGCCGAGCGTGTCGGGCGCCGACCGGGCGACCCGCATCCCGGTGTAGACGAGCGCGACGAACACGCCCATCAGCAGGACGCACCCGACGAAGCCGGTCTCCTGTCCGACGATGGAGAAGACGAAATCGGTCTCGGCCTCGGGCAGGAACCCGTACTGCTGGAGGCCGCGTCCGGCGCCCGCGCCCGCCCAGCCGCCACAGGCGAGCGCGATGAGCGACTGGACGACGTGGTAGCCGGCGCCCTGGGGGTCGGCCCAGGGGTCGAGGAAGACGATCATCCGCCGCCAGCGATATTCTCTCATCCGGACGAGGAGGAAGAGCACGGGCAGCGCGAGGGCGACGAGCGAGCCGACGTGTGCCGGCCGCGCCCCGGCCACGACGAGGAGGGTCAGGACGACGGCCCCGATCAGCGCGGCCGTGCCGAAGTCGGGCTGGAGCATGATGAGGCCGAACGTGACCGCCAGCACGATGATGGGCGGCAGGAAGCCGCGGCCGAAGTCCCGCAAGGCCTCCCGCTTCCGGCTGATGAAGCCGGCGATGTAGAGGATGATGGCGATCTTCGCGACCTCGGACACCTGGAAGCTGAACGGGCCCAGGCGGAACCAGCGCTTCGCGCCGTTCAGGCGCGCGCCGAACAGGAGCACGGCGACGAGCCCCGCGAGCGTCAGCAGCATGATAAGCCGGCTGTGCCGGGCGAGGTCGTGGTAGTCGACGTGGGCGAAGAAGATCAGGGCCGCGACCGACAGGAGCACCCAGGTCAGGTGCTTCGTGACGGGGCGGTTTTCGAGCGGGTTGATCCCGCGGGCGACGGCCGTGTTGGTGTAGACCATGACGAGGCCGATTAACATCAGCGTCGCCACGCATCCAACGATGATCTGTCTGCTGCTCACGGTCGGTCCGTCGGGGTCCGGTCAGGCAAAACGTTTTCTCAGCCGCTGCACGATCTTGGTGTGGATCTGGCAAATGCGCGATTCGGTCAGGCCGAGGACGCGGCCGATCTCGCGCAGGTTGAGCTGTTCGTAGTAGTAGAGCGTCACGACGAGCCGCTCGGTCTTGTCGAGCATCCGGCGGACGATCTCGCCGATCTCTTTCTTCTGGAGGTCGCGGACGGGGCTGGCCCCGCGCTTGTCTTCGAGCACGGCGGCGGGCGAATCGTCGCTGACCGTGTTGCGGGCGGTGCGATTCGACCAGGGGGCGTCGAGCGACAGGAGCGAGCGGCTGCGGTCGCGGAAGAGCCGCCGGATCTCGTCCTCGGTCATCCCCAGCTCGCCGGCGACGTCATCTTCGTTCGGCGCGCGGCCGTGGTGTTTTTCGAACCGCTCGATCGCGCGCTCGAGCTTGTTCAGTTTCGCGCGGGTCGCCCTCGGGGTCCAATCCCACGAGCGCAGCTCGTCGAACATGGCGCCCCGGACGCGCGGCGTGCAGAATGTGACGAACTTGAAGCCCTGGGACAGATCGAAGTTGTCGATGCTGTCGATCAGCCCGAGCGTGCCGGCGCTCTCGAGTTCCTGCGGCCGGATCGCGTGGGAGAGGGCGGCGGCGACCTTGCGCGCCTCGCGCTCGACGATCGGCACGTACGCTTCGATCAGAGCGTTGCGCGTGTCGATGTCGTGGGCGTCCTCGTACTGTTCCCAAAGCTGATCGTACGGATCCGGTTCGGGTTTTCTGCTGCGCGTCCTGACCTGGCCCCCACGGCCGATCTTCCGGGAGTTCATCTGCGACCTCCTCACTGTGACCCCATTACCCCACCAAGTGGTGTTCGCTCGGGAGCGCGGCCGGCGCCGGCTCGGGCGCCGCGGCCGCTCTCTCGTCCTCCTTCGCCCTCGGCCGTTCGGGCCGGCGGTCGGGCGCCTGTTCTGGTTTTTCGGTGGCCGGGCCGAGCCGCGTGGCGAGCAGCTCGGCGACCTGCTCGAGCTGCATGCCGCGCGAGCCCTTGATCAGGACCGTATCGCCCGGGCTGACGACCCCCAGCACGGTTGCCGCCAGCTCTTCGTTCGTGCCGGCGAGCCGGACGTCGCCCTTGTCCATGCCGCCGGTGACGGCCGCGTCGAGAAGCGTGCCGGCGTGCTCGCCGCGGCCGAGCAGGTAGTCGAACCGGAAGCCGGCGATGGTCTTTCCGAGGTCGTGGTGCAGCTCTTCCGACTTGGCTCCCAGCTCGAGCATGTCGCCGACGACCAGGATCTTCCGGCCCGCGCACTCCATTCGGGAGAGCGTTCGGGCGGCGGCCTCGAGCGAGACCGGGTTCGCGTTGTAGGCGTCGTTGATGAGCGTGACGCCGGCGACCGAGCGCGTCTCCATCCGCATCGGCGGCAGCCGGAAGCTCGCGAGCCGCTCGGCGATCGTGTCCCAGTCGATCCCGAGCTTCCGGGCGACGGCGACGGCGGCGAGCGCGTTCGATGCGTTGTGGGCGCCCGGCACGGGCACGGCGATCCGTGGGCCGCCCTTGACCCTGAAGCTGACGCCCGAGCGATCGGTCCGGACGTTGAACGCGCGGACGTCCGCCCGGTTGGCGATGCCGAACGAGTCGACCGTGCCCCGCTGGCCCTTGGCGATCCGGCGCGACCAGTAGTCGTCGGCGTTGTAGAACGCGGCGGTGCGCCGGGCCGTGTACCGGAGGAGCGCGGCCTTCTCCTCGGCCACGCCGGCGACGTCGCCCAGGCCTTCGAGGTGCGACTCGCCGATGTTCGTGATGAGGCCGATGTCGGGGTCGGCGATCTCGCAGAGGCGTTCGATCTCGCCGGGCGTGTTCGTGCCCATCTCGATGACGGCGTAGATGTTCTCGGGCTGCATCTGAAAGAGGGTCAGCGGCACGCCGATGAGATTGTTGAAGTTCGAGAGCGAGCGCGTCGAGCACACGACGCCCTTGAGGACGTGGAAGAGCATGTCCTTGGTCGTTGTCTTTCCGTTGCTGCCCGTGATGGCGATGAGGGTCGTCGGGCATTGCGTGCGATACCAGCCGGCGAGGTCGCCGTAGGCGCGGGTCGTGTCGGCCGCGAGGACGATGGGCAGTTGGGGTGCGCGGATCGAGGCGGACTCGTCGTGGATGATGGCGGCGGCGGCCGTGGCGGCGGCGCTCTCGAGGTATGTGTGGGCGTCGTGGGTGTCGCCCTTGAGAGCGATGAACAGCTCGCCCGGCCCGAGGGAGCGGGTGTCGGTCGAGATGCCGGCGAGTTCGAGGTCGGGGTCGCCGCGCAGGATTCGGCCTTGGGTGGCCCACGCCACGTTGGCGAGCGTCATTCTGGGCATCGGCTACGCCTCCGATCGAGCGAGTTGTCTGACACCGGCCTCCCGTTCGGCGACCGCCTGGCGGAGCATTTCGCGGTCGTCGAAGGGCGTCTTGACGGGCCCGAGGATCTGATACGTCTCGTGTCCCTTGCCGGCGACGAGCAGGACATCGCCGGGCTCGGCCGCCGCGACGGCCGCCCGAATGGCCATCTCGCGGTCGGGCACGACGACGACGGGTTTCGAGCCGGACATGCCGAGCTGGATCTCGCGGATGATGTCGAGCGTCTCCTCGCCGCGCGAGTTGTCGGCCGTGAGAAAAATGCGGTCGCAGAACTTCTCGGCGACGGCGCCCATCAGCGGGCGCTTGCCGCGGTCGCGGTCGCCGCCGGCCCCGAACACGACGAGCAGGCGGCGGGGCGCGAGCGAGCGGACCGTGGCGAGGACGGACTCGAGGGCGCCCTCGTTGTGCGCGTAGTCGACGAGCGGGTGGAAGTCGGCCGCGGGGATCTTTTCGAGGCGCCCGGGCACGGCGTCGGGCCGTTCGAGCCCGGCGACGACGGCGTCGAGCCCCGCTCCGGCGGCGAGCCCGGCTGCGGCCGCGGCGAGGTCGTTCATCACGTTGAAGTCGCCCAGGAGCGGCGACCGGACGTCGGCCGAGCCGTTCGGCGTGTCGAGCCGGTAGCGGGTGCCCGTCATGTCCATCGCGCGGATCTCGGCCGACAGGTCCGCGGACGTGTCCAGGCCGAACCAGAGCTTGAGACAGTGCGCCCGGTCGGCCATGTACGGCCCCTCGGGATCGTTGGCGTTGATGGCGGCGGTTGCGTCGGGCTCGAGCATCTCGAACAACTTCGCCTTCGCCGCGCGGTAGCGCTCGAACGAGCCGTGGTAGTCGAGGTGCTCGTGATCGGAGAGGCCCGTGAAGACGGCCGTGCTGAACCGCGTCTCGCGGACGCGATGGAGGTCGAGCGCGTGCGACGAGACCTCGATGGCGGCGTGGGTCAGCGCGGCGTCGAGCATCTGCGCGAACAGGTCCTGGAGCACGAGCGCGTCGGGGGTCGTGTTGGCCGCGGGGATGGTGCGGTCGCCGATCTTGTAGGCGATCGTGCCGACGAGGCCGGTCGGGAAGCCGGCGGCCTCGAGCACGGAGCGCGTGCGATACGAGGTCGTCGTTTTGCCGTTGGTGCCGGTGATGCCGACGACGTGGAGCGCCCGGGACGGGTCCTCGTGGAACGCTGCGGCGAGTTCGCCGAGCTTCCGGCGCGCGTCGGGCCGCACGAAGTGCACGACACCCGGTTCGGCCGGGACG
The DNA here is from genome assembly GCA_964385685.1 of uncultured Planctomycetota bacterium. Classification (GTDB taxonomy): domain Bacteria; phylum Planctomycetota; class PUPC01; order PUPC01; family PUPC01; genus CAYLQD01. The sequence continues at coordinate 17,909 of CAYLQD010000025.1, read as the reverse complement.
GGCCGCTCGGAGAGGACGAAGGCCGCGCCGGCGCCGGCCGCCGCGCCGATGTAGTCGTGGCCGTCGCGCCGGGCGCCGGACAGAGCGACAAACAGGGAGCCGGGAACGGCGAGGTGCGAGTCGTTGACGACGGCGGTGACGTCCATGTCCGCGACGTTCGTGTACCGTCTCCGGTCCGCTTCCGTCTTGCAGAGCGCCGGCAGGAGCGTGGCCAACCTCAAGCTGTTCCCTCCCAGTAGTTCTTCACCGCGTGTCGGTGGCCAGCGTGACGCTGCTTCGCCCCGGACGAATCGGGTCCGGCGGCGCCGACTGAAGCAGCGCGAGCGTCTTGTCGACGATGCGTCCGACGGCGGGCGCGGCGACCTGGCCGCCGTAGTAGCGGCCGCCTGACGGCTCGTCGACCAGCACGAGCACGCACAAGGTCGGCTTGTCGACCGGGGCGAACCCGATGAAGGACGCGACATATTTCGTGCGCGAGTAGCCGCCGGCAGGATCGCGCTTCTGCGCCGTGCCCGTCTTGCCGCCGATGGGATACTTCGTGTTTCGGATCACTTTGCCCGTGCCGCGCTGGACGACCTGGGCGAGAATCTTCCGCATCGTCGCCGACGTCGCCTCGCTGATGACCCGGCGCCGCTCGATGGGCGAGCGGGGCCGCGGGGCATCGCTGTCCGGGGTCCCCACCGCCTCGACCAGGTACGGGCGCATCAGCCGGCCGCCGTTGATGAGCGAGCAGAACGCCGCGGTGAGCTGGAGCGGCGTGCCCGCGATCTCCTGGCCCATCGGGACCGACGTCGTCGAGAAGTAGGTCCACTGCCGCGCCGACGTGACAATCCCGGGTTCCTCGCCGGGCAGGTCGATGCCGTGCCGCCTGCCGAACTGATAGCCGGCGACGCACTGCCGCAGGCGGTCGGGCCCGAGCCGCAGGCCGAGTTTCGCCGCGCCGATGTTGCTCGAGTACACGATCACGTCGGTGACCGAGAGCAGGCCGTAGGGATGGTGGTCGTGGAGCCGGCGTTTCCTGAAGACCCAGAGGCCGTTCCCGCAGTGGATCTTCGTGTCGGGGGTGACGAGCCCGAGGTCGAGGGCGATGGCGGCGACGAAGGGCTTGAACGTACTGCCGTACTCGTACACGCTCTGAACCGGATGGTTTCGCAGCCGCACCTGAAGTTCGGCGCGGCTGAGTCCCGTCATCTCGGCGACGTTCAAGCCTGGGGACGAGCCGAGCGCCAGAATGCGGCCGGTGGCGGGCTCCATCACGATGACGGAGACGGAGACCGGCGAGAACTCCTCGTAGGTCCGGATCGCCTCGGCGTCGACGATCTCCTGAACGCGGCGGTCGATGGTGAGGTAGAGGTCGCAGCCGTCGCGGGGCGGGACGGCCGGGTCGGCCGACCTGGCGATGCGCTTGCCGCGGCCGTCGCGCTCGAACCGGGCGACGCCGGGCGTGCCGCGGAGCCGGTCTTCGAAGCGCAGCTCGAGTCCCTCGAGCCCGGTCCCTTCCGCGCCGACGAACCCGAGCCACTGGCCGATGTGGAGCCCCTCTTCGGGCCGGCGGGTCGGTTCGGGCCGCACGCAGAGGCCGCGAATCTTGAGCGCCGCGACCTGCTCGGAGCAGGCCGAGCTGACGTTCCGCTTGAGCCAGACGAAGCGCTTCGGACGGCCGAGCTGCTCGCGAAGCTCGCGTTCGGGCATCGCGAGGACGGGGGCGGCCCTCCGCGCGGCGTCGTCGAGGCGCCCGGCGACGGCCCGCTCGAGCCGGCCAAGCAGGATCTCCTCGGGCGTGTTCAGGTGGTGGGCGAGCTGGCGCGTGACTTCGACGACGCGCTCGCGCGTCGGGTCGTCGACGCGGCTGATGATGGCCGGGTTCTCGGCCAGGAATTCCTTGAACGTGCCCTGCGGCACGCCGAGCACCTCCGGCAGCCACTTGCGGATGCGGGCGGGGACCGCGGCGACGCCCGGGTCGACGAAGATAGAGGGAGCCAGCAGGCTGCGGGCGAGCTTCCGGCCGTTTCGGTCGTAGATCGTGCCGCGGAGCGCCGGGAGCGTCACGGTCGTGTTGCTCTGGCGCCGGGCCTTCGCAAGCAAATGGTCGTGGTTTGTGATCTGGACGTGATAGAGGCGGCCGGCGAGCACGGCGACGGCGGTGAGGAAGACCGGGAAGATGAATCCCATTTTCAGGTGGCCGGGCCGTGCGTCGTGCACTCGTTTCTCTCTCCGCTCCCCCGGCGGCCGGGCCGGATATCTGCTTAGCGGCTGCGAAAATCACGGTACAGCCACCCATTTCCTAAAGCCGAAATGGGATGGCAGTCCCGGATTTTCGCTCCCTGAGGCGCTGACGCTGGCGAAAAACAGGGACTGGCACCCCGTTGCCTGTCCCGTTTTTCGGCCACGCTAAACACATACCGGGCCGCCGGATTGTTCCTACGTGTCGTCCTTCCTTTCGACCGCCCTCAGTTTGGCGCTCCGCGCCCGCGGGTTCCCGCTGATCTCGTCTTCGCCCGGCACCAGCGGCCGGCGCGTCAAGATCTGCCAGACGCCGTCGCGCGCCTGGCTGCGGAACACCGTCTTGACGATGCGATCTTCCTTCGAGTGAAAGCTGATAACGGCCACCCGCCCGCCGGGCCGCACGAGGTCTTTGGCCGACGTCATCGCGGCCTCGAGGTTCGGCAGCTCGTCGTTCACCCACATCCGCAGCGCCATAAACGTGCGCGTCGCGGGGTGGATGCGTCCGCCGGCCCGGCCCGCCGAGCGTGCGACGATCGACGCGAGCCGCCCGGCCGTGTCGATCGGCGCCTTCCGGCGCTCGAAGCAAATGGCCCGGGCGATGCGGCGCGACTTCCGCTCGTCGGCCAGCTGCCACAGAATGTCGGCCAGCTCCCGCTCGGGGACGCGGGCAAGCAGCTCCGCCGCCGTGCGGCCCGACGTGGGGTCGGCCCGCATGTCGAGCGGGGCGTCGTCGTATCGGAACGAGAACCCGCGGTCGGAGGCATCGAGTTGGATCGAGGAGAGACCGAGGTCGAAGAGAACGATGTCCGCCTTCTCGATGCCGTGCTCGGCGAGAACGGCCGCTGCGTCGGTGAATGATGCGTGGATCAACGTGACGCGGTCGCCGAAGCTCGCGAGCCGCCGGGCCGCGGTGGCCAGGGCCGCCGGGTCGCGGTCGAGTCCGATCAGCTTTCCATCCGGTTGGGAAAGAGCAAGAATCTTTTCCGCGTGTCCGCCCGCGCCGACCGTGCAGTCGAGCGCGCAGTCGCCGGCCGCCGGGCGGAGGAGGTCGCATACGTCGTCGAGCATGACCGGTCGATGGGGTTCATCGGCCACAATCCGCTATGCCTTTTCGGGCCCGCCGTAGATCTGCTCCGCCTGGCTCTGGAGCTGCTCTTCGGCCTGCCGGACAACGGCTTTCCAACGCTCCGCATCCCATATCTCGATGCGGTCGTTCACACCGACAATGACGACGGTCCGTCCGATGCCGAGCGACTCGATGAGGGCCGCGGGCACGAGGAGCCGCCCCTGCTTGTCGCACTTGGCGAACTCGGCGCTCGCGAAGAGCGCCCGTTCGAGCATCCGGCCCGCGGCCGTCTGCCGGATCCGCTCCTCTGCGGCCTGCGCGGCACGCTGCTCGAACCGGGCGACGGTCTGGATGACGAGGCAGTCGTCGATCCCGCGCATCACGTAGTAGCCGGCCTCGCCCTCACGGCCGGCCGCCTGGCGCATCTTGACCGGGATGATGATGCGGTTCTTGTCGTCGATCGTCGAAGGATGGTGTCCGGAGAAAAGGGGCAAGTAGTCTGTCCTCCGGGCGCGAGCGGCGAGGTCAGAGTTGACCGGCCGCGTCTGTTAATCTAGAATGACCCAAGACACGATGGGACTTGGAGGGCGGGAGTAAAAGCTGGCGCGTTTTCGGGCGATGCCAACAGGAAGAAGCCGGGACCCTGTTTGAAAGCCCGCCAGCCTGCCCAGACGATTCTGTCTGAGGTCAACTCCGGCGCCCACCAGGTCACCAAGTCTAACCACTTGACACCATATCACACCACTTCCTGTCCTGTCAAGCAATCTATACCTATTATTTTCAATAAGATACGTCGGAGCGATATGTCGTCTCACGGCAGGCCGAGGACCACAACATGTGGTATATGACGACTTGAGAATTTTCCGGAAGAGTTGCCGCCCCGGAGCCCAAACCGCGTGGACCTGCGTGCGCGGGCGTGGCCTGGCTGAACCGAGCCAGCTTATCTGATTGAAGACGAAGGTGTTACGGCGGCAGATGGGTGGTGGAGAGTGGTGGGAGTGGAGGGGATCAGGGTCGGCTCAGAGCTCGCCGCGCGTGACCAGCCGCTTCGCATCGGCCAGGATGAGCTTCCGGACGCGGCTCATTGGGCCCTTGAGGATCGTGCCCGCGGCCTTCGCGTGCCCGCCGCCGCCGTGCTTCCTCGCGATCGGCTCGACGGGCGGGCCGTCCTTCGACCTCAAGCTCACCTTGATCCCCTTGTCGGTCTCGCGGAAGAGAATGATGAGCTGCACGCCCTGCAGAACGCGGGGGATGTCGACGAAGTCCTCGGCGTCCTCGTGCCGGGCGCCCGTCTCGAGCAGCATCTCGTCGGTGATGTTGAGCGTCGCGATCTTGCCGTCGCACTCGCTCTCGAGCGTGTCGAGCACGAGCTTCATCAGCTCGAGCCGCCGCCACTCCATCGTCTCGTTCACGGCCTGGTAGATGTGGTCTGGGTTGGCGCCCGCGTCGATGAGGGCCGCGGCCACGCGGTGCACGTGGGCCGTCGTGTTCGGGAACCGGAACCAGCCGGTGTCGGTCGCCATGGCCGTGAAGAGTAGCGTGGCCAGCCGCCGCGTCAGCGGAATACGGAGCGACTTCGCCAGGTCGTAGACCAGCTCGCCCGTCGACGCCGCAGACCGCACCACCACGTTCACGCTTGCGAACCCGGTGTTCGTCTTGTGGTGGTCGATGCACGCGGCCTTCATTCCGCTCTCGCGAATGACGGCGCCGACCCGCCCGCAGCGTTCGAGCGAACCGACGTCGAGAACGAACGCCGCGTCGCACCGCTCGACCTGCCGCCGGAGCGCCTTCGTGTAAACCTTTATCGACTTTCGCGCGTCGAGAAAGCGGTAGATCGTCGGCGTCGGATGCTCGTTCACCAGAAGTACCTTCTTGCCGAGCTTGCGGAGGATCTGGGCCATCGCGAGCTGCGAGCAGACCGCGTCGCCGTCGGGGAAGATGTGCGAGGAAATCAGGAACGAGTTGTTGTCGCGGATGACGCGTTTGACCTGTTGCCACATCGATGGGGTCCTCAGGTGGTGGCGGAGCCGAACGCCGCGGCGCTTTCCGCGTAGAGATCGCGGCCGGCCGAGTCGTTGACGACGAACAGAGGAAAGTCCTCCACTTCGAGTCGGCGCACGGCCTCGGGCCCGAGTTCGGGGAACGCGATCACCTCGCACGCGGTGATGGACTTGGCGAGCAGGGCGGCCGCGCCGCCGACGGCGCCGAAATAGACCGCGCCGGACTGCCTCATCGCATCGACGACCTCGGGCGAGCGCTTGCCCTTGCCGATCGTCGCGCGGAGCCCGGCTCCGAGGAGCCGGGGCGTGTATGGATCCATCCGGCCGCTCGTCGTCGGGCCGGCCGAGCCGATGATCTCGCCGGGCCGCGCGGGCGACGGACCGACGTAGTAGATGACCTGTCCGCCGAGATTGAACGGGAGCGGCTCGCCCCGGTCGAGAAGCTCGATCAGCCGCTTGTGAGCCGTGTCGCGTGCCGTGTAGACGACGCCCGAAAGCAGCACGCGGTCGCCCGCGCGGAGGCGGGCCGCGTCCTCCTTCGAGAGCGGCGTCGTCAGACGAATGGGCTGCGGCTCGCTCATAGTTCGATCCTTCGATGACGATGCGCGTGGCATTCGAGGACGACGGCAACCGGCAAGCTGGCGATGTGGCACGGGAGCGCGGCGGCGTGCACGGCGAGCGCCGTCGTGCGGCCCCCGAGCCCGGCGGGCCCGATGCCGAGCTGGTTGATTCGCTCAAGCGCCGCCGCCTCGATCCTCGCGAGCGTCGCATCGTCCGACGCCCGGCCGAGCGGGCGGCAGAGCGATCTCTTCGCGAGGAGCGCGGCGAGCTCGAGGTCGCCGCCGATCCCGAGCCCGACCGTGAGCGGCGGACACGCGTTGACGGCGCCTTCGCGCACGACCGCCACGGCGTAGCCGATGATGCCGTCCTCCCCGGCCGACGGCGGCAGCACGGCCGCGCGGCTCATGTTCTCGCAGCCGCCGCCCTTCGTGAGCAGGTCGATCACGAGCCCGTCGCCGGGCACGAGGCCCACGTGAATGACGGCGGGCGCGTTGTCGCCCGTGTTCTCGCGCGAGAACGGGTCGCAGATGCTCTTCCGGAGGTAGCCCTCGTCGGCGCCCTTCCGCACGCCCTCGGTCAGCGCAGCATCGAGTCCGCCCTCGACGCGGACGTCCTCGCCCATCTCGACGAAGATCATCGCAAGGCCCGTGTCCTGGCAGAGCGGGAACTTGCCCTCGCGGGCGATCTCGGCGTTCTGGAGGATCTGATCGAGCGCATCGCGCCCGGTCGGCGACGTCTCGGTGTCGCGTGCCGCCTCGATCGCGCGGACCATGTCCTTACCGAGCGCGTAGTTCGCGTCGACCACCGCCCCGGCAGCGGCGTCGACAACCTGCTGTGCCGCAATCGTCCGCACGCTCGCTCCTACCTCTTCATCGCGTCGATAATCGCGTCGCCCATCTCGCTCGACCCGACGGCCGCCGAGGCCCCGTCCCGTCGGCCTCGCGGCACACAAATCGTACGAACAGATCCCGCCCGGACACATGGACGAGGCACGAGCGACGTTCGCGCCCGCAACGCAACGCGGGCATTTGACCACAACGCTTGCAGCCCGTCAAGCCCGGCAAAAAAGGTGTTCGCCTGTGCGCACAGGCGAACACCTCTCAACTCCGCTCAAGCCCGCCTCCGCAACGCTTTCAGCTTGCTGTTGTCCTTCGAGAGGCCCTCAAGATTAGCGATACGCTGCCTGATCAGTCTCACGACGATCCTGTGGATTGCCTCGTCCTCTTCTCTCAGGCCATACCGGGTCTCACTGCCGTGGCGGTGTGTCGTGACCAACCGTGACCTGTAAAGGTACCTCAAGTGGCGGGCCACCCTCGCCCTGGGAACGAGAAGCAGTTCGGCGAGTTCCGTTCCGCTCATTCGCCCAACAGCGGCCAGCGCGTTGAGGATGCGCAAACGGGTCCCGTCTGAGAGCCCTCGGAACAGTTGAGCCGCTGCCAGCAGTTTCATCGTTCCACCTCCATCGAGTTCCGAAAAAGTGTTCGCCTGTGCGCACAGGCGAACACCTGTCTCGGCTCAGAATACCGCGTCACACATGACAAACAACAACATCGACTGCTCTTGATGAGTTCTACGCCCGCCCCATCGCTTCGATAATGGCATCCCCCATCTCGCTCGATCCGACGGCTGTCGGGTCGTCGCGATGCGGCTTCATGTCGTACGTGACCGACACCCCCTCGCGAATGACGGCGGCGACGCCCGCCTCGAGCCGGTCGGCGGCGTCGCGCTCGCCCAGATGCCGCAGCATCATCACGGCCGACAGAATGAGGGCCGTCGGGTTGACCTTGTTCTGCCCCTTGTACTTCGGGGCGCTGCCATGCGTCGCCTCGAAGACGGCGATCTCGTCGCCGATGTTCCCGCCCGGCGCGACCCCCAGCCCGCCGACCAGCCCGGCACACAGGTCCGACAAGATATCGCCGTAGAGATTGGGCAGCACCATCACGTCGTACAACTCCGGCTTCTGTACAAGCTGCATGCACATGTTGTCGACGATCCGGTCCTCGAACTCGATGTCCGCGTAGTCCCTCGCGACCTGCCGCGAGACATCGAGGAACAGCCCGTCGCTGAACTTCAGGATGTTCGCCTTGTGGACCGACGTGACCTTCTTCCGGCCGTTGGCGCGGGCGTAGTCGAACGCGAACCGCACGATCCGCTCGGTCCCGAAGACGGAGTTCGGCTTGATGCTGATGCCGGAGTCGTCGCGGATCTTCTTCCCGGTCAGTTCCTCGATCCGCTGAATCATCTCGGCGGCCTCGGGCGTGCCCTTCTCGAACTCGATGCCCGCGTAGAGGTCTTCGGTGTTCTCGCGGACGACGACGAGGTCGATCTTGTGGTACCGCGACCGCACGCCCTCATACGACTTGCACGGCCGCAGGCAGGCGTAGAGGTCGAGCCGCTGGCGGAGCGCGACGTTCACGCTCCGGAAGCCCGTGCCGACCGGTGTCGTGACAGGCGCCTTGATCGCCGTCTTGGTCCGCTGGATCGACTCGACGACGCGGTCGGGCAGCGGCGTGCCCTCGCGTTCGTAGACGTCGCTCCCGGCCTGTTGGATCTCCCATTCGATGTCGACGCCGGTCGCGTCGACACACTTGCGCGTGATCGCCGCGATCTCCGGCCCGATCCCGTCGCCGTCGATGAATGTCACCTGATGTGCCACTCGGTCAACTCCTCAGGGCATCGGTTCTGTGCGGAACGCTCGCGCGTGCGGTCGTCGCGCCGCACGACAGTCGGGATTATAGTGGTTGTCGCCGCCCAATCAATAGGCAGGGCGTGCGCGAAGGGGCTGGCCGCGGCCTATGTGCCTGCCTGCCCGCTCGGACGCTCAGACAAGCGCGCCACGACAATGCGCCGCCTGGACTTGTTGGAGCTGTTCGCCTGTGCGCACAGGCGAACACCTTTCGGACTTGGTAATCACGTGCGAGGGAAGCGGGCAAGCGGCCGCTCCGCCTATCCGACCGGCGGGGCCGGCTCGTCGAATCCGGGCCGCACGAAGCTCCGCGCACGCGGAAACGCCTGCTCGGTTCTCCGGCGCAGGCGATTGAGCCGGACGAGCATGTCGAGGGTGGTGTCGCGCTCGTCGACCAGTGCGGCCCGCAACACGCCCCAGGCCGCGATCGACCGATCAATCCCGAGGAGCGCGACCTTGGCGGAACCATCGGAGTCGCGAGGGCCGTCACCGATGCCGTCGTGTTCGTCCTGGTGAAGCGCCCTGGCCAGCTTGACGCCGATCTGATGCTGGTGCCAGCGGACGACGTCGACGGCGTCGGCCAAGTCCGCGGCTTCGGCGGCGGGGTCCACCCCGTCGAGGCCCATCCGCGCCGCGGCCGCCAGGCGCTCGCCCTCCCTTTCGAACGGCGGCTCGCTCGACTCGAACCACGCTACGACCGCTCTGGCGTACTCCCGCGCGGATTCGGTTAACTCGTGGTCCCGGACTCTCTCGTCGATGCGGCGTTCGTCCTCCGCGATGGCCTTGAGGTCCGCCTCGCCCAGGTCGATCCCTTGTTGCTCGGCGATTCGCTCGAGCATCTCGAGCGTCCGGCCGAAGATCGCGTGCAGCTTTCGCCAGAACGCCGCCGCGTGTATGTCGTGAGCGGCCGAGTCGGTGTCGTCGTCCTCGGCCATTGCGCAGGTGAGGCAGCGCGATGTGAGGGGGCAGCGTTCACACCACCGGTCGCAGTAGTTGTAGACGCCGGGGATGAAGCGGCGGTCCTTCGTCATCCTGTCGAGTTTGTCGAGATCCACGGTCAGATCCTCGATCGGCGTTTCCGTCAAGCCGCCAGCGTCCATGTTCGCGGACACAGTACCCGGTTCCCGGCGGGCCTGTCAAGCGCCAGACGCCGGCAAGCCGTCGCCTTGGGGAGGCGCTGTTCGAGCCATGTTGCCGTCGCGCCCGCCTGTGGAGAAACCACGAAAGGCGAGGTGTTCGTTTGAACGTTCGGACGAACACATCACGTCCACACACCACCTGACCTTGATAAAGGTGTTCGCCTGTGCGCACAGGCGAACACCTGTCGGACGGTGTGGCTAAGGTCGACAACCTCGGTCCGGCTCTCCGGCGGTTCTTCGCAGCCGCAGGGGTTGTACTCATCATGAGTACAGCCCCGCCGGGCCCGTCTGCGCCGAGTCGGCCGTCCAGGTACGGCGAACTCCAGGCCGAAACGGACGGCCCTCCGGCGGGGCCCGCGGCGCAACTCCCGGTTGCGCTCTCGAGCGGAACGGACGGCCTTCCGGCAGGGCCCGGAGCGGAACTTGTGGTTGCGTTCTCGAACGGATCGGGGTACCGTTCATCCGCGCGGTCTGCCCGCAACCGGGCGGCGGCTTTGTCGCAGGAGGATTCGACAGGTGCCGGGCCCGAAGTTCAAACCGGACGTAGACACCCTCCTCGGGCTCGCCGCGATTCTGCTCTGGAGCACGACGTTCGCGCTGGCCCGGCGCCTCACGGAGCAGGTCGGCCCGCTCACCACGGGGGCGGCGGTCTATCTGACGGGCGGGATACTCTGCGCCGGCTACCTGATCTGGAAACGACGCTCGGCCAAGCGGGCGCGACAACTCCCGCTCCGCTACCTGCTCGGCTGCGGGATGCTCTTCGTGTTCTACACGGCCGCGCTGCTGCTGGCTATCGGGCTGGCCGACGACCGCCACCAAGTGCTCGAACTCGGCCTGCTGAACTACCTCTGGCCGACGCTGACCATTCTGCTCTCGCTCGCCCTCCTGAACAAGAAGGCCGGTCTGCTCCTGCTGCCGGGGACCGCCGCCGCGCTGGCCGGCGTCTTTCTCGTGCTCACGCAGGGCGGGCCGATCTCCTGGGCCGCGCTGCTGAGGAACGTCGCGAGCAACCCGGCCGCGTACGTGCTCGCATTGATGGCCGCGATCTCGTGGGCCCTCTACTCAAATCTGACCCGCCGCTGGGCCGACCCGAAGAGCGGCGGCGGCGTTCCGTTCTTCATCGTGGCCACCGGCCTGGTGCTGCTGGCCCTGCGTCTCGCGTTCCGCGAGGCCGGCTCGTGGACGCCGCGGGCCGCGGCGGAGGCCGCGATCATGAGCGTGGCGACCGTTCTCGGATATGTGTGCTGGGATATCGCCATGCGAAAGGGCGACGTCGTGTTCGTGATGGCCTGCTCGTACCTGACGCCGCTGCTCTCGACGCTCGTGAGCTGTTTCTACCTCGGGATTGCGCCGGACATCAAGTTGTGGGCGGGATGCGCCCTCATCGTCGCCGGCTCTTTCGCGAGCTGGACTTCAATCTCCGACCGGCGACGCGACGCGGCGTAGCTATCTCCGAAGAATTCCTGCATCGCCGCACGTTGCCGCAGAGGTCACCAGCGAACGGCGACGACATCGTCGAGGTCGGTGCGCACGGACGCCGGGACGTCGATGGTCAGCGTGCCGCCGCTGAACGAGTGTTCGACCGGCTCGCCGGTCCGCAGGAGCGTGGCGCTCTTGGGCTCTTCGACATCGCGGGCCTCGACCGTGCCGTCGAAGTCCGGCAGGACGTGCAGGTACCACGTCGCACCCTTGATGGTCGTGGGCACGTTGACCCGCTCCGGGAACGGGCCCGGCTCGGTGTCGAAGACGGACTCGGCGCCGCGCTTCATCCACTCGGTCAGCTCGGCCATCCGTTCGTAGTAGACGTCGGGCATCTCGCCGCTGGCCTTCGGCCCGGTGTTGATGAGGTAGTTGCCGCCCAGGCTCCGTATCTGCGCGAACCGCGAGAGCATCCAGCCCGTCGGCCGATACTCCTCGTGGCGGTCGTCGTAGCCCCAGCCGGCGTCGGGCCAGCATTCGCACAGCTCCCACCAGCCGTCGGGTCGCTCTTGGGGCATGCACCCCTCGGGCGTCGCGAAGTCGCCGATCCCGTGCATCCGCGGATTGACGACGATGCCGGGCTGGAGTTCGCGGATCTCGTCGATGGAGATTACGTCCGGCCCGCCGTCGAAGAAGAGCACGTCGATCCGGCCGTGGTGCGTCAGCAGCTCGACGACGTGGCCGCGGACGGTGCCGCGATAGCCCTGCTCGAATTCGGCGGACGGCTCGGGGATCTCGTCGAGCGCCTCGCGCCGCGGGCCGTAGTGCGGCCGGCCGGGAAAGCGGTTCTGGTCCCAACTGCCGTAGTGGAACGTCATGTAGTCGCGGTTGTAGTGCCAGTCGGGCGGCGAGTAGTAGAGGCCGACGCGCAGCCCGTTCCTCCGGCACGCCGCGACATATTGCCCGACGAGGTCCACGCCGGGGAGCGACGTCTGCACGCCGAAGTCGCTGCGTTTCGACGGCCAGAGCGTGAAGCCGTCGTGGTGCTTCGTCGTGAGCACGGCGTACTTGAAGCCCGCCGCCTTCGCCGTCCGGAGCCACTTGTCGGGGTCGTACTTGTCCGGCTTGAACCGGTCGGCGAGCTTGAAGTATTCGTTCGCCGTCGGCTTGACGCGCTCCAGCTCGTCCGGGAAGCCGGGCATTCCGGCCATCATTCCCCAGGAGAGGTCGATGTTGCCGGCGACGGTCGAGATGCCCCAGTGGATGAAGAGCCCGAGCCCCGCGTTCCCGAACCACTGCGCGTCGGGATGGGTCGTCCGCTCGAACGGCTTCTCCGAGCCGCCCGACGACACGCCGATCACTTCGTGCTGGTCTTTCGCCGCCTCGCTCTTGCTGTCGGACAATGCCCTGGCTCCTCGATGACGCGAGTTGACTTGGCGGGGATGCTACCGAGCGGCGTGAGTGAAGTCAACGGGTTTCAGGGCAGAGGACGCGACGGTCGCGAAGAAATGGTGCCCAGGCCTACACGACGACATACTCAGCAATGGACTGCTGCTCGGGCACCGGCAGGCCATCCTCGATCAGACCATCCACATGCATCTTGATCGCCTCAAGCATGTTCTCCTCGGCCTCCTCGCGGGTGGCGCCGGTCGCCACGCACCCCGGAAGATCGGGCGAATACGCGGAGTAGTTCGCCTCGCATTTCTCAATGACGATCAGGAAGCGCCGCATCGCTTACTCCTTCAGACCAGCTTGTTTCATTATGCTGTTCAAAGTCCCTTTTGCCAAGTCGTGACCGAGATTGCCGGCCACGGTAACGCGGCCGGGTTTCGACAGATGCTTGAACTGACGGTGACTGCCGCGGGTCGCGACGACGTGCCAGCCGTCTTCCTCGAGCATCCGTATGACTTCGCGAACCTTCATTGCGCCGGATTATACATCGCGCCCGAACATCATTCCATCGGAAATCACTCCCCGCGCTCGCGCCGGAGGATCTCTTCCTTCAAGCTCTTGAGCTTCATGAGGGCTTCGAGCGGGCTGAGTGTGTCGGCGTCGAGCTTCCTGATCGCGTCAATCGTCGCCTCGTGCGGCGAGCGGAAGAGGGTGAGCTGCATCTCGCCCGGCCTCTTCGCCTTGACCTTCGTCGGCGCCATCCGCGGCCGGTCCTCCTCGTCGAGGTTGCTCGCCTCGAGCTGCGCCAGAATCCTCTTCGCCCGCTCGATGATGGGCTTCGGCACGCCCGCGAGCTTCGCGACGTGCACGCCGTAGCTCTTGTCCGTCCCGCCCTCGATGATCTTCCGCAGGAAGATGACCTCGTCCTCCCACTCGCGGACTGCGACGTTGTAGTTCCGCGCCCGCGGCAGGATCGATTCGAGCGCCGTCAGCTCGTGGTAGTGGGTCGCGAAGAGGGTCCGCGCGCCGACCTTCTCGTGGATGTATTCGCTCACGGCCCACGCGATGCTGACGCCGTCGTAGGTGCTCGTGCCGCGCCCGACCTCGTCGAGTACGATGACGCTCCGGTCGGTCGCGTTGTTAAGGATGTTGGCCGTCTCGTTCATCTCGACCATGAACGTGCTCTGGGCGCGGGCGATCTCGTCCGACGCGCCGACGCGCGCGAAGATGCGGTCGCAGGCGCCGATCTCGGCCGACTTCGCCGGCACGAAGCTCCCGATCTGCGCCATCAGCACGATCAGCGCGACCTGCCGGATGTACGTCGACTTGCCGGCCATGTTCGGCCCGGTCACGATCGCCATCACGACGTCCTCGCCGTCGAGCATCGAGTCGTTCGGCACGAAGCTCTCGCCCTCGAGCATCTGCTCGAGCACGGGATGCCGCCCGTCCTTGATGAGGAGCTTGCGGGAATCGTCGACGACCGGGCGGCAGTAGCGCTGCTCGACCGCGACGGTCGCCAGCCCCGCGAGCGCGTCCAGCTCGGCCGCGGCCCGCGCGACCGCGAGGATCCGCCGCGTCTCCGCCGCGACCGTCTCGCGCACCTCGACGAACAGATCGTACTCGATGTGGTCGGCCTGCTCGCCCGCGGTCAGAACCTTCGTCTCGTACTCCTTCAGCTCCGGCGTGATGTATCGCTCGGCGTTCTTGAGCGTCTGCTTCCGCGTGTAGTTGACGGGCACCTTCGCGGCGTTCGCGTGCGTGATCTCGATGTAATAGCCGAACACGCTGTTGAACCCGACCTTCAGCGTGTCGATGCCCGTCCGCTTGCTCTCCGCCGCCTGGTACTTGGCAATCCACGACTTGCCGTCACGCTGGATGCCACGCAACTTGTCGAGTTCGGCGTTGTAGCCGCGGCGGATCATCCCGCCCTCGCGGATCGTGACGGGCGGCTCGTCGACAATCGCCCGCGCGATCAGCCCGGCGATGTCGTCGAGCGGGTCGAGCCGCGCCGCGATGTCCGCCAGGATCGCCGGCTCGCGGTCCGACACGAGCCGCCGCAGCTCGGGCAGCATCTGGGCCGACGCCCGCAGCGCGACGAGGTCCCGCGCGTTCGCACGGCCCGTGCTGATCTTCGCCGCGAGCCGCTCGATGTCGTGCACCCGGTCGAGCACCTGCCGCACGGTCTCGCGCAGGTCGGGCTCGCCGACGAACTCCGCGACCCCGTCGAGCCGGCGGTTGATCGCCTCGGGCGACCGGAGCGGCGAGAGGAGCCACTCGCGCAGGAGCCGCGCGCCCATCGTCGTCGCCGTCTTGTCGAGCACGCCGAGCAGGCTGCCGCGCCGCTCGCCCGTCCGCATCGTCGCGACCAGCTCCAAGCTTCGCTTCGTCGTCCGGTCGATGAGGAGATGCCGCTCGTCGACGAACCGCTCGATTCGGTCGATGTGGGCGAGCGACGTTCGCTGGGTCTCGTTGAGGTACTCGATAACGGCGCCGGCCGCGCGTGCCCCGACGTCGAGGCCGCCGCAGCCGAACCCGTCGAGCGACGCGACCCCGAAATGTTTGTGCAGCGCCTTCAGAGCGTTCCGCTTCTCGAAGACCCAGTCGGGCCGCGCCTCCGCCGTCGTCGTTCGCCGCAAGTCGCGGACGAGCCGCGCGTTCTTGCCCGGAAGCCCCTCGGGATAGAGGCACTCGGCCGGGCCGATGCGAGCCAGCTCGTCGCTCAGACGATCCGGCGGGACCTCCTCGACGAAGAACCGCCCGGTCGACAGGTCGACCCAGGCGAGCCCGCACGCCTTGCTCTTCGGGCAGACGGCGGCAAGGTAGTTGCTCGCCCGTTGGTCGGGCAGGAGGTCGTCGGTCAGCGTGCCGGCCGTGATGACCCGCGTCACCCCGCGGTCGACGATCCCCTTCGCCTGCTTCGGGTCCTCGAGCTGGTCGCAGATGGCGACGCGGTGCCCCGCGAGGATGAGCTTCTTGACGTAGCCGTCGACCGCGTGGTGCGGCACCCCGGCGAGCGGGATCTTCTCCTTCTCGTTCGACCGCGCCGTCAGCGTCAGGCCCAGCACGCGGGAGGCCGTGACCGCGTCGTCGAAGAACATCTCATAGAAGTCGCCCATGCGGAAGAGCAGGATCGCATCCTGATGCTCCGCCTTGATGCGGAGATACTGCTCCATCATCGGCGTCTGCTTTGGCACGCGCGATCCTTCGGAACGAGTGATCAGTAATCAGTTATGCTCTGTTGAAAAAGCCCGGCTCAGTGGTGTCAAGAGATTCTTCGCTTCGCTCAGAATGACAGTATGCGGCCATCTGCACAGGTTGTCATCCTGAGCGTGAGCGAAGGATCTCGGTTTTCAACAGAGCAAATCAGTTACCAGTTATCTCTCACGACCAGTCGCCGGCCCCTGGCCCCAAGTCCGTGGCCACTGATCACTGATTACTGATGACTGATAACTAGCTGTCGGCCGGCAGCCGGTAGCAACGACGTTCGACGGCAGAACTCGCGGCACTGCTGCCCGCCGCCTGCCACCGGCTACCTGCTGTCGTTGAGGACTATATCAAGGGCTCGGGCGGGAGTCAAGTTGAGCGGCGGCATCCCAGGTTGGACGTCCAGTCCTATGTCACGTCATCGCAGGACGGCGAAACTCCTTTCCGCGGTTGGTTCGAGGAAGTGCGAATGCGCGAGGTCGCGATGGGGTCGCTCGCCCGGTCGCTCCGCTTGCCAGACGGCCCGGACGTGGCCGGAAAAATCGGCCCGCCCGAATGGGGACATGTATCGGAAGCCGCTTCCGCAGAGGCGGAGGCGGAGCGATACGTGTCCCCGGACTAAATAAGACTCATCCGGCAGCAGACTCCCGAACGTCCTTCCACAGGCGGCCCGCACGCAGAAAACCGGGACTGGCACACCGTTGCCTGTCCCGTTCTCTGCCGGGCCGCCCCGCGTCACTCTTTCAGACGCGCGCTCCTTCCAAGCGTCATCCTTTTCTACTCGACCCGCACGCTTTGAACCTCATCCTATGCTTCATTCGTAATCTTAATCTTGCCCGCCCTCGCGGCGGGCTTAATCCTAATCGTAATCGCCTGTGCGACAACAGAGCACGATTATAATTGCGAGTAAGATCACGACCGAAACGTCCGACCCGCAGAGGCGGACCAAATGCTTCTCTCTGCCTTCTCTGCGTCCTCCGCGGTGAAGAAAACTGTGAGCCGTTCCCGCCTGTGGCGGGCAAGCCCGCCTCTGGCGGGTAAACTTCGTGTCCTTCGTGTCCCGCCTTTGGCGGGTAAACTTCGTGGTGAAGAAGCCGTGGTGTAATCACCCCGCCTTCTTCGCGGGCGCGAACGGGATGATGGGTATCCGGCCGCGCACGACGTAGCTCAGCCGCTGCGGGCCACGCGGCGGCACCGGCATCGGTAGCGGCGGGCGCGACGCCGAAAAACGGGGACTGGCACCAGCGGAGCCCTGAGCTTGTCGAAGGGCGGAGACGTGCCTGTCACCGCTTTTCGCGCGGGCGCAATCCGCATCGTCTGGCGCGGGCGGTTCGCGAACCGCCCCTACATCATTGCCCGCGTCATCGGCCGCAAGAGGCGTCGTCGGCGTATGGGCGCTTGGGCGGACACGTCGGTCCGCCCCTACACCAGGACCCGCCTCGTCGGCCTCCGCGCTGGCCGGACGGGGACATGTGCCGGAAGCCGGTTCCGCCTCCGGCGGAAGCGGATCGGGACGTGTCCCCTGACCGGGCCCCGCACCCTCATACGCGGGCGGTTCACGGACCGCCCCTACATCATTGCCCGCGTCATCGGCCGAAGGACGCGCCCCCGGCCTCGGAGGCGGCGCCCAACCCGCCGGATGCTCGACACCCGGCGCGTCCGGCCACACGCGCAGAATCCGCTCGTCGCTCAACCCCGCCGCCCGCGCCGCCACGACCAACTCCTCGGGCGACATCGCCGCCCAGTCGTCCTCCTCCGGCTCCGCGTCCGCATCCGCCTTCCGCGCCGCGGCCAGCTCGCGCCGAACCGTCATCAACTGCCGGATCGCGTACACCTCCATCCACACCAGCTTCCGGTAGTTCGGTGTGTCCAGCGCCGTCCGGTCCTGCGCCGCGCGCACCTTCAGCACCGCGGCCTCGAGCGCCTCGACCAGGTCGGCCGTCGCCGACGCCGCCGCGCCCCATTCGTCGACCGCGCGGATCTGAGCCGACTCCCGCAGCGCGCGCACGTGCTGACGCACCGCGTCGAGCCCGCAGCCGCAGGCCCGCGCGATCTCCGGCAGCGGCCGACCCTCATCCAGCATCCGCGCAATGCGAGCGCGGCGCTCCCGCGTCACCCGCCGTCGTTTCGTCCTCGACATATTCATCTTCTCCTCCTTCCGTCTTCCTTCGTAATCGTAATCTTGCCCGCCCTCGCGGCGGGCTTAATCTTGATCG
>CAYLQD010000024.1:0-38651 GCA_964385685.1 uncultured Planctomycetota bacterium | reverse complement strand
ATGTTCGGCGGCTCAACAAATACTGCGAAAAAGAACGGTCTCTCGTACTAATCTTGGCGAAACAGGCGCACCCATAACCGAAGCGCGAGGGGCTTTCGCCACAGGGGCTTCCACAATCTCTTCGATCTCCTACATGTTTCTGGCCTCCCTTGGGCTCTGCTTAGAAACAGCCCCAGAGCGCCCTGTAATATAGTGAACGTGCAGATAGCTTACGGCGTGCCTTGCCGTCACCCATTCGCACCGTTTCCGTTCCGTTCGGGCGGACCGTGCATGATGTTGTCCGCGCCACTCAGCCCAATCATAATAGCGACGCTGGACGAGATCCCGAAGGAGCTCTTCCTCGTCAGGCGCGAAACCGGGCCTTGATGTAGCGCTGATGCACGCCTTGCCTCATCTCATCCGTTCGCCGATGGCGTGTTCGCGGCGCCAGCGTCGGAGTCGGACCCGGCAAATCCCAGCTAGTTTCCGCGCCACAGCTACCCGCGCGACATTCCGACCGGCCCGCCTGCGAACACGAGTGTAGAGGTTCTTGAGCTTCACATCCCGGCGGATCACCTTCATCGCGGGTAACACTTCAGCGGAATGAAGTAACCTGCACGGAACGCCGGATTTCGTTTTCATGACCCGGCAATTCCCGAGGTAACACGGCCTTTGAGCGACCTTACTTCACTTGGCTGAAGTGTTACCATCGCGGCTTGTACCAGAATCCAGCGTAGCCACGGCGACCCCTGCCGGGTGATGCGACCGTGGTAGTTGCTCCTGCCCGATTGATGCACCCGCGCGGTCAACCCGGCGTAGGCGCCGACCTGCCGGGTGTTCCCGACTCGAACAATGTTGCCCGCTACACCGAGACCCGCAGGCCTCGACCGCTGAGGACACCGAAGCGGAAAGGCACGAGCTAGCCGAAGTGGTGGGCAGGCTTCTGGCGTGGGATTGGCTCGAACAAGGACGGGAAGGGAAACGGGCTCCTTCGGTCAGGCCGGAAGGCGATCACCGTCCGGACAACCGTAGCCGATGATGATCCGCGAGGAGCCCGTCGGCGTGGCGGGGCCTTGTGAAAAGACTGCGAAAGAATCGGCTCCGATTTCGATCAAGCGGAGTGAACTGCCGTGAACCGGAGCGAACTCCAGTGAAGAGCCAAGTCCACGGACGGCAAGGCGTGACGAGCTACGTCGTTCTCTTGTCACTGGTTACCACAGGGGCGGCACAGGCTCCCGCCCTCCCCGCCATTCGATGCGGCCCTTGACCGCTCGCGGGCAAGAGCCCTACTCATGGCGAGCCATCGGACCCGCAGCTCGCGGAACAGAAACGCCGTGACCACGGCCTCCCCGGCGCAACCGGTCACACGGTCTCTGAGGATGGGCCGCACCGCACGGGCACGGACATCGACGCGAGTTCCGTCCCGTCACGGTCGAGGATCAGGAATCGCATGGCGTCGCCGTCGCGGCGCGCGAGCAGCCGGTGGCCGGACTCGGCGATCTGGAACGGCAGCTTGAGCGTGAGGGCCGCCCGGGGGCACGCCTTGACGCAGGCGCAGCAGTCCCAGCACGCGTTCGGGTCGCGAAGCTCCGCCTTGCCGTCCGGGCCGCGGCGATAGAGCGAGCCGGGGCAGATGTCTTCACAGACTGTGACCGGGCGCGGGCCGCAGCCGTCGCAGAGCCGCTTGTCAATCACGACCATCGGCGCCCTCCTTCGCATCAAGTCGCGCGAACGGCGACTCCAGGCCGCGCCGGAAGCAGCGGACCTGGCCGTCACCGCCACGGGTCGAGTTGATGAAGCAGCGGAACTCGACGTCGTTGCGGATGGGGAAGTCGGCCCGGCTCTGGTAGCACGGCCACCGGGTCTCCTCGCGGGCGAAGAGGTGCTCGACAAGGGTGCGTGCGACGGTGATGCGGTCGTGCATGTCGTTGGCGTCCATCAACTCGCAGGCGTCGGCGGCGCCGGCGCGACCGGCGCTCTGCTCGAGCCGCCGCAGCATCTCGCGGGCGATGCCCAGCTTGCTCGCGGCGGATTCGTAGAAGGCCGACGCGCCGCCGGCGTACTCGTCCATCAGCTTCTGGAGCCGCTCTTCGATCTCGTACGGGCTGACGCCATCGGCCCGGCCCAGCGGAGCGAGAATGCGGGAGCCGACCGCGTCGACGTCGTGTTGGCGCGGGGGGCCGCCCATCGAGCCGACAGCGTGCTCGACCGCGATCTCGGCCTCGGCGAAGCAACCGGTCAGATACTTCTTCGGTGCGCCGCCGGCGACATCGCCGGCCGCATAGAGCCGGGGCAGCGTGGTCTGCCGGTGAACGTCCACCCAGTAGCCGGCCATGCCGTGGCCGCCGTTCACGTAGGGCTCCGATCCGATGACCTCGACCCGTCGGAGCGGGCGGTCTGCGTCGTCACGAAGCAGCAGCACGAGCCCCGGCGCCATCTGCAGATAGCTGCGTTCCAACTCGGCGTACTCGGCGCCGGAGAGGCCGCTCAGGTCCATCGAGCAGGGGCCGTTGCCGGCGCGGTTCTCCTCGACGGTCGCGAGCAGGCGCTCGGCCGTGGTGAGGGGCCGGCCCAGCATCGAGCCCTTGACGCGGACGTACTCGGCGCCGAGCGCGTTGCGCTGGGCGATCTGGCGCACGAAGGCCATCGTGCCGGTCGGGGCGATGACGTCCTTGGTGCGCAGGGCGACAAAGCGCATCTCGAACGAGGTCATCTCGGCGCCGTGCCGGATGCCCAGGGCGAGGCCGCCGCCGGCGCAGTAGGGGCAGTACCAGGTCTTCTTGCGGGCGGTTCCCGGCGACGTTGGTTTGTAGATGCCGCTGGCGCCGCCGGTCGCGATCAGCGTGGCCCGGGCGCGCACGGCCACAATCCGCCGTGACCGAAGCTCGAACCCGATCACTCCGTCGACCCCGCCGTCCTCGCCGATGAGCAACTCATAGACGGGCGAGTGGTTGCGGATGGTCACGCCCGCGGCGCGAGCCTGCCGGGCGAGGATCGGCTTGACCTGCTCGCCGTGCATCGCGATCGACCGGGCCGAACGCCGGACGTAGCCGCCGTTCTCCTTCGGGAACGGCACGCCGTAGGATTCCAGGCGCTCGACCATCGCGTTGACGCGGCGGACCATCGAATCCAGCAGGTCGCGCCGCGCGATGCCCGCGTTGTCGCGCAGGACGTAGTCGACGTAGTCCTCGGGCGGGTCGTCGCCGAGGTAGAGGTTGATGGCGTTCAGGCCGATGGCCAGGCAGCCGGAGCGGTCGACGTGCGCCTTTTCCAGGACCGTGACCCGCGCGTCGGGATCGATTTCCCGCGCGCGGATGCCGGCCATGAGGCCGGCGGCGCCGCCGCCGACGATGACCAGATCGGTTTCAAGGTGCTCGACGTTCACGATCGGTAGACCCACGTGCTCAGATATCGTTCGCCGGTATCCGGCAGGATGACGACGATGAGGCCGCCCTCGGACTCCGGCCGCGCGGCGATCTCGAACGCGGCGTGCACGGCCGCCCCGGCCGAGACTCCGGCGATGATGCCCTCGCGGCGGGCGAGCGCCCGCGTGGTCCGGAACGCGTCCGCTTCGGCCACGGTCGCGATCTCGTCCACCACGCTGCGGTCGAGCACCTCGGGCACGAAGTTCGGGCCGATCCCCTCGACCCGGTGTGCGCCGGCGCGGCCCTCGGTGAGGAGCGGGCTCTCGGCGGGCTCGACCCCGATGACGCGCACGGACGGGTCCTGTTCCTTGAGATACCGCCCGGCTCCGCTGATCGTGCCGCCGGTCCCGATGCCCGCAACGAAGGCGTCGACCCGGCCGGCGGTGTCGCGCCAGACCTCGGGGCCGGTCGTCCGGTAATGTGCTTCCGGGTTCGCGGCGTTCTCGAACTGCGACGGAATGAACACGTCGCCGAATCGTTCGGCCAGTTCCTGGGCCTTCTGGACGGCTCCGCGCATGCCGTCCGCGGCAGGCGTCAGGACCAGCTCGGCCCCGAGCGCGGTCAGAAGATCGCGCCGCTCGCGCGTCATCGCCGCCGGCATGGTCAGAATGAGTCGATATCCGCGACAGGCCGCGACCCACGCGAGCGCGATGCCCGTGTTGCCGCTGGTCGGCTCGACAATCGTCGTGCCCGGACCGAGGCGACCCTCACGTTCGGCGGCCAGGAGCATATTCAGGCCGATCCGATCCTTGACGCTGGCCGCCGGGTTGAAGAACTCCAACTTCCCGGCCACGCGGCCGCAGACGCCGGGCGTCACCCGGTCGAGCCAGACAAGCGGCGTTCGTCCGACCAGCTCCGTCAGGTCGCGAGCGATGGCCGTCGCGTCGTCGTCGTTCTGTGATCGATGCGGGCTCACTTGCGGCGAACGTCCCTAATCTGAGTTGCCCCGGGCCGCTGTCAGCGCCCGAGTATACCGCGCCGGGGTGGTATATCAAGGCCGGCTCCCGGGCGGACAGATGGCCGAGATGGGCTCTCATCGGACAGACGAGTGATTCAAGGCAATCACATTTCGAGCAGCGTGCCCTGCCTTCGCAGCTCCTCCTGCACGCGGGCGACGTCCACAGCGTTGACGGGAACGCCCTGTCTTGCCGCTTCCGCGGCGGCGACTCCCGCTCCCCGGCCAAGAACGAGACAACCCGCCTGACCACGAATCACGCCGGGATACTCGGCGCTCGGATTCTTGGCGGACCCGACAATGGCGTTCGGCGGCTTGTCCGCGATCAGGATGCCGAGAGGAAGGCCGCCCGCCTTTTCGAGCAGCCCGAGGGGCTTCGTTCTTCGGTCGACTTCGGTGACCAGGCCAACCACGTCGGGGAATGTCTTGCCGTCTTTGAAATCATCATCGCCGAGCGCGGATCTGCCGACGAACGTCCTCGATATCCTGTGCCCGATTTCCGCCGCCGTCTCGACGAGATATGCGTTCTCGAACCCGGGGAAGTGCCTGACGAGGAACTCGGCCTGCGCCTCCGCCAGGAGCCGCCCCTCCTCTTCCCGTTCGCTTTCGGCGATCACGTCGTAGCAGTCGCCGAGGAACCAGTTCGAGTTGATCACCACGGTTCCCCTGTTGCAGCGGGCGGAGAAGAGACCGAAGCACGCGATGTTCTTCGCGTGCTCCCCGAAGTGATCGGGGTACTCGCCGCTGTCCAACGCTTCCTTGACGACCCTGATGGCGTTGCCGCCGCCGTGAGGAAGATGGAACACCCCATACTCCCGCCAGTTCTTCACGGTATCCTCGAGCGACGTGGGGATATCTGTCTCGGGCGAATAACTGTCGGGATTCTCCTCGAGCCAATCGATGAGTCTGTCGATATCGACGTTCGCCATTCGGTTCAGCAGACTGGACCCGTCATCCTTCTCTTTGTATTGCCCCCCTGCCCTGCGGATAACGCTCAGGTCGCCGGATGCATCGACGAATTGCCTGGCGGTCACGGCAAAGGCGTGGTCCCTTGCCTGAAACACGCACGCCGTTACTGTCTCGCCATCCATGAGAACGTCGGTCAACTCGCTGCCATACAGGGTCCTTACGTTCGATTCCCTCAGCATCTTGATCATCACCCGCTTGACCACTTCGGGCTCGTTCGGGATCTGCGGCTGCGTCGGCCTGAGGTACTCCTTCATCATCCCGTTCTCGGCGACAAGGCGGTCGAGGAACTCGACAGGCAGCCCGGTTGTGACTTGCGTCCCGTCGCGAGTCACAAAGTAGTTCGATATGCTGCACATGAGCCCGCTCGTTGCGACCCCGCCGGGAAAATGGTTCTTCTCCGCAAGAACAGTCTCCATGCCTGTCCGCGCCGCCGAGACGGCCGCTGCGAACCCGCTCATCCCGGCCCCGACCACGAGGACGTCACAGTCCAGCAGAACGGGGACTTCCTTTTGCGGAACCGTCAGTGTCTTGCTCACGATGAATTCTCCTGTGCGCCGTATCCGCGAACCGATAGTTCTTGTGCGACGCGTCTATGTTAGTGCGGCGGGCACCCCGTCGTCAACACGGTGGAGGGGAAGCGCTGCTCGTGTGATGAGGATCACGCCGGTCGCGACACCTGGGTGCGGACTGTGATGGCAGGGGGGCAACGCGGCATGACGTGCGGAACACGCTTTCTCAGAAGTAGTCCATCGCCTTGATTTTCTTCTTCTCGATCTCGTCGCGCTCCTCCGCGCGGATGAGGCCCTCGAACAACTCCCGCACATCCTCGTCGACCGGCTGCTGCACGACCTGCCGGTAGAGCTTGATGAGGCACTCGTCGAACACGACGGCCGCGTCGAGCACCTG
The DNA here is from genome assembly GCA_964385685.1 of uncultured Planctomycetota bacterium. Lineage (GTDB taxonomy): Bacteria > Planctomycetota > PUPC01 > PUPC01 > PUPC01 > CAYLQD01. The sequence continues at coordinate 32,417 of CAYLQD010000024.1, read as the reverse complement.
GCCCGCGGTGGCGCCGGGGGCCAACTCAACTCCCTCGAAACAGCGGCAGTCGGCCGCCTGGGGCTCGTACCGCAGCGGCGTGGAACGGATTCGCTCGACCTGCTCGGGCGCGAGCTTGGCGAGGCGCTCGGCGATGCGGGCACGGTGACGGCTCATGTAATCGGTGAGCATCTTCACGCCCTCTCGGCTCGAGTGCTCGGCCAGGTCGCGATAGTAGTCGGCCAGCATGGTCTCGAACTCCTCGGCCCGGTGCAACACATCGGCAATAGTGATGACCGCCATCGGTGGCCCCCTTCTTCCATCTAGAACTTGTCGTAGAAGATATCTGCGAGCGGCACGCCCTTCTCTTCGAGCACGCGCGTCACGGCTTCGATCATCGGCGGTGGCCCGCAGAGAAACGCCTGTCGCGGCACGCCCGGCTCGAGGAACTTGTCGGCGGAAAGATGAATGAAACCCGTCTCGCCGTCCCATTCCTCTCCGGGCGCCAGCGCATCCGACAACGCGTAGACCACGTGGAAGTTCGGATGTTTCTCCGCCAGCGCCTTGTATTCATCGAGATAGAAGACGTCGGCCGTCGTGCGGCATCCGAAGAAGAGCCAGCACGAGCGGTCCGGCCACCGCTCGTAGATCGAGTAGATGATGTTCTTCACGGGCGCCATGCCGCAGCCGCCGGCGACGCAGATGATCTCGACCGCGGGGTCTTCCTTCAGCCGGAACTCGCCGTACGGCCCGGTGAAGACGACCGGATCGCCGACCTTCAACTCGTGAAGGTATGTCGACGCGATGCCCCCGGGCACGAGGCGGACGTTCAACTCGACGATGTTGTTCTCATACGCGGGAGAACTGATGGAATATGCGCGGAAGACGGGGCCCTCCGGCGACGGCGCCTGCACCTGCGCGTACTGCCCCGGCTGGTGCGAGATTTCGGCCGGCTCGATCAGCGAGAACCGGATTTCCTTGATGTCGTGCGTGACGGAACGCGTGCTGGCGACGGTCGCGGAGAAGAGCTTGACGTTCAGCAGCTCCTCGGGAATGCGCATCGTGATGCGCTCCCGCACTTTGACCTGACAGGCGAGGCGGACCCCGGAGCGAATCTCCTTCCGCGTCAGGTAGGGGGTCTCGGTGGGGAGGACGGGTCCGCCGCCTGACTCGACGGTCACCTTGCAGTATGCGCACGAGCCGCGGCCGCCGCAGGCGGACGGGATGAATATCTCGCTCTCATAGAGCGAAGACAAGAGAGTCTGGCCCCCCTCGATCTCCACCTCGCGCTCGCCGGCGTTGATGTCGATCCCACAGACGCCGTAGTTGACCAGGTAGCGCTCGGCAAGGAGCAGAACCCCGGCGAGTGAGATGAAGAGGCCGCCAAGAACAACCACGGCCACAAGCAGAATGATGCTCATTGTTGACAGCTCACTGTATGCTGACCATGCCGGCGAACCCGGCAAACGCCATCGCGATCACGCCCGTGACGATCATCGCAATGGCCACGCCCTGGAACGGCTCGGGGATGTTGCTGTAGCGCATCTTCTGCCGCAGGCCGGCCATCAGAATGATCGCGAGGGCCCAGCCGGCGCCGGCGCCGAATCCGAAGCCGATCGCCTGCCAGAGCGTGTAGTTGCGAATGACGATGAAAACGGCCACGCCGAGAATGGCGCAGTTGACCGTGATGAGCGGCAGGAAGATGCCGAGCGCGTGATAGAGCTTCGGGCTGAACCGCTCGATGAACATCTCGATGAACTGGACGAACGCGGCGATGACGGTGATGAACACGATGAACTGCAGGTGGCTCAGGTCCCACGCGGCCGCCCGCTCGCCAAAGAGCCACTTGAGGGCGCCCTCGGCAAGGACGTAGTGGTAAATGATATAGTTGATCGTGGCCGTGGCCGTCATCACGAACGTGACGGCCGTGCCAAGCCCGACGGCCGTGTCGATCTGGCGCGAGCACGCGAGAAACGAACACATCCCAAGAAAGTTGGACAGCAGAATGTTGTTCGTCAAGACGGCTGCAAGAACGATGATGAGTGCGTGTGTGCTGGTCACGGCTTATTGTCCTCCGGCTCCGGCGGCTTCAGCACGTTGAACAAGGCGATCAGGAAGCCCAGTGCGACGAACGCGCCGGGCGCCATAATCATCAGCAGGTTCCGCTCGTACCACACCGATATGTTGAGCGGGAACCCAAACCATTTCTCGAAGAGAAGCACCTGCCCCGTGCCGAGCAGTTCGCGGAAGAACCCGATGATGCCCAGGATGATGGCATAGCCGATGCCGTTGGCCAGCCCGTCGACCACGGAGAGGAGCGGCGGGTTCTGGAGCGCGAACGCTTCGGCCCGGCCCATCACAATGCAGTTGGTGATGATGAGCGCGACGTACGGCCCGAGCTGCTTCGACATATCCCAGTAGAACGCCTTGAGGAACTGGTCGAACACGATGACCGACGTGGCAATGACGGCCATCTCGGCCATCATCCGGATGCGCCTCGGCGTGATGTTTCGGAGCAGCGAGACGAGCAGGTTCGACGTGGTGGCGACGAAGATCAGGGCGACGCCCATCACGAGGGCGTTCTCGAACCGGTTCGTCACGGCGAGCGCCGAGCAGATGCCGAGGATCTGGATCGAGATCGGGTTGTTCTTCCAGATCCCGTCCTTGAACGTCGCGATGCCCTTGCCGCCGCACGCGCCGCAGGCGACGGGCGCCCCGCTGCTACTGCCCATTGGCCTTCTGCTCCTCGACTATCCGGGCGATGACCTTGTTCAGCATCGCCTGCACCTTGTTGCACGTCATGGTCGCACCCGTGAGGCCGTCCAACTCGTGCGCCTTCTTCCCCGACGCCTTGCCGCGCAGGATGCGAATGCCCGGCTCGCCGTCCGGCGAGAGAATCGACTTGCCCTTGAACTGATTCCTGAAGTCGTCGGAACCGATCTCGCCGCCGAGCCCGGGCGTCTCTTCCTGCTTGTAGAACGAGACGGCGCGGACCGTCTTCATGTCCGCCTCGAGCGCCAGCAGCCCTTCGACCGGGCCCCACAGCCCCGGGCCCGCGAACTCGACCGCCACCGCGTCGACTGTGCCCGGCTCGCCCGGCTTGGCGTAGATGTACATGGTCAGGTCGCCGCTCTCTTCCTTGCGCACGACCTTCTCGGCGAGCTCGTTCAGGTCGTCGGCCGAGGCCGTCTTGTCGAACGACACGCCCAGCACGCCGAGGATGTTGCGGACCTTCTCGGCCTTCTCGTTGGCCTCGCGGTACGGCCGCGTGAAGTTGCCGACCACGGTCAGCGTGGCCGCGCAGATCGTGCCGGCCACGAGCGCGTAGGCGAGCGTGTACAGGCTACCTTTCACGTTGGAGCCTCCGGAAGCGGAACCGGAAGACGACCTCGTCGAGCAGCGGAGCGCAGATGTTGCCGAGCAGAATGGCGAACATCACGCCCTCCACGTATCCGGTCAGGTTGCGGATGAGCAGCGTCGAGACGCCGATGATGACGCCGCAGATCAGCTTGCCCGTGTTCGTGATCGGGCTCGTCACCGGATCGGTCGCCATGAAGAACGCACCGAACAACAGCCCGCCGGCGCAGAGGTTCCAGCCGACCGGGCCGAACGTCCCGGGAAGCGCCGCATGTAGAATGATGCCAAGCAACGCGAACGAGCCGAGCGTGCCAAGGACGGTGCGCCAGTTGGCCACGCGCGTCAGGAGCAGGAAGAGCCCGCCGACGACGATGGCGATGGCCGATGTCTCGCCCGCGCTCCCGGCCACGTGACCGGTCAGGACGTCGATCATCGGCGCGAACGAGCCCTGCTTGGCGGAGACGAGCGGCGTCGCCTGGGTGATGACGTCGACGCTCGACGCGTCCACGTATTGCAGCAGCCGGCCTGTGACCCCGCCGCCCGGCTTGATCCAGTTGGATGACATCTTGACCGGATAGGCGAGCAGCAGCATGCACCGGCCGACGAGCGCGGGATTGAAGAGGTTCCGGCCGGTCCCGCCGAAAAGCTCCTTGCCGACCAGCACGCCGAACGCGACGCCCACGCCGACGATCCACAGCGGAAGAGCCGGCGGCAGGATGAGGGGAAAGATCAGGCCGGTGACGAGGAAGCCCTCGTTGATCTCCTCCTTCCGCAGGACGGCGAACACCACCTCGACCGCCCCGCCGACGGCGTACGACACGACGATCATCGCCAGCACGCGAAGCCCGAAGTAGTAGATCGACATCGCCACGCACGGAGCCAGCGCCACGATGACCATCGACATGTACCGCTTCACGTCGAGCGGGTCGCGGACGTGGGGCTCGTCGGACGTGCGCGCCCCCGGGCCGAAGAAGAAGTTCTCGGTGGCGTCGAAGACCGGCTTCAGCGGGTGCAAGCGGCCGCCTTCTTCGAAAGGAGGACGCAGCGCGGTCAGCAGGCGCAGGAGCCACTTCATTCAGCGGCCTCCACGGGGTGCAGTTCCTGCTTGATCTGCTCAATCGCCTCGGCCATCTGACGCCGAAGCTCTATCTTGGACGGACACACGAATGAGCAGAGCCCGCAGCCGATGCACAGATCGACGCCGGCTCGCTCGGCTTCCTCGAGCGCGTCCTGGTAGAGGTACTTGTGAATCAAGTGCGGCATGATGCCGACCGGGCACACTTCCTCGCAGAAGCCGCACGAGACACACGGCCGTCTCTCGCCGCGCAGGGCCGTCGTGAAGCGCTCGGCGAACGAGCGACGCAGCGTGCTGAGGAAGCACTTGCTGTAGGAGCCGCGGTCGAGACCGGGCCGCATGAACGACAGGAACTCCCGATCGGCGTGCTCGGGCACGAGCGTCAGGCCGTCGCACTCGGCTCCGAGCCCCAGTTGGGCTTGTCCGAGCGCCTGGCCGGTCAGCGCGCCGCCGTCAACGACCCGCGCCGCATCCGCGTCCGCGTGCCGGTCGACGATGGCCGAAAGGGGATAGCCCGGTATCGCTTTCAGGTGTGTCGGTGAGCTTGCCGCCGGCCCGCCGACCGAGACGATTCGGACTGTGCTCGGCTGCGAGAGCGTCAGAGCGCGGTCGATAGCGAGCACGCCGTCGACACGCATCGCCCAGACCGGCTCCGCCGGGTCGGCCTTCAGATCAAGGGCGCCGGCGAGAACGGCGAAGTCGTCGAACGGGTACCTGAGCGGCACCGTGAAGAGCTTGACCCAGGCGTAGCCGCGGAGCGTCTCACGCACATGGGTCGCGAACGTCGACTTGATGTCGGGCAGGACCAGATGGATCGGCTGGTACTCGAGCAGCGACTGGATGTGCTCCAGCCCCCTCGTGAAGCTGGCCAGCCGCTTGTGGAGCAGCACACTGCCGCGCGACCTGAACGACTCCAGATTGAGCGTCGAGACGATGACGGCGCGCGGCACGCCGAACGGATCGGGAAGCTCGCCCGTGTGCGCGTCGTGAAGGAACTGCCACGCACCCAGGTCGAGCAGTTTGTAGCGCCTCATGCCGGCCGACCCCGTGTCCCGGGGAACATGCTCCAAGTCTTCATCGGGATGATAGGGCTCCTCGGCGACGTGTGCGACGTCGACGAGCGTCACGTGGCCTTCGGCCGCGCCCAGCCGTACGGTGCCCGCCCTCGGCGCCAGCAGCGGCACGGAATAGTGCGAGGGGTCTCTCGCCAGGACCTGACCGGGCGAAACGCCCTGCCCCTCCTCGACGCAGACCTCGGAAAAACTGAAACGCCTGCTCCGGAGCGGCAGGTGCAGCTCCGCCGTTTCGGGCAGGACTTCGACCTTGCTGGCCGGACGCCCCTTCAGGTGGATGTCGTATCCGCCTCTCAGCTTCATGTGCCGACCTCTAAACACCGCTCCGCGGGCCGGCGGAGCTTCGCAAGAACCGGCCCCAAATCAAGGCGGAGGAAGTCCGCAAGCGCGGCCTCCGCCTGCGGCCAGCCGGACAGCCGCTCGCAGGCCGACGCGCACAAGCCGGCGACGCGCTCCTCAGCCGACCGCCTTCCGCCCTCCGACATCTGCGGCAGGGTGAATTTGCGGCGAGCCAGGTCGGTGCGAAGCGTCTTCCCCGCCGCCGCCTCGTCACCCACGATGTCGAAGATGTCGTCCGCGAACTGATACGCCGTGCCGATCTCGTAACCCGCTTCCTCGAGAGCGGCCGAGAGCGCCTCGTCGCCGCCGCCGCACACCGACGCGACGAACGCGAAGAGCGGGCCCGTCTTGCTGCGGGCGATCCGCAGGCACGTCGACTCGTCGAGCCGTTTCCCGCGAAGGCGGAGTTCGTGTTCCGCCTCCGCCATACAGATCTCCTGAACCTTGTCGACGAACGTTCCGGAATACCGGCCGTCCCCCGTGCGCACGACAAGCAACATCGCATCGCACAGCAGGAGGTCGCCGACAAGCACGGCCGAGGTCGAGCCGATCTCCTTCCACAGCGTCGGCCGGGTGCGGCGGACGAGTGCGTTGTCGATCACGTCGTCGTGGCAGAGGCTGGCCGTGTGCACGATCTCGGTCGCCGCGCACGCGCGACGCAGCGTGAGCGGGTCCGCGGGCCCGGGACAGGCGCCGGCCAGCCGCGCGGCCAGCCGGGTGCGAAGCATCTTGCCGGGCGCCAGTTGGCCGACGTCCGCCGCGTCGCCCATGACCCGGCCGATGCCCCGAAGCCGAGAACAAACCAGTTCACGGACGAGGTCTGTGAATCCCTGTGGCTGAGGTTTTTCGCTCCGGTCGCTCACAATGACCCAGCGAGAAAAGGGTGGCCAATTCCCACATTGGCTGTAGGATATTGTCAGCCGGGCAAGAAGTCAAGACACAACTGCTCGCGGCGAGTGATATCTTGCTGAAGGAATGATGGATGCAGCGACACGGTCTGACCGCCGGACGCACTTGAGCTGCCGCCAGGAGTGATACCTCGATGACGAACGACCGCCCCGCTCCGCCCTTCCTGAAGACGTGGCTTATCGCCATCCGCCCGTTCGCCTATCCGGCCTCGGCGCTCGCCGTCGTCCTGGGGTTGGCCGTCTCGCACTATGCCGGCCTCTCGATCCGGTGGGGCCTGGCGGCCGTCACAATGCTCGGTGTCCTGTGCTTCCATACGGCCGCGAACCTGCTCAACGACTGCTACGACTACAAGCGAGGCGTGGACAGGGCCGTCAATCCCGGCAGCGGCGCCATCGTGCGAGGGCTTCTCACCGAAACCCAGGTTTTCCGCGGCGCCCTTCTCTTCCTGGCGGTCGGAATCGCCTGCGGGCTCGCCCTCGTCACGCAGGCCGGCTGGCCCGTCCTCCTGCTCGGCCTCATCGGCACCACCTTCGCGCTGACTTACACGCGTGCCGGGCTCTGCTTGAAATACATCCGGCTCGGCGACGTCACCATATTCTTCTGCTTCGGCGTGTTGCCCGTCTTCGGAACGTTCTACGTGCAGGCCCGCGCCTTCGACTGGATTCCGGTCCTGTGGAGCATTCCCCTGGCGCTCCTGACGGTCGGCATACTCCACGCGAACAACTGGCGGGACATCAAGACCGACCCGTCAAAGGGATGCCGAACCGTCGCCTCGCTCCTGGGCGACCGCGGATCGTGCATCTACTACCGCCTTCTCGTGCTGGGCCCGTTCGCCCTCACCCTCCTCTACTTCCTTGTCGGGCGCCTGCCCGACGCGGGCCGGCTGGCGCCCCCGACCGTCTTCCTCAGCTTCATCGCACTGCCGCCGGCCATCGGCCTCATCCGAAAGACAAACGACCGGGAATCCGAGCGCGGTCGGGAAACGTTCAGCTCACTCGACGCCCGAACGGCCAAGCTGCAGCTCGTCTTCGGCACGCTCCTCGCGGCGTCGCTCTTCCTTGCCTCGTGAGCCGGGCGAGAATGCCGCTCTGAATCAGCTCAATCATCGTCGTCGGGAAAGAACGTGATCGAAGACCGCTTGAGTTCGCGCGTGCTGAACAGCACGCGGTAGCGCTCGATGCCCTCCGCCCCGGCGAGCCGTTCGGCCTCGGCAAGCACCTGCTCGCGCGAACGGCCGTGCAGCATCGTGTAGAGCCGCCACGGGAAGCGTTCGTGCGGCTCGCGCGCGTAGCAGTGGCTGACCGCCGGCGACGCCGCCATCCGCGCGCCGACCTCCTCGAGTTGCTCCTCGGGCACGTCCCAGACCGCCATCCCGTTCGCCGCATAGCCCGCCTCGCGGTGCCGGATGTACGCGCAGATGCGCCGCAACACGCCCGACTCGCGCCACTCGCGGAGCCGCGCGATCACCTCGGGCTCCGTCCAGCCGGCCCGTCGCGCGACCTCCGCATACGGGCGCGCGATCAGCGGAAGCCCTTCCTGCAGAGCGCGGACCAGTTGCCTGTCGCGTTCGGTCATTTTTCTCCCACGTCGAAACACACGCGCGTCTTGAACACGTGCGTCGCCGGCAGGTCGACAAGCTCGGCCACCGTGTTGTTCCGAATCTCGTCGAGGATCTCGCCGATCGCCGCCTTGCTCTCGGCGATGACAGTGAACCAGAGGTTGAACTCGTCCTCGCGCTCGTAGTTGTGCGTGATTTCCGCGAACCGGTTGATGAACCCCACGGCCTCGTCGAACGCGTCCGCCGGCACGCGCGCCGCGACCAGCGTGCTCGTGTGGCCGAGTTTCCGTGGATCGAACGACGGCCCGACCCGTCGAAAACCGCCAGCGGCCTCCATCGCGCCGATCCGGCGGAGCACCTCCGCCTCATCGAGCCCCAACGCTGCGCCGAGTTCGGCGAATGGGCGCTCCGAGATCGGAATCTCCGCCTGCAGCGCGTTCACGAGGCGGACGTCGACATCATCCATCGGAACCGTCCTCCCGGAGCGCCTCGGGCACGTGGACGCAAAACGGCTCCTCGCCGAGGTAGTCGCCCGTCAACGCATACGCGCGGGCGCGGCATCCGCCGCAGACGCGCCGGAACCCGCACACGCCGCACTTGCCGTGATACGCGTCGACGGCCCGGACCTCGCGGAAGACGGGCGACGTCTCGTACAGCGTGCGCAGATCGAAGCCGGCCTCGCGCACGTCGCCGCACGGCACGTCGAGGAACCCGCAGATCTGGAGCACGCCGCGATGCGAGATGAACACGAAACCCTGCCCGCCCAGACAGCCCTTGGTCGCCGCGAGCCGCCCGTGCGTCGCCGGCGTCACGGCTCGCCCGGCCGCCGCCTCGCGCTGGCGCAGCACGCGATAGTAGTGCGGCGCACACGTGGGCTTCAGCGGGATGCCCCCCTCGCGGCCCTTCTCGTAGATCCAGTTCAACGTCCGTTCGTAGTCCTCGGCCGAGAGCGCCTGGCCCTTCAGCGCGGCGCCGCGGCCGACGGGCACGAGCAGAAACACGTCGAACGCCGCGGCCCCGATATCAGCCGCCAGGTCGAGAATCGCCGGAAGCTCCGGCAGGTTCCGCCGGGTGACCGTCGTGTTGATCTGGAACTCGACGCCGGCGTCGCGGGCGTGTCCGATGCCGGCGAGCGCCGCGTCGAAGGCGCCCGGCACGCCGCGGAATGCGTCGTGCGTCTCGGCCGACGCGCCGTCCAGGCTGATGCTGATTCGCTGAATGCCCGCCCCCCTGATTCGCCGGGCCGTCTCCGGGTTGATCATCGCGCCGCATGGCGACATCACGACGCGCAGGCCGCGGCCCGTCGCGTGCCGGGCGAGGTCGTAGACGTCGGCCCGCGACATCGGCTCGCCGCCGGTGAGGATGAGAATCGGCGACGCGAACGACGCGATGCCGTCGATCAGCCGGATCCCTTCATCTGTCGAGAGTTCGCCGGCGTAGTCTTCGTCCCGCGCGGAGCCGCGGCAGTGCTTGCAGTTCAACGGGCAGCGCCGCGTCACCTCCCAGGCGACGACGCGGAGCGCAGGGGCGGGATCATCCGTCACGGCCGCCCTCCCCGTTCAGCAGGTCCGTCAGCGCGGCGACCAGGCCCGGGATCGTGTGCTCGGCGGCCTCGGCCGCGGGCTCGATGCCGCGCTTCCGCAGGGCGGCCGACGTCACCGGGCCGATGGAAACGGCAACGATGCCGCTCGCATTCTCCGCTATGGAATCCTCGCCGACACGTTCGACGAAGAAGTCCACGCTCGACGAACTCGCGAACGTGGCCGCGTCAACGTCCCCGCTCTTGATGAGGGCACGGGCCTCGGCCGCGTCGAACCCGCCCGGCACAGTCCTGTACGCCGCGACGTCGTCGACCCGGGCGCCTGCGTCGCGGAGCGCGTTCGGCAGGGCGTCGCGGGCGATGTCGGAGCGCGCGAGGAGGATCCTCTTGCCGTTCAGGTCTCCGGCGGCGGCGAGGGCTTCGGCCAGCGCCTCGGCGACGTAGGTCGCGGGCTGGACGTCGGCCCGAAGGCCTCGCTCGGCCAGGGCCTGAGCCGTCGCGGGGCCGATGGCGGCGATCCCGGTGCCGGCCAGGCGGCGAGCGTCGCCGCCCGCGTCGGCCAACCGGCGCAGGAAAAAGTCCACACCGTTCACGCTGGTGAAGACGATCCAGTCGTACGCGGCGATGTCCCCGATCGCCCGGTCGAGCGCGTCCCAGCTTTCGGGCGGGCGGATACTGATGGCCGGCAGTTCGACGGCGTTGGCTCCGAGGTCGCGGAGCCGGTCGGCGAGTTCACTCGCCTGGGCCCGGGCGCGCGTGACGACGACCGTCCGCCCGAAGAGCGGGCGGCGCTCGAACCAGTTCAAGGCGTCGGGCAGGCGGTTGACGTCTCCGATGATGGCGATGGCGGGCGGCTGAACCCCCTCGGCCCTCGCGCGCTCGCCGATGTCGGCCAGCGTCCCGCGAAGGGTGCGCTGGCTTGGCGTCGTCGCCCGCTCGATCACCGAGACGGGCGTGTCGGGCGCGCGGCCGTGCTGCACTAACCTCTCGGCGATCGCGGCCAGATGGCGCACGCCCATGTAGATGACGACCGTGCCGACGCCCCTCGCGAGGTGCGGCCAGTCGATGGATGATTCCGGCTTGGTCGGGTCTTCGTGACCGGTGACGAATGCGACGGACGACGCGTGGCGGCGGTCGGTCAGCGGCACGCCGGCGTACGCGGCCGCGCCGACGGCGGCCGGAATTCCGGGGACGACTTCGAACGGCACGCCGCGCCCGGCAAGAAACTCCGCCTCCTCGGAGCCGCGGCCGAACACGTACGGATCGCCGCCCTTGAGACGCACGACCGTCAGGCCCGCCGCCGCCTTCTCGGCGAGAAGCTCGTTAATCTCGTTCTGCGGCAGGGTGTGTTGCCCGGCCTGCTTGCCGACGGAGATCGTCTCGGCGTCGGGCGCCAGGTCGAGCAGAGCGGGACTGGCGAGATGATCGTAGACGATCACGTCGGCCGACTCCACGGCTCGCTTGCCGCGGACGGTGATGAGGGCCGGATCGCCCGGGCCCGCGCCGACGAGGATCACCTTGCCCTTCGGCTCCGTCATCCCGCGCTCCTCAGAATCGCTTCGGCCCCGTCGGCGAGCAGATGCTCCGCCAGTCCGACGCCGACCGCTCCTGCTTCATCGAGCGGCCCGGCGACCTCGGCCGTGATGAACGGCTCGCCTCCCGCGCCGGCGACCATCCCCGCGAGACGAAGACAATCGCCCTCGACCTGCGACCGGACGCCCGCGGCCACGTGACAGCCGCCGCCAAGCCGCCGCAGAAAGCCACGCTCCGCCTCGACCACCCGGTGCACCTCGGGATCGTCGACGGCACAAAGAAGCTCGAGCACCTCCTCGTCGTCCGCCCGGCTCTCGACGGCGAGCGCTCCCTGTGCCACGGCGTGGTACCACGAGTCGGGACCAAGCGCGGCGGCGATTCGGTCGGCGCACCCCAGACGCCGGAGCCCCGCCGCCGCGAGGATCAGGGCGCCGTAGTCCCCGCGGTCGAGCTTCGCCAGACGCGTGTCGACGTTCCCCCGAATGGGCGCCGGCACGACGTCCGGCCGCGCGCGGCGAAGCAGCGCGGCCCGCCGGGCGCTCCCGGTCCCGACCCGCGCGCCGGCCGGCAGCGCGTCGAGGGTCATTCCGGGCGCCGCGACGAGCGCGTCGTCCGGGGCTTCGCGTTCGGGCACCGCGGCGATCGCGCAGCCCTGCGCCAGACTTGTGGGGAGGTCCTTGCAGCTGTGCACGGCGAGGTCGATCGTGCCGTCGAGCAGGCGATGCTCGAGTTCGCTCGTGAAGAGCCCGACGACGCCGGCCTGGTCGGCGGGCACGTCGGGCAGCCGGTCGCCGCTCGTGGCGACGATCTGCTCTTCGATATCGAGGTCGGGGTGTTGTCGGCGAAGCCGGTCGACGACGGCGGCGGTCTGAATGCGCGCCAGCCGGCTGCGGCGCGTGCCGACGACGATCGTCCTCATTCGGCGTCCTCCCCGCCGTTCACGTGGTCGTCTCTGAGACTCGTTATCGGGTGATGTAGGATCTTCTTGACGATCGCGCGGGTCAGCCGGTCGATCCGCTCGAGCTGCTCGGGCGAAAAGTGCTTCGCCACCCGCTCGATCTCCTCGCGCCGGATCGTCTCGACGACCGAGATCATGTCCTGAATGGCCGGGACGACCTCGAGCGACTTGTGCCAGCGCCGGAACGCGGCGAACTCCTCTTCGAGAATGCGCTCGACCTCCGGTACCGCTTCTTCACGCCGGCGCAGATTATGGTCGACCGCCCCCCGCAAGCCGTCGATGCCCGCGAGCGTCACCCCGTCGACGTCGCCGGCGACCGGTTCGATGTTTCGCGGCACGGCGAGGTCGATGAGAAGGATTGGCTCGTTTTTCCGCCGCTCGGCGATGGCGAGCATCGTCTCTCTCGTGATGAGCGGCTCCGGGGACGCGGTCGACGTCACGACGAGGTCGGCGTCTGCGACGGCCTCGGCCAGCCGCTCGAAGGGCACGGCGCGGCCGCCGAGCGTGGCGGCGAGTTCGTGGGCCCGGCTCTCGGTCCGGTTTGTCACGGACAACGCCGCGCCGCGTGCGACGGCGTGGCGCGCGACGAGCGCGGCGACCTCGCCCGCCCCGACGACGAGGGCGCGCCGGTCGTGCAACTCGCCGAATGCCTGCTGGGCGAACTCGATGGCGGCCAGGCCGACCGAGACGGAGCCGACTCCGATATTCGTCACGGCCCGCGCCTTCTTGCCAACGCGAAAGGTGGAGTGGAGAAGCTTGTGCAACATCACGTCGCATCCGCGCGCGCCACAGGCCGTGCGGTAAGCGTCTTTGACCTGCGCGAGAATCTGGGCCTCGCCCTTGACCATCGACTCGAGCCCCGCCGCGACACGGAACAGGTACTGGACCGCGTCGTCGTCGAAGCGCGTCTGAAAGAGATCCGGATCGAGCCCGTTGGCGTTCCGGAGGCGGATCAGCTCTGTGACCAGCCGGCCGGCGAACTCGACCAGGGAGGTGTCGGCGTCCGCGGCCTGCCGGGCGTAGAGTTCGGTGCGGTTGCACGTGCTGAGCAGCATCGCTTCGGCCACGTCCGGCCGAGCAAGGAGTTCCCCGAGCGCCTGCTCGCGCTGCGCTCGATCGAAGGCGAGCTGTTCGCGCACGTCGACGGGCGCGGTGTCGTGGTTGATGCCGACCATCACGAGGCGCATTGCTTGAGCAAGTCCTCCAGGGGCCCCTCGTCGCCTTCGAGGAACCGGGCCAGTTCGTCCGACCGGACGATGCGTTCGAGCGTCGCCTTGCGTTCCCGCGGATCGGGCGTGACATCCCGCAACTCGCCGCGGAAGCGCCGCAGCCGCCGGAGCAGGCGGTCGTACGCGGCCGGATACCGCTCCTCCATCTCTTCGCGCAGCCGCCTGGCGAGCGCGGGGCACGCGCCGGACGTGGAGATGGCGATCTGCAGCTCGCCGCGCCCGACGACGGCGGACGTGAAGATATTGGAGAGGTCGGGCGCATCGACCGCGTTAATGAGGCGTCCGGCGGAGCGCGCGTCGCGACTGACCTGCTCGTTCACGGCCGGGTCGTTCGTGGCGGCGATGATGAGGAAATAGCCGGCCGCCTCCGCGCTCTCGTATTCGCGTTCGCACCACTGCAGCCGGCCGCGTGCGGCGAGTTCCTGGAGCTGCGGCGTGGCGTCCCGAGCCACAACGGCCACCTCGGCCCCGCCCCCCAGAAGCCATGTGATCTTGCGCTCGGCCACACGCCCGCCGCCGACGACGAGACAGGCCTGACCCGACAGATTGATGAAGAGCGGGATCATGGCATGCGGGGCGTGGTCCAACGGAATGACTCCTGCACGCGGCCAGCGTTGCGCGTACTATAGCGCAACGCGCGTCGCCGCTCAAGGCCTGCCCGCGATCCGCCGCGCTGTGCTGATCGGCCAGCTTAGGCTCTTGTCACGCTGCGTAGCTGTGGACGCCGGAGAATATCCTGGCCAGACTGACGACGAGGAGCGTGATGAGGAACACGCCGCCCAGCATCCCGACTACGAGATGTTCGTGACGGGCATCCACGCGTATCGCGGCGTGTCGTGCGCCGACTGCCACATGCCGTATCGGAGCGAGGGCGGCGTGAAGTTCACCGACCACCACGTGCAAAGCCCGTTGCTCAACATCGCCAGCAGTTGCGGCGTGTGTCATCGCTGGAGCGAGGCGGAGCTCAAGGCGCGCGTCGAGGCGATCCAGACCAAGGTGCTCAACGCGAAGCTGGCGGCGGAAGACGCGCTCGTCAAGGCTCACTTCGACGTGGCCGCGGCCATCCAGGCCGGCTGCACGGAGGCACAGTTGGCCGGGGTTCGGAAACAAATCCGGCACGCGCAGTTCCGGTGGGACTATGTCTCGGCGAACAACGGAATGGGCTTCCATTCACCGCAGGAGACGATGCGGATACTGGGCGATTCGGTCAACGGCGCTCAGGAGGCTCGCGTCGGCATCGCGCGGTTGCTCGCGGGCAAGGGCATCTCGTCGGAGCCGAAGTACCCCGACATCTCGTCTCGCGACAAGGCCGTCGAGGTCACCAAAGCCTTCATCGCAGGCAAGGGCCCGCGGCTCCTCGACTAGCTGCCAACCCACGCCGATGTATAGCCCGCCGTACGCGCTGAGTCTGCCGGGTCGCGGTGGATGGGAACCAGCCAAACCAGGGGCGCCGTCCTCGGCGAGCTTTCCGAGCCAGTTGTTCGACCGGCCAAGGCGCGGGCGCGCCACTCGGAAAGCGCTGCGAGCGAAAACGGTTCGCACACTTGGGAGAGGATGCCAACCTCGCCGAGAACGAGCACCGTCTGGTTTCTCTGTCTGATAATTCACCACGAGGGAGGACACAAGCAAGAAGCGTGCCGTATCCTCGGCATGTCGACTGTCAATTCGTAAGTGCTGTACCCGCAGGCCGTTAAATCCGCGCCCCCTGGCGACCGCCCCACCCTGTCGCAGGCGCAAATGGCAAGGGATTGTACGCTCTTGGGTTAACCACTTGTCAGACCAGAGGTTGTGCCTGCTCTCCCGGCCGCCCCGAAGCGGCAAATATCTTTACACGTGTGATGGGATCCGGACACGGCGCCGCGCCTCGCGGTCGACTGCGCCGAGGTCGGATCTAGCGGGTGAAGCCGGCGGCCGTGTGACGGCCGCGGTTCGTCCTGACATGCGGCCGGGGCGCGCTGCGGTTGGCGGCGTCCGACTAGGGCCGACGCTTGAGCCGGGCGGCGAGGGTCTGCCGGGTGATGCCGAGCATACGGGCCGCCTCCGTCTTGTTGCCTCCCGTGATGGCAAGGGCGTTCGCGATCTCGTCCTCCTCGAGTTGCCTGAACGTTCGCACGGCAGGCCGAGCTCCGCTCGGGCGGAGGGAAAGGTGCTCGGCGCGGATCTCCGCGCTGTCCCCGGAGAGTATGACGGCGCGTTCGAGGACGTTGGAGAGTTCGCGGATGTTGCCGGGCCAGTCGTAGGCCATCAGTGCGTCGAGCGCGTCGGGCGCCACGTCCCGCGTTCGGCAAGCTGTGACGTCGCTATGGCGCAGCAGATGCCTGGCGATCGCGGGCACGTCTTGCTTGCGTTCGCGGAGCGGGGGCAGATCGATCCGCACGACGTCGAGGCGATAGAGGAGGTCTTCCCTGAACAGGCCGCACTTCACGGCCTCGGAGAGGTCCCGGTTCGTCGCGGCCACAACTCGAATATCCGTCGCCTTGTCTTCCGTCGAGCCGAGCCGCCGGAACTGCCCGGTCTCCAGCAGGCGGAGAAGCTTGCTCTGCACACTCGGCGCCATCTCGGCAACTTCGTCAACGAACAGTGTTCCGCCATCTGCGATTTCGGCGAGCCCTCTCTTGTCGCGCACCGCGCCCGTGAACGCTCCCTTCTTGTAACCGAAGAGTTCGCTCTCCAGAAGCGTTTCCTGGAGGGTCGCGCAGCTGATCACGACGAACGGCCGCTCCGCCCTCCGGCTGTTCAGATGAATTGACTCGGCGACCAACTCCTTGCCGGTGCCGCTCTCGCCGCAGACAAGGACGGACGCGTTTGTCGGCGCCGCGCTCCGGATCGTGTCGAGCACTCGTCTGATCGCTTTGCTCTCGCCGACAATCCGCCGCGACCCGGACGCGGATCGCCGAACGGCCTCGAGATAGTCACGGGCGATCTCCGCCTCCCGCTTGAACCGACTCGCCGCGGACCCGTCGGCGATCACCCAGCAGACCCCTCTGGATTCGCCGGAGGACGGGCTTCCGGCCGACCGCATGGCGACCTCGACCGTGTCCAGCAGCGACCCATCGGGGCGCAGCACCCGGCCGTCGAGCCGGACGAACTCGGCATGTTCATCGACCACGCTTCGGACCTGGCGTCGGACCTCCGCCGCGTCGCCCTCAGGGCGAAGTTCGTCGATCGACATCCCGATGAGGCCTGACGGAGGGCGCCCGAACACCTCGCTGCAGCGCTCGCTGACCGAAAGGATCACAAGATCTTCGTCCGTGAGCACGACGGCGCCCCGTATCCCCTCGACGAGCGTCCGGTAGCGCTGCTCGGACGCCGCCAGCTCTTGAGCGTGGCGGGCGACCTGTTCCTGCATGGCAACATGCTCGCCGACGCGCTCGACAACCTTGGCCAGTTCCTCGATACAGAACGGCTTTCTCAGGTAGGCAAAGGCGCGGCCGGCCACGGCGGAGGCCGCGGTGCTGATTTCGGGATAGCCGGTCATGACGACAACTTCCGGCCCGCCGTGCTTCCGCTTCGCGAAACGGAGCAGGTCGATGCCGCTCTGGCCCGGCATCCGAATATCGGTAATGACCAGGTCGATTGCGTTGTGGTCCAGGATCGCCTTCGCTTCGGAGACGTCCGCCGCCGCGTGCACGGCGTGGCCCAACTGGCGCAGCCCACGGCGGACAAGCTCGCACGTGACCTGCTCATCGTCGACGACAAGGATGTTCATACTACGAGTCACCAAGTGCGTGTCGACGCTGCGGTCTCAAGCACTCGCACCATGAGAATAGCAGCGTAGCCGGGAAAAGACAAGCGCGGGTAGGCGTCGGGGCGTGTCTGCGCAGGCTGAGAACCTTCGGCGTGAAGCTAACCACCGGGCAGGAACTGCCGACACTGTTGTTGGAGAGGAATGCCGACGCTGCCCGTCTCTTGTTGGATGAACCGGCATGGCGTCAGCGCGTTCCCTCGTCCCGCCCCCCGCAGTCCGGCCGCTCCCGGTCAAGCTGCTGTCCGCCGCCCTGATTTTGACCATATCGCTTCTGGCTGGTCTGGGATGGTTCGTCTCGACGGCTCACATCAGCGCCCAGAGAACACACAGAGCGTCCGCGCGGCTCGAGACTTCGTGCGTGAGGATCGCGTCTTTCGACGAAGTCCTGACGATGTCGGCCTACCTGGCGGTGGCCACGGGCGATGAATGGTGGGAACACCGATACCGGCGTTCCAGGCTGCAACTGAGGGCCGCCACTCAGGAAGCCGAGGGTCTCGCCCCCGAACCGTTCATGAGTCAGGCGGCTGCACGGGCAGACGCCGCAAGAGTCGAGCTTCGCGCGATGGAGGCCCGCTCCTTCAGACTGATGCACGAACACGACCGTCGTGCGGCGTTGGCCGTGCTCCGCGGCGAAGAGTATAGGCAACAGCAAGAGGCGTACATGCAGGCAAGAGGCGAGGTCACGGCTCGGGCCCGTAGACAGTTGAGGACCGCTGCTCAGAGACAGCGCCGGAAGGCAAAACAGGCTCTCATGGCGGCAGGCGCTGTGCTGGCCCTCCTTGTGTTCATCTGGCTCGGCGTGACCAAGATCACAAAAGCGTACATTGCCCAACGTCGCCGGTCGGAAGAGGCCCTCTCAGGGGCCAACACCGTCCTGCAGCAGGAGGTCGATCGGCGCAAGGCGGCGGAGGGCGCTCTGCGGGCGGCCAAGGAAGCGGCCGAGGGCGCGAGCAAGGCCAAGAGCGAGTTCCTCGCAGGCATGAGCCACGAGTTGCGCACCCCTCTGAACGCCATCATCGGGTTCTCACAGATCCTGCGGGAGCGGCACTTCGGTGAATTGAACGCCCAGCAGGCCGATTACGCAAACGACATTCTGGAAAGCGGGCAGCACCTGCTGTCCCTTATCAACGACATTCTGGACCTGTCGAAAATCGAGGCGGGCAGGATGACGCTCAACCTCTCAGAGGTGAGGATCGCGCGTCTGCTGGAGCACAGCACGGTGATGATCAAAGAGAAGTGCCGAAACCACGGCATCCGCCTGGAGGCCGATATCCCTGAATCCCTCCGCGACATGGGGATCATCGCTGACGAACGCAAGATCAAGCAGGTGATCTTCAACCTCCTTTCGAACGCGAGCAAGTTCACCCCCGACGGGGGAGCCATCACGATCGCCCTGAGCCAGGACGACGAGGGGACGACGGTCAGTGTCGCCGACACCGGCGTCGGCCTATCCCGCGACGAACGGGAAAAGGTCTTCGAGGAATTCTATCAGACGGCCGAGGGCTCGGCGGCCAGGGCGCCCGGCACCGGGTTGGGCCTGCCGCTGGTCAAGCGGCTGGCAGAACTGCATGGCGGAAAGCTATGGGTCGAGAGCGAAGGCCGAAACAAAGGCAGCCGGTTCAGTTTTCTGTTGCCGCTGGCCGCGTCACCCGTTGAGGAGGAGCAATCAGGGGCAGAGCGGCCGACGCTGAATGTGATCAACGACGAGGAGGATCTCCGGCGCTGGCTCGCCCCCCTGATACAGGAGTCAAGAACGGCGCGCGACCAAGTCACAATCTGTGTTCTGCGCACCCAGCCGCAGCTCTCCAAAGCTGAGGCAGCGAAGGTCGCGACAGAGCTTCTGAGGGAGAAGAGGCCCGGCGATCACCTTGGGATCGACTGGGAGGGGCATGTCTATCTGATCCTGCGTGGCGTCGGGGCGGAAGCGGCCGTGGTGCCCTGCGGCCGCATGATGAGAAGGGCAGCCCAAACGCTTGGGCGGGCCAACATCACGTGGGACATGGTCGCGCTTCCAGAGGACGGCGAGGCCGCCGACGCGCTGCTGACAAGAGTGGGCGTGGTCCCGGCCCGAGACGAGGCGCTCTAGAGAGGAGACACTCGACGATGCGCAAGGACACGGAAGAAGCAGTCGCAATAGACCGCGATGTCGCCGGCGGGCAGCAGGCCGAGGCCACGGCGGTCGACGAACCGTCCTGCAGAGGCATGAGAGTTCTTGTGGCTGAGGACACGCCCGTGAATCAGAAACTCGCGGGCGCACTGCTTCACATCCTGGGCTGCGCGAGCGATCTCGCGGTCAATGGAAAGGAGGCCGTCGAGAAGGTCGCTCAGAATCAGTACGACATCGTCCTGATGGACATCATGATGCCTGTGATGGACGGTCTTGCTGCGACCGAAGCGATCCGGAGCAGCGGCAACCAGACGCTCCCCATCATTGCCGTGACGGCCTCGGTTTCGCAAGAGGACCACGACAAGTGCCTCGCGGCGGGGCTGAACGATTTCCTACCCAAGCCGATCGACCCGCAGCAACTGAAAGAGGTCCTCGTCAGGTGGGGACCCGCGGCTTGCAGCCCGAGTCTCACAGCGGAGAACGAGAAGTGAAACTCGACAGACAAAGGGCCCTGGCGGAACTGGGCATCCCGGACGAGTTCTACGACGAGCTTCTGCATGATCTTCTCGACAGCGCTCGAACGGCTCTCGAGAACCTGAAGGACGCCGTCCGGAAGAGCGACTTCGACACCATCCTCCGGATCGCCCACACACTCAAAGGGTCGGCGGCCAGCATGCGACTGGAAGAAATGCGGACGATCGCGCGCGGCCTGGAGGCCGCCAGCCGAGAGAAGACGGATACGGAAGCCCTGCACAAGCACGCGGCCGAGCTGAGAACGGCTGTGGAAGAACTCGGGGCACTACTATCCTGAAGGAGGGGTCGAAACATGAAGCAGAAGACGATTCTAATCGCTGACGACGACCCGGTGATCCGCAGATTGCTCGAGCACGACCTCACGACCGCGGGCTACGAGGTGATCCAGGCGCAGGATGGGGAGACCGCCATCCAGTCGGCCAAGCAGGAACAGCCGGACCTCGTTATTCTGGACATCATGATGCCGGGTATGGACGGCGGCGACGTCGGCCAGACGCTCAGGGGCGAGCCGTGCACCTGGGACATCCCGATTGTCTTCCTGAGTTCCCTTGTCACCACGAGGGAGCAGGGAGGCGAGAACGCGAAGGGACATGACGACTACGTTCTGCTCGCGAAACCGTATCGCCGCGATAGACTGCTGCGAGTCGTGCAGCGGGAGGCGCGGTAGCGCCAGCCAGCCGGTCTGACCGCGGCCGTCGAATAGCCCCTCCCCCCGGTTCTGCTCGGAACATGCGCGTCGAACGACTGCCGGAGCTTGAGTTGGAAGCCCGGCTGTGCTAGAGTACCGCCTGCTGGCCGACTTGGGAGCGAATGGCGGTCTTGAACAATCCTCCGGTGAAAGCGGCTCTGTTCGTCGATCTCTCGCGCACGTTCCGTCTCGGTTCCCCGAGGCCCGCCCAATGATAGGCATCTCGAAGCTGTACTGCGACACGAAGGAGCGCTCGGACGCGCTCCGCTACGGGCACGGCGAGAGACGGGCCGCGCGGTCGCCGCTCGACAGGCGGCCGGTCGTGGTGTGGAACGTGACCCGTCGCTGCAACCTGAAATGCAGGCACTGCTACTCGCATTCCGGCGACGCGCCCGCGGGCGACGAGATGACAACCGGCGAAGGCCGGGCTCTGATCGACGACCTCGCTGATTTCGGATCGCCCGTCATCCTCTTCTCGGGCGGCGAACCGCTGATGCGGCCCGATCTCTGCGAACTCGCCGCATACGCCGCCGAGCGCGGCATTCGGGCGGCGCTCTCGACCAACGGCACGCTGATCGACGACGACGCGGCCGCCCGGCTCAAACAGGCCGGGCTCGCATACGCGGGCATAAGCCTCGACGGGCTCGGCGAGACGAACGACGCGTTTCGCCGCGTGCCCGGAGCGTTCGACCGTGCGCTCGCTGGGATCCACGCCTGCAAGCGGGCCGGCCTGAAGGTCGGCGTTCGCTTCACCATCAGCCGCCACACGGCCGCCGACATACCCGGCATCTTCGACCTGATCGAGGCCGAAGAGATTCCGCGCGCCTGCTTCTACCACCTCGTCTACGCCGGTCGCGGCAGCGACCTCGTCGGCGACGATCTCTCGCACGACGAGGCCCGCCGCGCCGTGGACCTCATCATCGACCGCACCGCCGACCTGCACCGCCGCGGCCTTGCGAAAGAGATCCTGACCGTGGACAATCACACCGACGGCCCGTACCTCTATCTGCGGATGCTGCGCGAGGGGGACCCGCGGGCCGACCGCGTGCTCGAACTGCTCCGCCGGAACGGCGGCAACAGCAGCGGCGTCGGCATCGGCTGCGTCGGTTGGGACGGCAATGTCTACGCGGACCAGTTCTGGCGGCATCGCTCGTTCGGCAACGTTCGCGAGCGGCCGTTCAGCGAGATCTGGCACGACCTGTCCGATCCGCTGATGGCGAAGTTGAAGGAAAAACACAAGCACGTGAAGGGGCGGTGTGCCGCGTGCCGGTTCCTCGACGCCTGCGCCGGCAACCTGCGCGTGCGGGCCGAGGCGGTGACGGGCGACATCTGGGCGGCCGAGCCCGCGTGCTACCTGACCGACGAAGAGATCAGCATCATTCCGGAGGCGTGACTTATGGACTTCCCCGATACGCGGATGAGACGGATGCGGCGGACCGAGACGCTGCGGCGAATGGTTCGCGAGACGACGCTCTCGGTCGATGACCTGATCGGGCCGCTGTTCGTTTGCCCCGGGCAGGGCGCGCGTGAACCCATCGACGTGATGCCCGGCATCGCCCGGATGTCGGCCGACGTGGCGGCGGCCGAGTGCGCCGAACTCGCCTCGCTCGGCATCCCGGCCGTCATCCTGTTCGGCATTCCGGAGTCGAAGGACGAGGCCGGCTCGGATGCGCTCAAGCCCGACGGCGTCGTCCAGAACGCGATCCGGGCGATCAAGGCGGCCGCTCCTGACCTCGCCGTCATCACGGACGTGTGCCTGTGCGGATACACGTCGCACGGCCATTGCGGGCTGCTCGACGGCAACGAGGTCGACAACGACCGCACGCTCGACCGGCTGGCCGAGGTGGCCGTGTCGCACGCGGAGGCCGGGGCCGACATGGTCGCGCCGTCGGACATGATGGACGGCCGGGTCGCCGCGATTCGCTCGGCGCTCGACGCGGCCGGCTTCGAGTTGATCCCGATCATGTCTTACGCGGCGAAATACGCGTCGGCGTTCTACGGGCCGTTCCGCGACGCGGCCGGCTCCGCCCCGGAGTTCGGCGACCGGCGGGGCTACCAGATGGACCCGCCGAACGTCCGCGAGGCGCTTCGCGAGGTCGAACTCGACGAGGCCGAGGGGGCCGACATCGTGATGGTCAAGCCCGCCCTCGCCTACCTCGACGTGATCCGCGCCGTCCGCGAACAGACCGAGCTGCCGGTCGCGGCCTACAACGTCAGCGGGGAATACGCGATGATCGTCGCCGCCGCCGAACGCGGCCTGATCGACGGCGACCGCGCGATGATGGAGGCGCTCACGTCGATCCGCCGGGCGGGCGCGGATTTGATCCTGACATACTTCGCGCGCCGAGCGGCCGAGGTGCTGAACGAGGAACGCTCATGAGCCGCAGCGGCGAACTCCACGAGCAGGCCCGCCACGTCATCCCCGGCGGGGTCAACTCGCCCGTTCGGGCGTTCGGCTCGGTCGGCGGGACGCCGCCCTATATCGCGACCGGACGCGGGAGCCGCGTGACCGACGTCGACGGACGCGAATACGTCGATCTCGTCTGCTCGTGGGGCCCGCTCATTCTCGGGCACGCGCATCCAGCCGTCGTCGAGGCCGTCACGCAGGCGGCGACGCAGGGGACCAGCTTCGGAGCCCCGACCGAGCGCGAGCTGCAACTGGCGCGGAAGATCGTCGACCTTGTGCCGGGAATCGAGAAGGTCCGGCTCGTCAACTCGGGCACCGAGGCGACGATGAGCGCCGTGCGGCTCGCCCGCGCGGCGACGGGCCGCGACAAGATCATCAAGTTCGAGGGCTGCTACCACGGCCACGCCGACAGCTTCCTCGTGAAGGCGGGCAGCGGCGCGGCGACGTTCGGGCAGCCCAGCTCGCCCGGCGTGCCGAAGGCGCTTGCCGCCGAAACTCTCAACGCGACGTACAACGATGTGGCGTCGGTCGGGCGGCTGTTCGACGCGAACGCCGGGCAGATCGCGTGCGTCATCGTCGAGCCGGTCGCCGGCAACATGGGCGTCGTCCCGCCCGCGGCCGGTTTCCTGCCGGGCCTGCGCGACCTGGCGACGCAGCACGGCGCCCTCCTGATCTTCGACGAGGTCATCACCGGATTCCGGCTCGGCCTGGGCGGGGCGCAAGCGTTCTACGGCGTCACGCCCGACCTGACCACGCTCGGCAAGATCATCGGCGGCGGGCTGCCGGTCGGAGCGTTCGGCGGCCGCGCCGACCTGATGGACCAGATGGCGCCCGACGGACCGGTCTATCAGGCCGGGACGCTGTCGGGGAACCCACTCGCGGTGGCGGCCGGCCTCGCGGCCATCGACGTGCTCGAAGCCGAGAACCCCTACGCCCGGATCGACGCCCTGGCCGAGAAGCTGTGCGCCGGCCTGGCGGAGGGCGCCCGCGCGGTGGGCGTCGACGTCTGCGTGAACGGCGTCGCATCGATGGGGTGCGCGTTTTTCACGGCCGGATCGGTGCGGAATTATCAGGACGCGGCGTCGAGCGACACGACACTCTTCGCGGGATTCCACCGCCGCATGCTCGAACGCGGCGTGTACCTCGCTCCCTCGCAGTTCGAGGCGTTCTTCGTGGGCGCCGCACACACCGATGCCGACATCGACCGCGTCGTCGAGGCCGCGGCGGAGGCGCTCGCCAACCTTACCTAGCTGGACCAGCGGATAGACACGGCCGGCCTACTGCCGGTTCAGATGCACCTTGCCGTCGATACTGAAGAGATAGCCCAGGATCACGCACAGAACGACGATGAACAACTCCCCGACGATGAGCCCGATGAAGAACCCCCGGAACCTCTCATACGTCTCCTTGTTGCCGTACTTGGCGACCAGGCTCTTCGCGGCCCAGCCGAGGAAGATGGAGAACCAGTACACGCCCATCAGGATGTTCGCCAGCATGATGAGCCCGATCGGGTGCGGTAGCCAGAAGCAGTGGCGCCGCATGTAGAGGAGCCCCGCCATGAACACGGCGCCGAACAGCAGCCACCAACGCACCGCCGTGTTGTCGACCTCGAGGTTCTTCACGAATCCGGCGACCGTGCCAAAGAGGCCCGCCGGCACCATGTTGTGGAACCACCAGTTCATGTGGTCCGCCCCGCGGTCGTAGGACAGGACGACCTGCGCCAACAGCGCCACAGCCATGGCGATGACGAGGCATAGCACGATGGCGAGGTGGAAGCGAAGCCGCTTCATCTTCATGTCGCTGCCGATCTTCAGCCCGTTCGCCATCGCCGGCATGATAAACGTCTTCGTCTCCTGCAACAGGAGCGTGTTATACATCACGAGCGGCGCGTAGAGGCCGGGCGCCGTCCATGCCTTGTCCATCCCGAAGAGCGTTCGGATGAAGTGGAACGGACCGACCCAGTACTGGAACCCGAGGATGCCGCCCTCGGCGACCGCGCGCGTCAGGCCGATGGCGATGGCAAGAATAACACAGTAGCATCCGATCGTGTAGCAGATGTTGGCGCCCAAGCCGTAGGACAAGAACAGAATCAAGCCAACAGACCCGAAAAAGAAGAGAAAGGAGGAGACCCTCAACTCGGCGCGTTCCGCCGACTCGAGGTCTCGGACGAGGCCGGGCATGAAGAAGCAGAGGAAATAGCGCCGGCACTTGAAGAGGATGACGGCCGCGAAGACCATCAGGGCACCCCCTGCCTGCGCCATCTGGAAATTCATCACGGACTCCCAGGTCGGCCCAAGGAGGCCTGCACTCGTGCCATAGCCCAGCCATGTCAGCAGGACGAGCTGCACCCCGCAAAAAAGCCAGAAGAACCACAGCGAAAACGAGATCCGGGCGGGGATCAAAAACGCGAGCCCGATCATCGTGAAGAAGATGCTGAACCGGAACCCACCCAACGGCGCGAACGCGCTGAACTGGACGTACGGCCCCCACCCAATATCGAGGGTGATGGCGGTGAGCCCCGGAACCAGGTTCGCGTTGCAGATCATGTTCCAGCCCATGATGGCGCCCGCGATTCCGAAGCCGCCCCAGAAGAGGCCGTTTCGGAAGATGCTCGGAACGCCCCCGCGTTCGTCGGGGGCGTCGGAGCCGGCGAGCAGTTCGGGCAGTTGGGCGAGCGGATAGATGAGCCGCTCGTGATGCGCCCACTGCCGGAACATCAACAGGTTGAGCGTCATGAAGACAACGTACGTCAGGGCGATGATGACAGCCCAGTTGCAGAGCGGCCGCAGCCAGTGCGACCACGGCACGTCGCCCGCGAGGAACCGCGGCCACGACGCGTCGAAGCTGCGGAACCGGTCCATCTCGAGCCGAAGCCGGTCCTGGAGTTCCGGGTACGGCGGCGGGGCCCGGGCCGCCAGGGAGTAGTGGAGCGCCTCGAGCGTCGCGCGTGTCTCGCGCACCGTCCGGATGCGCATCAGCCGCGGCTCGACGAAATCATCGAGTTCCTTCTGCAGCGCCGCGGTGTCTGCCTTCAATCCGTCCACGTACGACTGCTCGTCGTTGATCTCGCTCGTGAGCGCATCCGCCTCGCCCTCATGGACGTAGCGCCGGCGCTCGTGGAGCGACCGGAGCCGCCGTTCGCCTTCGTGCTGCAGGTCGCCCTTCAGATCGATCTCGTCCTTGAGCGCCTGCCTCTGCGCCTCGACCTCTTCGGTCGCGGAGATCGGCTCGAGCTTCCGCACGGCACGGCCGATATGCTCGGCGATGCCCGCGTCGACACGTTCCCCGGTCCGGATGGCGTCGCCGAGCAGCTTGTCCGCCTCGCGCAGGTCGGCGAGCGCCGAGGTCCCGTGGGTCAGGCGGCGCACGCGATCCACGTAGCTCGTCGTCCCCTCGCCCGGGACATAGAGCAGGCCGGGCATCGCCCGCATGCCCTTCGGGAGCCCCTTGCGGAACGTCGCGACCTTGTCGAACGCGCCCGTCTTGATCGTGTCCAGTTCGGCCCGGAGGCGATCCATCTCCGCCTTGAGGGCCTCGGTTTTCGCCGGATAATCCCTGAGGACCTCATCGCGCTTGTGCTCGTTCTTGTACGCGTCCCACCATTTCTCCATCTTCTTGACGGAGTTCTGCGCGAGCGTGAGCCGGCGCTGGAGCGCCTCCGTCCGCTTGGCCTTCAGCGTCTTGTCGGGAATCCTCTCGGCCTCGTCGAGCATCTTCTGCGACAGGACGAGTTCGTCGCGGCTCTTCTGGAGGTTCTGGGCCGCGCTAAGGACCTTCCTGGCCTTCTCCCACGGTTCGTGGGCGGCCCGCAGCCGCTTCGCGGCCTCGTGTGAGCCCGGCTCCGACACAAAGTACGCGTCGTTGACGTACGGCTCGACGTACAGATCCCAATTGTTCTGGGCAGTGTTCATGCTCGGGTTGAACAGGTTCCCGATGATGGGCACGAGCTGCGAGGCCAGTCCGAACGTCGAGATGCCGGCCGAGACCGAACACATCACGAAGACGAGCAGAATCTCCGTCACCGAAAACGCCCTGACGACACGGATCAGCCGGCAGACGGGGTTGATCAGCAGGACGGTCAGGAAGAGCAGGATGTAGGGCAGGACGGCGATCTGCGACGCCGTCAGATAGATCGGGGCCGGACGGTTCTCGAAATAGACCGTGACGAGGGCGAACAGGGCCGCGAAGACCGAGCCGACCAGCAACGACCGGATTGTGACGCTGCCTCGCTCCATCGATGCACTCAGATCCCGAGAGCCGAAAGAAATCCACCGCAGCGGGCGGGCATTATACCAGACGCCCCACCGGACGCAACCTGCCGACGGGCGGAGCTCCGCCGCTCAGACTGCACGAGGCACCGTGATAATGAAGAGCCGCAGCGGGCCGCCGCCGGCGCGATAACGGACGCGCCCGACACTGTGCGCGAGGAAGAGGGCATCGCCGCGCCGAACGGGCGACGATGAACCGGCGGCCTCCACGTCGCCCCGCCCCTCGGTCACGACGGAGATGTGGAACGGAGCGTCGGGCGCGTACTCCATCTCGCCCTCGACGGTGAGACGGTCTACGTGGAAGCAGTCGGTGACGCCGGGGCCGACGAGCCGCTCGACCGCCCCGCCGGAAGCTCCGTGCACCGGCGTCAGGCGGAGGCGAAGCCGGTCGAGCATCGCGTCGACCGTGTCTGCGGCGCCGTAGTCGAAGCAGTCGAGCCCGACCTCGGGCGCCAGCGGGCCCCACATGTCCGACTCGGACAACTCGGTGCGGCCGACGAACCGTTCGGGCTGCACGACCCAGTCGGTCGGCTCCTGCACCTCGAGCAGGAACACGCCCGAGCCGATCGCGTGCGGGAAGCGGCCGGGGATGAAGTACGCGTCGCCGGCCTTCACGGGTACGCGATGGAGCATGTCGGCCATCCCGGGGATGTCCTGCCCGGCGACGGCGCGCGCGAAGTCGTCCCGGCTGACGCCGGGCTTGAAGCCCATCAGCAGATACGGCTCCTCGCCGTCGATCGTCCGGCCGTCGAGGACGAACCACGACTCGGCCTTGCCGTGCTCGCTCCCGTAATGCTCGCGGGCGAACGCGCGGTCGGGATGGCACTGGATCGGAAGGCGGATGGCGGAGTCGAGAAACTTGCAGAGCACGCCGACGCCCGCGGCCGGGTCGGCGCCCGGGCCGAGGCAGCCCTCCGGGTCCGCCTCGATCAACTCCTTCAGGAACGGCCCGTCGCCGCCGTCGGGCAGCCGGACGCGCGACAGCCCTTCGTCCGGGGTCTGCTGGTGCGGGCCGTTGAGCGCGACGGTCGTCGACGCCAGCCAGTCCTCGGGGAAGTCGCCGTCTTGCTCGGGGCTGTTGCCGACGAACCGGTCGAGGAGCACGCCGCCCGTGTAGCAGCGCCAGACTCGGTTGGGCTGGAAGAAGAGCGGATGTTCGAGATCGATCGCGGCGCCCATCCCCTGCCCTCTCAGTCGCCGAACAGAATGCCCGCCAGCCGGTCGGCCTGCGAGAAGTCCGGCGCGACGAGATGCGCGCCCGCCTTGATGAGCCGCGTC
Organism: uncultured Planctomycetota bacterium; assembly: GCA_964385685.1. Classification (GTDB taxonomy): domain Bacteria; phylum Planctomycetota; class PUPC01; order PUPC01; family PUPC01; genus CAYLQD01. Next base: position 3,837 of record CAYLQD010000024.1, on the reverse strand, counting down.
CGCTTGCGCGAATTCAGCCCGTGCCGGCGGACCTCGTCGCTCGCGATGCCGACCGCGATGCCGTTGTACCGGCGGCACTCGCGGATCTCGACGGGCCCGTCACCGAAGCAGACCAGCTCGGGGCCTTCGAGTTTGTGCTCGCTCAGGATCGTCCGGATGACGAGCTTCTTCGAGTACTTCGTCACGTCGCCGACCGCGCCGTAGATGCCGCCGTCGAAGAGGTCCGCGTAGCCGAGCGCCCTCGCCTCGTTGACGACGTCCTCGCGGTCGGTCCCGCTCGCGAGGTAGCGGCGCACGCCCCGCTCGCGCAGCGCCCGCAAGAACGAAACGGCGCCCTTGACCGTGTAGTCGCTGACGTCCAGCTCGCCGCGCCGCAGCTTCTCGATCCGCGCGTCGACCGTCTCCATCAGCGCGGCGTTGTACATGGCCTTGTAGCCGAACTTGTCGAGCACGTCGCCCGGCGGAACGACGCCGAACTCGCGAACCATCTCGACCAGCGCCGCCATCTGGAGGATCGTTTGGATGCCGGTCGATTTCTCGATGGTGTCGAGCACGCGATTGCGAACCTTGTGATAGAGCGTCTCGTCGGCGGCGTCGTAGCGGTCGCCGAGGATGGCCCGGATCATCGCCGACTCCATCACGGCTTCCCACCCCTGGCGGAGCGCGCTCACGGTCCCGTCGTGATCAAACACGGCGTGGCCGATGCGAATCGCGCCGACCGTGTCCCGCGGGCAGCAGATCTCGACCTCCGAGCCGTCGACGATCGACGCCTGCCGGATGTCCTCGGCCAGCTCCGGCTGGTAGATGTAGTCGGGCTCCTCGGCGAGTTCGAGGACCTCCTCGCCCGAGGCCGTCCCGGTCTGGAAGAGCTTCTGCACGGTCACGGCGGCGGCGAGGTTGGCGAACGCCGCGGCCTCGGCCGGCTCGACGCCGGCGGCGAGGCAGCATGCGAGCGCGCTCAGCGTCGTGTCGCCCGCCCCGACCGGATCGAGCTTCTTGAGCAGTTGGACGCCGGGCACGTCGTGCGCGCCGCCCTCGTCGCAGACGAGCAGGCCGCGCGAGCCGCGTGTCACGAAGATGGGCTTCTTCGAGCGGCCGTAGACTTCGGCCGCCATCCGCTCGACTTCCGGCCGGCTGAATACGTCGCCGGGCGCGGCATCGACGCCGCACAGGTGCGCAAGCTCCGCCTCGTTCGTCTTCCGACAGACGCCCTCGAACCGATCGGCGTAGTGGCGCGAATCCAGAAGCACGACCTTGTCGCCGCACTCCGCGAAGAGCTTGTTCGCTCCGTCGATGAACGAGTCGTTCGTCAAGCTACCGGGCAATTGCTGGTTGAAGATGACCGCGTCGGCTGCCTTGAGCGCTTCGCGAAGCCCGTCGAGGACCGCGGCATCGGTCGCTTCGGTCCGCTCGTTGAAGACGCCGAAGTCGACCCGCGGCTCCTCGTCGCCTTCGAGATACTGCTTGCAGTAGGTGACGGTGTCGAAGCCCTCCTCCTGCACCACGAGGCGGGCGGTGTCAACCCCGAGCGCCTGCATCTGGTGCACCAGCTCGCGTCCGAAGAGATCGTTCCCGACGACGCCGATCGCCTGGATCGCGGCGGGCCCGAGCGCGGCGAGGTTGGCGACGATGTTCGACGCCCCGCCGAGCGAGTAGGTGTGCTTGCCGACCGCGCGGGCCTGAAGCCCCGTCTCGACCGAGACCTCGGAGCCGCGCGGATCGAGCATCCAGTAGGCGTCGAGGCAGAAGTCGCCGCAGACGGCGACCTTCACGTCCCCGATCGCGGCCAGAATTCCTTCGACGCGCTCCGTCTTCATTCCCACGCCCCTACTCCAACACCCTCTTGAGGCTCCCAGGGCAGGCGTCCCTGCCGTATGTGTCAGCCCGGCACGGGCGTTTGACCGTAGCCCCGGGTGAAGCCCAAAGGGCAAGCCCGGGGAAGACGGTTCAGGCCGCCAGCGAGAGCCCCGCTAGGGGTGATTGAGTCCAGTCACCCGCTGCAGGGGCTCCTGCCGCAAAAGCCACCCCGTTTCCCGGGGCTCGGCCCTACGGGCCTTCACCCCGGGCTACGTCCAATCGCCCCGACTCGTCGGGGCTCTACATGCCAGGCCTCGTCCACGGAGCGTGTCATTCTGAGCGAAGCGAAGAATCTCTCCTGTGTGTCCTCGCCCAGCTTTCAACGAACCACATTAAGCCCAGATCGATTTGAGCTCGTGCACCGTCAGGTCCAGCAGCCTTACGCTGCCCTCGGCCGCGTAGAACTCGAGCGGCACGTCCCATGCCTCGGGCAGATAGCAGAACGACGCCGACGCCTTGCCGCTCTGCGCGAACACCTCGAGCGACGTCCGGTCGACGAGCACCTGCAACTCGACGCACCCGCCCTCGGGCTCGACCGGGGTGTCCCTGCCGAGGTACGTGAACTTCTTCTCGGCGACGTGATAGCGCAGGTCGATGCCGCGGACGATGATGCCGAATGCGTCAGCGTCGCCAAGCTCGACCTTCGCCCAGATGTCGAACAGGTCGTGGGCCGTCTCGGGGACAAGGTTCGCGCCGGCCTGGAGCATGTGGTCCTGCCACGTGTGCGCCCTGTCGTGGAGCAGTTCGATCTCACGCACGGGCCGGCGGCACATCCGAATCCCCTCGGGGAACGTGCGCAGGGTCAACTCGACCGGGAACGACATCTGCTGATTGAAGGGCATCGACGGATACTTCCCGCCCGCCATCCACGAGGTCTGAATGCACCGGCCGTCCTCGGCCGGCACGTCGCTCCACGTCTGCGCCGCATAGCCGTTGGCGCCAAGCTCGACCTTCAGCGATTCCGTCTCGGGCGCGAACGTCGTCCCGTCGAACGTGCCGATGGAGCAGACGCCGGCCGCGCCCCACAGGACCCACTTGACGTTCGCGGGATCGCCATCCACCGCGAGCGGGAAGAAGTCGGGGCATTCGCTTGTGCCCGGCACGGCCACGTCGCACAGGTGGTCCCACTCCTTCAGGTCTTTCGAGCCGTAGAACGTGTAGTCACACTCGTCGAGATAGAGCGCCATGATCCACTTCTGCGTCGGCTCGTGCCAGATGACTTTCGGGTCGCGGTTGGCCGCGCGGACGTGCCCGAGCACGGGGTTGCCCTCGAACTTCGTGAACGTCCGCCCGCGGTCGTTGCTGGCCGCGATAGACTGCACGCAGGGGTTCTGCGGCTCGCCGTACCCGCCGGTCGTGTAGATCGCGACGATGGTCTCCTCGTCGCCCTGCTTCAGGCCCGACGTGTCGTTCCAGTCGACGACGGCCGAGCCCGACCAGATCCAGCCGTACTCGTCGGGCGCGATCGCGTGCTCGATCTGCTCCCAGTGCACGAGGTCGGTGCTGACGGCGTGCCCCCACCAGTTGGGCGCGTGACACAGCGTGTCGGGGCTGTACTGAAAGTACATGTGGTACTCGCCCTTGTAGTACACCAGCCCGTTCGGGTCGTTCATCCAGTCCTTCTTGGGCGTGAAATGGAACTGGGGCCGGTGCAGCTCGTGATAGGTCTCGCCACACGCCATCGATGCCTCTCCCGTGCCGGTCAGGGTTGTCGGCTGTGCGTCCGCTGCGGCGGCAGGCAGGATATCGCGCCGGGCCGAGAGTGTCAATCCGAATCGGGACTTAACTCACCACGAAGCACACGAAGAGCACGAAGGGGAGGGATTCACCACGGATACACACAGATACACACGGATTAGGAACAGCGTTCCTGCATCTGTGTTTATCCGTGGTGAGTCGCCGTTCTCGAAGCGACAGGAAGAGCGCCACGGGCAAATCCTGTTTCTGGGTGGCCCGGACGCCGGCTGATTGCCTTGTCAA
>CAYLQD010000023.1:10753-39492 GCA_964385685.1 uncultured Planctomycetota bacterium | reverse complement strand
GCCCCGTTCACGGGGCTTCCCCTGCCATCTGCTGGCGCGGCTTGAGCCGTTGGGTGAGCCCGGTGAACCGGGCTCGACCAACACGACAGGCCTCCCGCCGGATCACCCCCGCTCAAAGTTCACCCGCCAAAGGCGGGCGGGGGCCTGGACTCGACCCTGAAGGGCCTCGCGAAGCGGCGTAAACGCCGCTTGAAGAGAGCATTAGAAAACTGGGGATGATTCAGCAGATCGCCCGGCGGGGCGGGTGTAAGGCCAAGAAGAAAGGGAAAAATGGGAAAACGGGAAAAGGAATCCTCGCTGCCACCCCTCGACGGGACTCGGGGCGCTGAGCTTGTCGAACCGCCGCCAGCGTGAGCGTGGAGTTCGCGGAGCGAACTCCGAGGCGTCCAATGGACGCCCCTCCAGCGGCAGCCAAGGCCTTCTTTCCCCTTTTCCCCCTTTTCCCGTTTCCCCCCTCTTACACCCGGTCTCGTCACCGGTGACGCGCCGTCACTCCGATCCCACGCCCTCGAGGCGCGCGGCCGCGTCGGCCAGCCTCGCCAGGCAGCGCTCCTTCCCGAGGATCTCCATCGACTCGAAGAGCGGCGGCGACTTCGCGCTGCCCGTGACGGCGACGCGCAGCGCCATGAACAACTGCCGGACTTTGAGCCCGAGCCGGTCGACGAGTTCGCGGCCCAGCGCCTCCAACGGCTCGGTCGCCCAGTCGGCCAGCTGCCCGTACGCCTCGGCGCTCGCCCGGAGCGCGTCGATCGTGCCCTCGCGCGTCATCTTCTTCGCGATGAGCAGGTCGGGCTCGTAGGGCAGGTCGTCGGTGAAGAAGAACCACGTCCACGCGTCGAACTCGGAGAGCGTCTTCATCCGCTCCTGGATGATGGCGACCATCTTCTCCGCGTGCGGCCCGCCGAGCCGGTCGCCCGGCGCGAACGGCCGCAGCCGCTCGGTCAGCTCGCCGACGCTCAGTTCGCGGATGTACGTGCCGTTGAGCCAGTCGAGCTTCTGGAGGTCGAAGATGGGCGCCGACGTGCTGACGCGGTCCCACGAGAAGTCGCGGACCATCGTCTCGAGGTCGAAGACCTCCCCGCCCTCCTCCGTCGAGAAACCCATCAGCGCGATGAAGTTCAGCATCGCCTCGGGCAGGTAGCCCTGCTCGCGGTACCAGTCGAGTGACGTGGGATTCTTCCGCTTGCTGATCTTCGACTTGTCCGCGTTCCGCAGGAGGGGCATGTGCGCGAACTGCGGCGGCTCCCAGCCGAACGCGTCGTAGAGGAGGATGTGCTTCGGCGTCGAGCTGACCCACTCCTCGGCGCGGATCACGTGCGTGATCTTCATCAGATGATCGTCGACGACGTTCGCGAGGTGATAGGTCGGGAAGCCGTCGCTCTTCAGGAGCACCTGATCGTCGATGACACTGTTCTGGAAGACGATGGGCCCGCCCTTCTTGCGGACGAGGTCGAGGCAGCGGGTCTCGCCCTCCTTCGGCACGCGGAGGCGGACGACGTTCGGCTCGCCGGCGTCGAGGCGCTGTCGCACCTCGTCGGCGGGCAGGTCGCGGCACGTGCCGTCGTACATCGGCGGCTGCTTGTTGCGCTGCTGCCGCTCGCGCATCGACGCGAGCCGTTCGGACGCGCAGAAGCAGTGGTAGGCGTGGCCCGACTCGATGAGTTGGAGCACGTGCTCGCGGTAGATGTCGAGGCGTTCGGACTGGCGGTACGGGCCGAAGGGCCCGCCGACGTCGGGGCCCTCATCCCACGTGAGCCCGACCCACCGCAGGGCGCGAAAGATGGCCGCCTCCGACTCCTTCGTCGAGCGCTCGCGGTCGGTGTCTTCGATCCGCAGCACAAACTTGCCGCTCTCGTGGCGCGCGAAGGCCATGTCGAAGAGCCCGATGTAGGCGGTCCCGACGTGCGGGTCGCCCGTCGGGCTGGGTGCGATGCGAACTCGGACGTCGCTCATCGTCGGATTCCTCGGCCCGGATTCGGCCCGGGCGCGGCCTCGGGCTCGTGGGATTATACGAGCGCCGCGCGGGCGGGGCAAGCGGGTGGCCGGCGACCGGATCAGGAATGCCGAGGTTTGTCCCGACTCAAGCTCGGTTCGGGCGGGTTTTTCCTGTATAATATGCACAACGTTCGCGGGGGTGTTGGAGATGAACAAGATGATATTGCGACGGTGGCCTCTTCTCGTGACCGGCTTACTCGGCTTGTGCCTGGCGGGCTGCGCGTCGTTCGTGGTCGAGCCGTTCCGCGGCGGGGAGTCGTGGCCGGTGGGCGGCGGCACGAGCGGGCCCGTCATCGGCGTCCGCGTCCACGCCGAGACGTTCCTCAACGACGTCGAGGAGGGCACCGCGCTTTTCGACCTGCGCAAATGGCACAAGCAGACGCTCGCGGCCTACGAGCAGTCCGGCGCCTTCAGCGAGGTCAAGGGGGCGTCGATCGAGGCGGACCCCGACACCGGCATGCTGATCGACCCCGAGGCCGGCCTCGGGGGCATCGACATCCGCGCCGACGTCCAGATCGTCGAGCGGCAGAGCGCCAGTTGGCCGATGCAACTCATCACCGGCCTGACGGCCTACATCATCCCGAGCCGGGTCTCGATCGACTTCGAGGTCAAGACGACGTTCCGCGACAACAAGGGGCAGGTGCTCGGCGTGATCGAACGCACCAACACGGTCGTCATCTGGCAGCAGATCTTCCTGGTCGTCGTCCAGCCGTTCCACCACCCGCCCGTCGTCGAGAATGAGGCGATCTTCAACCTGAGCCGCGTGGCGCTGATCGAGGCGCACCAGAAGGGCATCCTTACGCGGAAAGCGCCCGCGCCGCCGGCGAAGCCGTAGCCGAACCGGACTGCGGCGCAACCGCTCTCGGGGAGGAGGTACGATGTATCTATTCGCTCTGGGCTTCGCAGTCGTTACCACGATCCTGTTCTGCCTGTTCAGCTCGGTGAGACTGGTCTGGAAGGGAGTGGCGGCAGGCCTCGTGGCGCTCAGCATCATTCTCCAGTTCTTCTTCCAGGTGCCCTTCGCGCTCCCAATCGCCATTCAAGTCGTGGTAGGGGTCTGGATGCTCATCTACTGGAAGTACTGGCCGTCCATGTGACAAGAGCGGTCGATGTGACGCCCCCCCCTCACTCCTTGAGGAAGAGGTAATACAGCCGCCCCTCATGTTTCGCGCGGCCGGCGAGTTGCCCGGCGCGGTCGCCCTCCCCCATGTACACGTCGCACCGGCCGGGCGCGCGGATCGCACCGCCCGCGTCCTGGTCGCACGCGAAACCCGTGTAGCGAACGTGAACGATCCTCCCGCCCAGGTGGCGCGGCAGGACGGTCCGGACGAACGTCAGCGCGGCACGCGGGAATATCTTCTTGTCCGTCGCGATGCTCCGCAGCTCCGTGACCCGCTCGTTGAGGCACCCGAGCGGCGCGCCCTCCGCGACGAACCCGAAGAAGATGTAGCGCGGATTGCGCCGGATGTACTCGTCGACCATCTCGGGGTGCGCGCGGAAGTACGCCGCCATCGACGCCAGCCCCGCCTTCGTCCCGATCTTGCCGTCACGCAGGAGTTCGGCCCGAACGCTCCGGTAGTCGTGCCCGTTGTTCGCCGCATAGCCGACCGCCTGCTCCGAGCCGTCCGGAAAGCGAACCCGCGCCGAGCCCTGCACGTGCGCGACGTACGTGTCGAACGGGTCCGCCATCCACACCAGCTCGGTCCCGGCATACATCCTCGACGTCTCGATCGTCCGCCGCGTCGGCATCGGCTTCGCCGGGCTCCCGTCGGGCAGCTTCTCCAGGCCCGCCGGCATCTTGTAGAGCGGATACTTGAACCGCGCGGTCCGCTTGGGCGACGCATCGAAGATCGGCGTGTAGTAGCCGGTGAAGAGCACGGTCCCGCGCCCGTCGCACCCGACGGACATGTAGACGTCGAACTTCCTGCGGACCGCCGCGTTCATCGCCGCCGGCGACAGGCCCGAATCGAGCAGCTCCCGAAATGCGCGCAGCGACGCGACGACGCGCGCGTGCGTGATGCCGTCGATGGGGAAGTGCGTCTTGCTCGACGGCTTGCTGAGATAATTGAGACTCCGGTCGATGGACTCGCCCAGCCCCATCGAAAACCTGCAGGCCATCGTGAAGTCCGGGATCTGGCTCGGGTCCGTGATCTTCCGGAGCGCCGACCGCCCGCGCGGCAGCGGGGCGTCGTAATCTTTCGCCGGCTCGACCGGGTCCGGCTTGCTCCGGCAGCCGACGGAGCAGGCGAGCAACATCAGCGACAACGCGAACGCGAACACGGTTCTCATCTTCAACTCCCTTCGAGGCAATGAGACACTGTGATGCTCTCTTGAAAGCCAGCTCTTGTCTCAACGTAGAGATTCTTCGCTTCGCTCAGAATGACAGTCTGCAGCCATTCCGCATAGGTTGTCATCCTGAGCCCTTCGGCTTCGCTCAGGACAGGCTCCGCGAAGGATCTCGCTTTTCAACGGAGCAACGCTGCACCTGTCCCTTCCTGTGCGACAAGATACTGCGACACAATCCCGGGAGATCGCGGCGAGTTCGGCACACCCATTCTATCGCGCCGCCCTCCCCCGTTCAAACCATAGTTCGTGCAATCCCGGCGCGGCCCGCCTATAATCGGCGCCCGAGCACCGGAGAGGCGCATGACGCGACGCGAACGACTGACCGCCGCGATCCATGCCGAGCCCGTCGACCGCCCGCCCGTCTGCTTCTACGAACTCGACGGCATCAGCCAGAATCCCGACGATCCCGGCGCGTTCAATATCTTCAACGACCCGAGTTGGCGGCCGCTTCTCGACCTGACCCGCAACAAGGCCGACTGCATCCACCTGGCCCACGTGCCGTTCAGAGCCCGCCCGCCCGACCCGCTCGCCGAACTGACGACCACAAAGGAATGGATCGACGACGATGGGAGCCGCCGCACCACGACGACCATCAACGCGGGCGGCCGCACACTCACGTCGCAGACGCGGTGCGACCCCGACGTCTGGACCGTGTGGACAACCGAACACCTGCTCAAGGACGTCGACGACCTCCGGGCGTGGCTCGATCTGCCCGAGCCCGAGCCGCCGAGCGACCCCGACATCGGGCCGGTCCTCAAGAAAGAGAAAGCGATGGGCGACCGCGGGATCATCGGGATCGACGCCGGCGATCCCATCTGCTCCGTCGCGCCGCTCTTCGACCTCGGCACGTTCACCGTCATCGCACTGACCGAGCCGCGCCTCTTCCATCGGGCGCTCGAGCCCGCCGCACGCTACATCCAACCGACGACCGAGGCGATCGCCGAGGCGCTGCCCGGCCGGCTCTGGCGCATCTGCGGGCCGGAATACGCCTCGCCCCCCTACCTCCCGCCGCGCCTGTTCGAAGAATACGTGACCCGCTACGACCGGCCGATGGTCAACGCCGTCCAGAAACACGGCGGCGTCGCGCGGATCCATTCGCACGGCCGGCTCGACAACATCCTCGATCACATCCTCGCGACCGGCTGTCGGGGCCTCGATCCCGTCGAGCCGCCGACGCAGGGCGACGTCACCCTCGCCGCCGTTCGCGAGCGCGTGCCGCACGACTTCGTTCTGTTCGGCAACATCGAAGTCAGCGACATCGAGGCCCTGCCGAACGACGAGTTCGCGGCGAAGGTGGAGACGGCTCTCCGCGAGGGGCCGAACAAGAACGGCACCGCGTTCGTGCTGATGCCAAGCTCCTGCCCCTACGGCCGCACGCTTACGCCCCTGACGCTCCGCAACTACGAGACGATGATCGAGCTGACCGAAGCCGCGGGTTGAGAAGGAGGGATGCTGTGCCGGAGAACACGCTCATCCTTGGCTGGGACGTCGGCGGGACGACGTCGGGCATCGCAGTCGGAACGGCCGGCGGCGAGCTGATCGAGACGGCGGAGTGGGATTCGCACGTCGAACGCGGCCCGGCCGCGATGACGGGCGACTTCCTCGATCGCGCGCGGCGGCTGATCGAGGACCATCCGGGCGTCGAGGCCGTCGGCGTCAGCATCGGCGGGCCGATGAACCCGACGACGGGCGTCATCATCGCGCCCCCCCACCTGCCCGGCTGGGAGAACATCCCACTCGCCGACGATCTGGGCCGCGAACTTGGCCTGCCGGTCGTCGTCGAGCACGACGCCGCCGCGTGCCTCGAAGCCGAATGGCTCTGGGGCGCGGCGCGGGGCGCGACCCACGCCGCCTACCTCACGTGCGGAACCGGCTGCGGCTGCGGCGTCCTCATCGGCGGCCGCATCCTCGTCGGCCCGAACAGCGAGTCGCCTGAGATCGGACACGTCCGGCTCGCGCCCGACGGGCCCGAGATGTTCGGGAAGCGCGGCTGCGTCGAATCGTTCTGCGGCGGGACGGGCATCTCGAAGCTCGCCCACTTCCTCTCCCCCGACCACTTCGCCGAGCCGACCGACACGAGGCGACTCGCCGAACTCGCCGGCGGCGGCGATGACAAGGCACAGGCCGTGCTCGATGAGGCCGCGATGCGGACGGGCCAGCTCTGCTCCATCCTGACCGACCTGTTCGCGCCGGAGGTCATCGTGCTCGGCTCGATGGCCCGCTATCTCGGCGAGGAATGGGTCGGGAAGATCCGCGAGGGATTCGAGTCCGAGGTATTGCCCGACCGCGCGGCGAACACCCGCATCGTGCCAGCCGGCCTGGGCGACCGTCTGCAGCCGTTCTCCGCCATCGCGCCCGCCGTGTTCCGCGGCAAAGAGAACTGACAAGACAGCCCGCCGCAGTTCCTATTCCCTGCGTATCCGTGCCTACCCAGAGCGAGGCCGCCGTCTGTCCCGACGAGTGATCCCGCCTCTGTCGAGAGCCGGGAGCAGCGACTGAACCTGGCCCACGGTGAAACGTCTGGTCGCGGCGCGACCAGACGTGAGCCGTGGGAACCGGCGCAGCCGCAAACCGAGCAGCCCCGCCAGGGGTGACTGGCCGCTCCGTCGAGTCAATCACCCCTGACGGGGCTCCGCATTGTCTGTCTACCTCGGGGTCCCCGGGCTTGCCCTTTGGGCTGCACCCGGGGCTACGGGGCGAGCGTTGCTCGCCTTGCAGTTTGCCTTGGGCAAACTGCGACGGCAGCTTTGCTGCCGCATTCGCCGCTGCGCGGCTCGCGCGAAGAACGCGGGCGAACGTGAGGGCGAAGGCGGAGAGCAAGAGTACGATTGAGAGTAAGAGCACGATGAAGAACGGAGCTAGACGCTCACCCAACTCCCGGCCTCGGCGGAGCGATAGGCGGCGTCCATGATCTCCTGGACGCGGGCGCCGGTCTCGAGGCCGGGCTCGGCCGGCCGCCCCGCCGCGATCGCCGACAGGAAGTTGTGCAGCGACGCGATGTGCGCCCGGTCCCACCCGATCGACGCCTTCGGCGCGATGAGCCCACGCGGACCCGGATAACGCCGGAGGGTCGCGATCCGCTTCCAGCCCGCGTTCGCGTCGGCCGGATCGTAGGTCTCGAGCCAGTTCGGCTCCATCAGGTTGAACCGCATCGCGCCCTTCGTGCCGTGGATCTCGAACCGCAGCTCGTCCTCGGCGCCGGTCGCGATCTTCGTCGCCTCGATACTGCCAAGCGCACCGCCGGTCGTGCGAACGAGCATGAAGGCCGCATCGTCGATGTCGACGGGGATGCGCGTCTCCGGACCGTCCGGCGAGGGCCGGTCAGGGAAGGCCGTCTTCGTCGCACCCTGGACCTCGGCGAACTCGCCGACCAAGCGCCGCACGAGATCGATGGTGTGCGAGCCGAGGTCGTAGAGCACGCCGCCGCCCGCGGCCTCCTTCGAGAACCGCCACGTGAACGGCGCGTCGGGGTCGGCGCTGCCCGAGTGCAGGTAGGCGGCGCGGAACGTGAGCACGTCGCCGAAGAACCCGGCGTCGGCCAACTCCTTCGCCTTGAGCGTCGCGGGGAAGAAGCGGTTGTGGAACGTGACCTGATGCACGCCCGTGTATGACGCGAGCGCCGCGACGACCTCGCGTGCCTCGTCGGCGCTCGCCGTGATCGGCTTGTCGCAGTAGATGTGCTTCTGGTTCGCGATCGCGCAGAGGAGCTGGTCTTTGTGGTCGCGGTTTGGCGAGCAGATGTTCACGATGTCGACGTCCGGGTGTTCGATCAACTCGCGGTGGTCGGTTGTTGCGAGTTCGAACCCGAACCTGTCGGCGGCCGCGCGGGCCGTCTCCTCGTGCGCGGTGCAGACGCCGAAGAGCCGCGTCGCGACCGGCGGCGGGTCGTAGTGGAGCGGCACGTTCAGATAGCCATACGCATGCACCTTCCCGATGAACCCAAACCCGACGATGCCGACGTTGAGCGTCTTGGTCGTCATTTGGGTCTCGTCTCCGCGGACCCGCCCGCTGGGGCCGTCTCGAACTTCTCGACCTGCTGCCGCTCGACGTCGGTGAGGAACCCCCGGAGCCGCGCGAGCACCACGGCGTTCGTCGTGGTCAGCGCGACGAGCACAGCCATCACGATCAGAACCATGATGAGCGCGAAGCCGCGTCGCTCCCGGTTCCGGTGTCGAGTCACGCTCACGTCGGCCTCCTACTCCTTTCCCGCGGGCACGGCCAGGAACGTGAAGAGCGGCGTCACCCGCGCCATTCTTGAGCGGGTCTTCAGTTCGACCTCCCAGCGCCACGAGGTGACGCGCTGCCGCGGGTCGGGCAGCATCCGCGACGCCGCCACATTCCTAAGGACCGGCCGCCACTCGCCCGCCTCCCCGCTCCGGCGCGCGACGGTCCCGTCGGCGAACCGATAGCGCACATCGCCGTCTTTGCCGGGAATGACGAGCGTGTCGCCGTCCAGCTTTGGCGTCGTGGCGGCCGCCCGGACATCTTCCCGCCATCGTTCGCCGGCCGTCACCGCGACCATGACGTCGTTGGCGCATTGCGCCAGACTTGAGGCGTTTCGCCGATGGCGGTATTCAGTGACGCCCACGGCGCTGATGAGAATCAAGGTGATGGTCATGCACGTCAGCAGTTCGGCGATCGTGAAACCGTTGTGGCGCCGCGTTCGTTTCATCGGACGGCCGCCTCCCTGGCGACAGGGAATCCGGCGGCGACGCTCGCCGGGATCCACTCGAGCCGCACGGTCTTCTCGCCGACCGTCAGGACGAACCGGCCGGGCGGCAGGTTCTTCGCCGACTCCGCCCGGACCTCATACGCGTGTGAGCCCTCGGCGTACGCCTTCCATTCGCCGGCCGCGAGCGCCTCCATCTCGCCGTCGACGATCTGCATCGCGACCGCGTGATAGTAGTAGTCGCGCATCAGCTTCCCCTCGCGCCACTGCACCCCCGCGAACGCCGTGATGAGCACCGCGAGGATGCCGACCGCGACAATCAGCTCGAGGAGCGTCATGCCCCGCTGTCGGGCTTGCACTGTTTGTCGCCAAATCACCATGGACTCATCCCGTACACCAGCCCCACCAGGCACTGGACTATGGCAAAGGCAAAGAGACCGGCGGTCGCCCCGGTGCAGATCACCGCCGCGGTCGTGACGACATGCGCTGTCGCCTGAGCGGACCGGTCGGCCTCGGCGTCCAAGGCACGGCACCAACCTTCGAGGGCTCGTCGGAATCCCCCGGTCGCGTGAGCTGCATTCTCGATACGCCACCGGAGTTCGCCCCGACTGTCAACACAAAGCAATGCCTCGGCCAGAGTCATACCCTGCTGCAACCTGTTGACGGCCACACTTGCGTTGTTCATTATGATCCAGTTGGCGGTTCCTTGGGCCGCAAGGAGCACCGCCTCGTCCTCCGGGGCTCCCGCATCCAGCAAGACGCTCAGAACGCTTGCGAAGTCGCGCAGCAGACGCGCACGCCGCCACGGAAGCAGGTAGGCGAGACCCTCGCCGAACCAGCGACCGGGCAGGAAAGCAAAGAATCGGAGCCCGGTCGCATAGGACACGTAAAGGAACAGGGCAACAACCGAAGCAACCAACGACCACCACTGGATTGCCGGGTGTGTGAAGAGGCGCAGCGAACTTGGCAGTTCCGCGCCCATCTCAGCGTACATCTTCGCGAATTGCGGCACGATGTAGCCCACAATGAAGAGAAAGACAGCCGGAGCGAAGAACACCGTTCCGCCAACGGTCAGTACGAAATAGTTGAGCGCCCCTCGCGCATTCGACTTCGAGTCCTCGAGCACCTGCCGGCACGCCGGGAGGACCTTCTCGATGTCGCCCAGGCAAAGGCCTATACCCAGAATCTCCACGATTTGGCGGGGGACGAGCTTCGAAACGCGCCTGAGTGCCTCGACGACACCAGCCCCTTTCCGGATCCGCCTGGCCAGCGTGGCAAAGCTGGTGCCGAAGGTGAATCGATCAGATCCAAAAAGCTCAAGAATCGCATGCTCGACATTGGTGCGCCGCCGGTTCGCGGCCCCCCAGATAGCCAGGAGTCTGAGGGCGCGCTCTCGCCGTCGGAACGGGGCAGCCAGTACGGCGTAAGCCGCGAACGCGAACACAACAACCATGGCAAGCCAGAACAGCGCGAGGCCGACTATGGCCGCTGCGGGCGGCGTCGACATGGAGCACACGAAAGACGAGAAGGGCAACATATCAGAGACCTGCGTGGCCAAAGGCGCCCATCAATTGCGTGATCAGAGCGAAGACCGCGTGAGCCTGCATGAGGATCAGTGCGCCGAGCACAACGACGGAGGCCGGCAAGGCGCAATAGAGGAACACGTCAACTTGGTATGCCGCGCGTTGGCGAAACACATCGCCGGCGTGGTCGAAGCCGTCCGCCAGGTCCTCGCCCGAGTTACTGATCAGCCACACGAACAGGCTCGGAAAGACAGAGCCCGGCACCGCGATTTCGCCCATGTCTGTGCAACCCGCTTCGAGCCCGGCGAGCCAGCGCTGAAACTCACGCGAAGCAGGTGTCCCGCGCTCGAGTTCGCCGAGCAGCCCCACGGCATCCGGCAAAGGGCAGCCAGCTCGCAACAGCATTGCCAGAGCAGAAGCCGTCCGGGCACAGTTGCCGGTTTTGAAGGGCGGAACGACCCACTCGAGCCAGCGTCTTATCGCCGGAACACAACACACGGTGACAACGACCAAGAGGAAGAACCCCAACAGAATCGGAGGCGCGAGCAACTTCATTGTGGCGGCGAGACGTGCTTCCCCGAAAAAGAAGCTCATCTCCGACGACTCGCCCAAGGTCTGCTCAATGGCCGGAAGAAGGATGACAGCAAGCAGGAAGGACACGCAGAATGAGGCAAGGAGCACCAGGGCCGGATAGACCATCAGCCCCTTCAGGCGCGTCCAGATGAGTTGCCTGTTGTGATAGTGATCGGCCACGAGCAACAAGACCCCGGGCAGGTTGTTGCTCTTGACACCGACCTGAAGCATGCGCACATAAAGCTCCGGCAGGTGGCGACCTTCGAGCGCGCGGTCGAGCGGGACGCCCGCGCTCAGGTCGCTGCCGAGCGCTTCCAGTTCCGCCCGCAGCCGGCCGCGACGCATGTGCGCGCAGAGCTGCTTGATCGCTCCCTCAAGCGGGATGCCGTCCTTGAGCATGCTGGCAAGCTGCTGGTTAAAGAACGCGAACTCGTCGTATTTCATGCGCCAAAGACCCTCGCGAACTCGGCTTGATCGGTCAGCCGCTCCCGGACGAACTCCTCGGCCGCCGCCTCAAGCGGCGCGGCCGCCTTCACAGACACAGCGCCGGGCTTGAGCAGGCCGGCCCGAGCCGCCTCATCAACACGCACCCATTCGACAACGGGCACGCGCCCGTGATAGCGCGTTTCGAGACACGCCTCACACCCGGCGCCGTCGCACTCGGGGCACAGCCGCCGCATCAGGCGCTGGTTGATGACCATCTCGACGGCCGCCGCGGCCGCGTATCGATCTTCGCACATCAGGAAGAGCCGCTCGAACACGCCCTTGCACGAGCCGGCGTGGAGGGTCGCGATGACCATGTGGCCGGTCAGCGCGGCGCGGACGGCGATGCTGGCCGTCTCCTCGTCGCGGATCTCGCCGATGACGAGCACCTCGGGATCCTGCCGCATCAGGTGCCGGGCCGCGCGGGCGAAGTCGAGCCCGATCGCCGCGTTCACCTCGGTCTGCATGATCTCCGGGATGAACTGCTCGACCGGATCCTCGATGGTGATGATGTGGCGCCCGCCGGCGTCGGCGAGGCGCCGGAGGCACGCGTAGATGGTCGTCGTCTTGCCGCTGCCGGCGGGGCCCGTGAGCAGGAGCAGGCCGGCGTTGCCGGCGAGGAACTGCTCGAGCGCCTCCCGCGCGGGGTCGGGGAAGCCGAGTTCCGGAAGCGTCAGCACGTGCCCGCCGGCGAAGAGCCGCAGCACGATCTTCTCGCCGGTGACGGTCGGGTAAGTCGCCACGCGCACGTCGCTCCGCGCCGAGACCTCCTCCCGGGGGATGCGGCCGTCCTGCGGGAGCGAGTCTTGATACGTCTTGAGCTTGGCGAGGAACTTGATGCGCCCGAACACGCGCTTGGCAAGTTCGCCGGGCAGCGGCCGGACCGGCGCGAGAACGCCGTCCATCCGGAACGAGACCTCGGCCGCGTCGCCCGTCATCCGCAGGTGGATGTCGCTCGCGCCGCCCTGCTCCGCCTGGCGGATGAGCTGCTCGACGACATCGGGCGCGGAATCAGCCGAGTCGGCGGGCGTCCGGTCGCGCTTCATGAGGTCTGCCAACTCTCCCTCGTGTTCGATCCCGTGGGGGCGTGCTGTAGATTCTACAGAAGCGCGCGGCCGTGGCAAGGGCGTTTCGGCCCCGAGTGTGTCATCGGTAGATGAAGTACGTCGTGACGACGGCGGCCGCGGTGAGGAGGACGAGGCCGAAGCGCACGGACCACCGCCGGCCGGGGCTCGCGGCGAGGAGCAGCGGCACGAAGATCCATACCTCGAGCAACACGCCCTGCCACGTCCGCCAATCCGTGAGCAGGCCGCGGACGCCCGACCACGAGTTCGTGTAGTACGCCGTCGGGACGAGTTGGACGGGCGACGAGTAGCCCTCCCAACTGAACGGCGCGAAGAGCGGGATGTCCCGCCCGAGCTTCATCAGCATGTCGAGCAGCGGATGCACGAGGCACGCGACCAGCAGCACCCACACATACCGCCACCGCTCGAAGCACGAGACGAGCCCGTACCACGCGAGGTTGCCGAGGAAGGCGAGGATGAGGGCAAAAAGGATCGAGTGCGTGAATGCGCGATGGTACTGCGTCGCGTCGCCCCAGATCCAGCCCCAGACGACGTCGAGGTCGGGCGCGAAGGCGAGCACGGCGACGAGCGCCCAGCCCTTCCACGCGCGGGGCGCGTCGGACGGGGCCCGCGCCTCGAGCGCGCGATACACGGCGAGCGCCCCAACGATGTGACCGACCGGTGATGACATGCTCGTACCTCCGCTATTCCTGTGCCAGCAGCGCCGCGCGCTTGTCGAATTCCGCCGAACCGACGCCGTCTTCAGGGACCGGATCGCCGAGCTTCCAGAGCGTCGCGATCTTGATGCCCGCGTCGGGCGGCGGCTCCTCGGGAATGCCCTTGGGGAACGTGACTGTCCAACTCGCGAACACGGCGTCCTCGCTTCCCTTCTTGACTCCGAGCGAGCGGGTCGCGCCGGGGGAATCACCGAACGGGCGAGACGTCGAGGGGCTTTCGAGGCCCTGCCGGAAACGCAGCGTCTCGCCGCGGCCCTCCGGATAGTCGACCGATGCGCCGACGTTGAACGTGAGCGGCTCGCCCTGATGCTTCCCCGGCACGGCGAACGGCACGCGGGCGACACCGAACGCCGCGGGGCCGCACTCGATGTTGCTGATGACGAATCCGTCGACCTGCTTGTCCCCGCGCCAGCCACAAACATCGTTCACTTCGACGGCCGCGCGGCAAGGGCGATCGTACCGGTTCTCAAACCAGAGAAGGACGCAGCATTGCCCGTCGCGCGCCGCGACCTCGAACGTGAAGCAAAATCCCTTCCGTTCGAAGAAATCCTTCGCCCTTGCGCGCAGGAACTCCGGGACCTTGCTCTTCCGGCGCGTCAGACACAGGAAGACGGTCACGAGACCGGCGGCCAGCACGAGCGGCCCGAGGCGCACGGCCCAGAGCACGGCCGGTCCCACGACCGACTCCTCCATCACGAACCAGCCCACAGCGGCGATGCCCACGCAACCGGCGGCGACGTGCATGACCCTGTGTCTCGTCAGCATGGAAGGCCCTTTCTGAATGCGGCCGCCCCGGCGATGCGTTGGACCGATAGTGACATGGCCCTGCCCACGCTATTCCTGTGCCAGCAGCGCCGCGCGTTTGTCGAAGTCAGGCGAGTCGACGCCGCCCTCGGGGATCGGATCGCCGAGCTTCCAGAGCGTCGCGACCTTTATCCCCGCGTCGGGCGGCGGCTCCGTCGCGACGCCCTCGGGCAGCACAACGACCCACGTTGCGGCGTCCGTTACCGGACCGTCGATGCTGAGTTCCCACCTGGCCGAGCGGACCATCTCCTTCCGGTCGCCCGTGCCGCCCGCGCTGCCGGTCACGCCGAAGCCCCGCTTGTACCGAAGCTGCTGGCCGCGGCCGTCCGGGTAGAGCACATCGGCGCCGACCTTGAACTTGAGCTTCTTGCCCTGATGTTCCGCGGGCACCGGGAACGGCACGAGGGCGACGCCGAAGGCCGCGGGCCCGCATTCGATGCAGTCGACGAAGAAGCCGTCCGCCTTTCGGTCGCCGCGCCACCCGTAGGCGCCGCCCAGCTCGACAGCCGCGTCGCAGGGCTGATCGTAGCGGTTCTCGAACCAGACGAGCACGTAGCTGTGTCCTTCCCTGACGACGTTCTCGAGCGCGAAGCAGAACCCCTTGCGCTCGAAGAAGTCCCGCGCCCTCTTGCGCAGGAAGTCGGGCACCTTGCTCTTGCGGCACATCAGCGCGATGAGGAACACGAAGATCGCGATCGCGACAGCGGGCAGCACAAGGCGCGAGACCCAAATGCCCCACTCGGGCATGTCGGGCTCCTTCACCCACACCATGACGCCGATGAGCAGCAGAACGGCCGCGACCGATGCGAGCATCGCTTTGACCGACTCTCCCATCTCGAACACCCCCTCTGAGAAAGATATGAGGGATTAGGATACTGCGCGCCCGGCGCGCTTTCAACGGGGGACTCGCGACGCGGCTTGATCTGTTCCGTTCACCTCGGAACAGGCGCCGGTCACGGGGGTTCAGTTACAGACGGGCTCTCACCAGCCGCACCCGGGCTCGAAGGTGGGGCGGCGGCGCTACTCGACGGTGACGCTCTTGGCGAGGTTGCGGGGCTTGTCGACGTCGCAGCCGCGCATCACGGCGATGTGATAGGCGAGCAGTTGGAGCGGGATGACGGTCAGGAGCGGGGTGATGGCCGCGGGCGCCTCGGGCACGCGGAAGACGCGCGAGGCCCTGTCCGCGATGTCGTCGTCGCCCTCGGTCGCGATGGCGATGACCTGCCCGCCGCGCGCCTGGACCTCCTCGATGTTCGAGACGACCTTGTCGTAGACGCTGTCGCGGGTCGCGATGCAGACGACGGGCATGTTCTGGTCGATGAGGGCGATGGGGCCGTGCTTCATCTCCGCGGCCGGATAGCCCTCGGCGTGGATGTAGGAGATTTCCTTGAGCTTGAGGGCCCCTTCGAGCGCGACGGGGAAGTTGTAGCCGCGGCCGAGGTAGAGGGCGTTGGAGATGTCCTTGTACTCTCCGGCGATCTCGATGATCTCGTCCTCGCGCTCGAAGATCGAGCGGATCTGGTCGGGCACGTCGGCGAGCGCCTGGATCATCTCGGCGCCCTTCTCGGACGAGATGCCGCGCTGTCGCCCGAGGTAGAGGGTGACGAGGTGGAGCACGATGAGCTGCGAGGTGAAGGCCTTGGTCGATGCGACGCCGATCTCGGGCCCGGCGTGGAGATAGACGCCGCATTCGCTCTCGCGCGCGATCGTGCTGCCGACGGTGTTGACGATCCCGATGGTCGGGACGTCGCGCCGCGCGGCCTCGCGGAGCGCGGCGAGCGTGTCGGCCGTCTCGCCCGACTGGCTGACGACCATCAGGACGGTGCCGTCTTCGAGGATGGGATTGCGGTAGCGGAATTCGGATGCATACTCGACCTCGACGGGGATGCGGCAGGACTCTTCGATGAGGCGCTCGCCGATGAGGGCGGCATGGTAGGACGTGCCGCAGGACGAGATGATGATGCGCTTGATGTTGCCGAGCAGGTCGTGGTGCTCGGCCAGGCCGCCGAGCACGGCCTCCGACGTGTCGAGCTTGAGGCGGCCGCGCATGGCGTTCTCGGTCGACTCCGGCTGCTCGTGGATCTCCTTCTGCATGAAGTGGTCGAAGCCGGCCTTCTCGATGGCCGCGAGGTCCCAGTGGATCTGCTCGACGCGCTTCTGGACGTACGCGTTGTCGACCGTTCGCGTGTGCAGGCCCAGTTCGTCGATGGCGGCGACCTCGTTGTCCTCGAGGTACACGATCTGCCGCGTGTGCTGGATGATGGCGGACACGTCGGACGCGACGATGAACTCGCCGTCGCCGATGCCGACGACGAGCGGGGAGCCGTTTCGGGCGACGACCATCTGGCCGGGGAAATTCGTCGAGATGACGGCGAGCCCGTAGGTCCCCTGGAGCCGGAGCAGCGCCTGGCGGACGGCCTCGCAGAAGTCGCCGTTCAGCTCCTCCTCGATGAGGTGCGCGATGATCTCGGTGTCGGTCTCGCTGGCGAACGTGTGGCCGCGCCCGATCAGCTCGTCCTTCAGCGTCCGGTAGTTTTCGATGATGCCGTTGTGGACGAGGGCGAGCGACTCGTTGCAGTCGCAGTGGGGGTGGGCGTTGGGCTCGGTCGGCGCTCCGTGTGTCGCCCAGCGGGTGTGGGCGATGCCGAGCGCGCTCTCGTGCGACTCGCCCTCGAGCCGTTCCTCGAGCGCGGCGATCCGCCCGACGGCTCGGATCCGCTCGAGTCCGGCGTCGGTCGCGAGCGCGACCCCGGCCGAGTCATAGCCGCGATACTCGAGGCGCTTGAGGCCCTCGAGCAGGATGGGCCGTGCGTCTCGTTTGCCAAGATATCCCACGATCCCGCACATGCGCGTTCCTTCCGGGCGGAGCAATGGCCCTGGTGGTCCGGACGTCTTCTGTCACATTATCGGCCATTGGGGCCGCAAGTCCAGCCCGCGGCGGGGCCGGGGCGGTTGGGGGCTCACTCCGGCAGCTTGCTGCTCTTAAAATCGACCCCGGCTGCTTTGATGGCGCGGACCCTTGCCCTCGGGGGCCAGCCGGTGATGATGTAGATGTAGTCGTCATCGCGATAGAGAAGGGTGCCGCGGATCACCCGGGTCGACCGCTCGACGACGATGCAGGCCATGCGCTCGCGGGCGCTGTTGGCCAGCCCCGTGACGATGGCGTCGGCGCTCTTCTGCTCGGGCACGAGGATCGTCTTGATGATGCCCAGCTTCGGAGCGGGGACTTCCGGCGCGTAGGTGAACGAGGTCGACGGATCGAACGGGGCTTGTCGCGGCAGCGGCGCGCTCGCGCTGAACTCGGCGATCACCTCGCGCCGGGCATAGGCGTTGAACAATAGCGAGCCGACGAACACGAGCGAGAACAGGAAGAGCGTGCGGCCGAGGGCCTTGCAGATTCGCTGCCAGTTGTCGTGGCGCACGGAAGCCAGCGCCTCCCGCTGCGCCTGCTCGGTCGTCACCTGCAGCCGCTGGCCGCAGCCCGCGCAGTACGACGCGCCGATGACGTTGTCCGTATCACATACGGGGCAGTGCATGGTCTAGGACCCATCCTTCTTGACGCGCGGCTTGAACGGCCCGTAGTCGACGACGATCTCCGCCGTCTCGCGAACGGGATCCGCGCCCGCCATCGTGACGGCGACGGTCACGGTGTGCTTGCCCTCGCTGAGCGGCTTGCGGGGCAGCGCGAAGATCCGGCTCTTCGGCCCGATCGTAAACGGGGCCGAGGCGCCGTCGATCAGCATCTGGATCTCTTCCTTCTTCGGCGCCGCCGGGCCCAGGGCGTAGACGACGGCCGTCACGACGGGCATACTCGGCGAGTGCTGCGCGGCCAGCACCGCGCGTATGTCTTCGACCACGGCCCGCGGCGCCGCAAGCGCGAAGTCACCGGTCAGGTCTTTCAGCTTGGGGTTGAGCGCCAGCGCCTTCTTCATCATCTCGGCGCCGCCGGCCGTGTCGCCCTGCGCATACAGGACGAGCCCGAGGTTGTGGTAGAAGCGCGCCTGTTCACGTTTCGACGGGCTCTCGCGCGTCTTCTCGATCTTGGCCAGGAGGGCCCGGGCTTCGTTCATGTGCTTCATCGCGCCCGTCGTGTTCTTCTGACGCCAGTGGATCACGCCGATTCCGGACAGGGCCCGGAACCGCATCCGCTTCGAGAGCTTGGGGCTGCGCAGCGCCCGGAGGAGCAGCCCGACGCCGTCGGTCTCGAGCTGCGCGCGCCGCTTGGCCGCTTTGGCCGCCCGCGCAATATCGAGCATGATGGCGCCGCTGTGGTATTGCAGCCGGGGCGAGAGCGGCCCCAGCTTGGCCGCCCGCCGAAGCTGCCCCAGCCCGAACTCGGTCTCGCCGGCGCGGTGCCACGACATGCCGAGGACCAGCAAGGCCGTCTGCCGCTGCTCCAGCGGGAAGTGTTTCTTGTGCTTGCCGATGGCCTCGACGATCAGGTGGCAGTAGCGGCCCCGGCTCTCCTCGCCGACGCGGCCGTGGGCCAGAAGCCGCGTCCGCGCGATGGCCACGTTCGCCCCCAGCTCGTCCAGCGACTTCCTGTCGCTCAGCAGGGCCATCGCCTTGTCGTACTCCTCGGTCGCGCGGACCAGCATCCGGCCGGTTTCTTTGAGCCGCCGGTCGGGATCGCGGAACTGACGCGCGACCGCGGCGGCCGTCTTCGGCCCCTTCGCCGCGGCGGTCGACAAGACCGACCCCAGCGCCGCGTGATAGCCGACGAGCGACTCGAGCGAAAGACTCCGCGTCGCGCGCGCCTTCGAGAGATGCCACGCCGCCGTTTCCAGCTCGCGCTGCTCGATCGCGCAGATAGCCGCGTTCACGTGCGCATCGCCCTTCTCCGGATCCTGCGCCGCCGCCGCCTTGAACTCCTCGAACGCCGCCTTCGTCGCCGCGATCACGTTCTCGTTCGACAGCCGGGCCTCGAGCAGCCGCGCGCAGCCGATGCCGTTCACGGCCGGGGCCGTCGAGGAATTCTGCGCGGCCAGGGCGCTCTCGAGCTTCTTGTAGGCATCGCTCGCGATCGCGGGCTGCTCGAGCCGCAGAGCAACGAGCCCGTAGAGCGACAGGACGGGCACCATGTCGGGCACGTGCGCCCGTGCCTCCTCGAGCGACTCCTGCGCCCGCTTGAGCGGGGCCGTCGCGTCGGCCGCGCCCGATGCCCCTTCTTCGTAGTGCTGGATCGCCGCCGACAGATTGCGCCGGCTGTGGAACTCGGGCAGCGCGGCCAGCACGATCACCACGGATACCACCCCGAGCGCGCCGATCGCGACGAGCTGCCCGATTACGGTCATGCGGTATGCGGACGTCGTCATTCGCCGATCACTCGCCCAATTATCTTTCGGAACGGCACGAGCCGCTGCGTGATTGGAACGCTCGCGCCGTGCGGTGAGTCGAACGTGACAAACACCGTGTTGCGCGGCACCATCAGCCCGGTCTCGAGCAGCTTCAACTCCTTCGATGCCGGCGCCACGTCGGTCCCCTCGACGAGGAGCCGCCGCTCCCGGACCGAAACCGTCGAGCCGGGCAGCGCGATCACGCGGCCGAACATCTGCGTCCGCTTCCCGCGCACGGTCACCGAATACGCGATGATATCGTGCACCTTCAGGAGCTCCACCAACCCGGACCGCTGGTCGATGAGCAGCGTCTCCTTCGCCTTGATAGCCGTTTCCATGTTGCGGTAGCTGTCGCCCACGATGACGAACCCGAAGCTCGCCACCACGTGGTAGAGGATGACGAGCAGCGCGATCATCAGCGCGTAGAAAATCAGGGTCTGGATGCGCGCCATCATGTGGGGCAGCTCCTTGACACGACACAAGGATTATACCCGCCCCGCCGCAAGGCCATCAAGCACAATTGGCCGGGACCGGCCGCCGCCCGCCCGCGGCCCGCTTTGACACACCCGCCGTGCGCCGGTATAATCGGCGTCCGCACTTGCCGGAGGAGGCCGCGATGAGAACGGTGGTGACCGGCGGCGCCGGGTTCCTTGCGTCGCATCTGTGCGACCGACTGCTCGACAAAGGGCACGAGGTCGTCTGCGTCGACAACCTGATCACCGGCGACGTGCGCAACATCGCCCACCTCGCGGGCCACGAGCACTTCACGTTCGTCAAGCACGACGTGGCCGAGTACATCTTCATCGACGGGCCCGTGGACAACGTGCTGCATTTCGCCTCGCCCGCCAGCCCGTCCGACTATCTGCGCTACCCGATCGAGACGCTGAAGGTCGGCTCGCTCGGCACACACAAGACGCTCGGGCTCGCCCACCACAAGGGCGCCCGATACCTGCTCGCGTCGTCGTCCGAGGTCTACGGCGACCCGCTTGTCCACCCGCAGCCCGAGGACTACTGGGGCAGCGTCAACCCCGTCGGCTATCGCGGGGTCTACGACGAGGCGAAGCGGTTCGCCGAGGCCATGACGATGGCCTACCGCCGTTATTCCAGCACGGACACCCGGATCGCCCGCATCTTCAATACGTACGGCCCGCGGATGCGACTCGACGACGGCCGCGCAATCCCCAACTTCATGTGCCAAGCGATCCGCGGCGACGATCTGACCGTTTTCGGGACCGGCAAGCAGACCCGGAGCTTTACCTATATAGATGATACGATCGACGGCCTGATTCTGCTGCTCGAGGCCGATTGCGAGGCCCTGGGCGAGATGCCCGTCAATATCGGAAATCCGGCCGAAGTCCCGCTGATCGACATCGCTCGGGAGATCGTCGATATCACCGGCAGCGCGAGCAAGATCGTAACACAGCCGTTCCCGGACGGTTACGAGGACGATCCGAAGGTCCGCCAGCCCGACATCACGCGAGCGAGAGCCGTTCTCGGCTGGGAGCCCGCCGTGGACCGGCTCGACGGGCTCCGCTCGACCGCCGACTACTTCCGTGGACGCCTTGCGGAGCCCGCTCAATGAAGGCATTCTGGCGTGCCGTGCAATTCTGGGGCGTTCTCCTCTTCGCAGCCGCCGTGCTGTGCATCGCGCTTGAGTTCATGGCCCGCGTTCCCAGCCCCCGCTGACGCCTCTCGGCCGTCTGACGGCCCGCTTTAGGCCCTTTTCCTGGTGATTCGCGGCAACACACTGCAACCATCACTGCGCAAATAGTTTACAAAGCCGTCCGGCTGATTTCAAGAATCATCATGTTGCCTGAAATAGACTCCACAGGCCATAGAGCCAGCAATCCGCACGGATTCTGTCGGCTGCGCGCAGCCCATAACACGCACAAAATGAACGGATTACGTAATGGATTTCGAAAATCAGCACTGTTTCCAAGGCGAGTGGCACGATCGTTGCTCTTATACGGTCGTACGCTCCGGGCAAGTTCAAAGGATCTTGCTCATGGAGCGAGTAGGTGGGCGCGCGCAGCGCGCGCAGAGAACGGCGTGTGCCGTGTCTCACAGGGACTTCCCGTCCCCGTGTGCGCGCGTCGTCTCTCTACGGCAAGAATGTTGCCGTGGGGAAACATGTCGCACCAGGAGGTCTAACGTGGCTCCGCGTCAGGGATGCAAGCACGAACGCGCACGGTTCCACTCCGTGCAGCAGCTCGGCAAGCTACCCCCGGTCGAGCTCTGGCACTGTCCAGTGTGCAAGAGCACGATCTCGGCGCAGGCGGTGGCCAAGGCGAAGAAGGAAGCCGCCGCCCATTAGCGGAGCGCGCGCAGAGAGTTTGGATGCTTGGGGCCCTGGGCCCGAGGCAGAGGACGTTGCGCACCTCTGCCGCCGACGGCCATGGCCCCGGACATAGGTGCAGGGGCAGGATCCATCGGGGTCTGCCCGGCGCCGTTGGGTGGTTTGAGAAGCCTCGGACGGCCAGGGACGGTCTCAGGCGCCCCAGGCGGCGGATGCAGCCGTCATCGGGGCCCCTACGTCGGCCCGGCGGGTGGCGCTGCGCGCGCTTTCTGCCGACGGCATAGGGCCGTTCCCGACCAGGTGTGCAGGCCGGTCGTGCGCCTGCTGCTGCCTCAGGTGGCGCGGGGTTCGCACAGGGTCGAGCCGGGCAGCCAGCGCGCACCGTGCATGCGCGGGGTCTGCCGGCACACACACCAAGGGGCCTCAGATTGGGTGGAGGCCCGTGGAAGGTGCGCCGTCCAGGCGAGCGAGCGCCCCCGTTGGGGGGATGGCTCTTCGGAAGCGCATGCGCGCCCCGAAGGTCCGTCCGCCCAACGGCCCAGGCCGTGGCCCACTGCGCGCAACAGAGGGCCGCGCCTGAAGACGCAAGACGCACTGTTGGCGGAACGGCGCCGGACACCGGCCCGCATGGCCGACATGGCGCCGGGCAGACGCGACCCGATGTCCGTCTGCCGCGGGTCAGAGGTCGCAGGGGCCATCGCCTGGCCCGGCGGCCGGGGATCCGCCAGGAGGCCGTTCTCCTGCTCCGTCCGTCGACGGACGCACCCGTCCGCGTGCGAAGTGGGCGGCAACAGTTCAGTTCGCCTCGAGGGGCGACCCGTATGCCCCTCGCGGGCGCCGGAGCACGGACGCACCCGTCCGCGTGCGAAGCGGGCGGCGACAGCTCAGTTCGCCCCGAGGGGCGAGGCGTATGCCCCTCGCGGGCGCCGGAGCACGGACGCACCCGTCCGCGTGCGAAGTGGGCGGCAACAGTTCAGTTCGCCTCGAGGGGCGACCCGTATGCCCCTCGCGGGCGCCGGAGCACGGACGCACCCGTCCGCGTGCGAAGCGGGCGGCGACAGCTCAGTTCGCCCACGCATGCGGGTAGCGGCCCGCTGCGCGGGCGCTTCGGCGGACGTACATGTCCGCCCGGACGCACCGGACCGGCACGCCGGGGCATGTCGCCTCGCGGGCCGGGCTGGACAGACAAAATCGAGACGCACGACGCCGGCATGAGGCGTATGGATGCTAAAAGGTATTCCGGTACCTGAAGACATCTATCGCGCCCGCACCGCGACGGACCACGCAGAGATCGTGGCCGGTGTCTGACAGCATAGTATGCGGCCGGCCCAGGGACCGACGCGGTCCCTCGGCCGGGCCGCCCCTGCGGCGGAACAGACAGCGTGGTCTGTCCCCGCACGGGCAGTGAGTGCGGCCCAGGAGGCGGAGCATGGCTCCTCGTGAGGTGTGCCGGCACAAGCGTGCGCGGTTCCACGGCGTCCAGCGCCTCGGTGCGCTGCCGCCCGTCGAGTTATGGCACTGCCCGACGTGCAAGAGCACCGTGTCGGCCCAGACGCTCGGCAAGCGCCCCCGCCGAGCGGCGGCCGCGACGTAGCCGCGATCGGGCCGCTGTTGCGGAGCACACGAAGACGCATCCCCGGGCGAGAGCCCGCAGGTGCGACCCGCTGACGAGGCCCACGGTGGCGGGCGGATGACGCCGCCGGGCCGAACCCAGGTGCAAAGGTCCTCAGGAGATCGCAGGGTCTCCGGGCAGCGGCACGGCCGGGCAAAGAACCGGCCGCCGCCGCTGGGATGGATCGATTGAGCCTTTAGGAGTATTCAGGTACTGCAATATGCCTGATCGCGGCCCCAGGGCCGAGTGACCGGGCGTGGGGCAGTTGACAATCCGGTGGGTGTCGTCCGGAGGCAAGAGCGTCCGGACGGACTCAGAAGGGTCCGGGCGTACCGGACGCAGCCGGAGAAAGGGCAGTTGGCGACGCACAAGAGACGATGACAGTGAATTCTGGTATTCAAGTATTTAAGGGTTGGTAAACCAGTAAGGAGGTTGTGCGATGACTAACGGGACGAAGCGTCACGGGATGCAAACAAGGGCCGCCGCAGAGGCACGAGAAAGGCGGCGCGGCCGCTGGAGCCGGGCAGGAGCGATCCTGCTGGCGCTGATGCTGGCGCTGGGCGCCGCGACGCCCGCGTGGGCCGACACGCTCACGCTGACCAGCGGCAACGCAACGGTCGAGGTCGACCCGGATAGTTCCGCGGGGATCTACGACTGGAGGATCGGCGGCACGTCGCACGTCGCGCAGCAGTGGTTCTGGTTCCGTGCGAGCGTCGACGGGTGGAACGACCGCGAGTATTCGATCGACACACTCGGCACGCCCGTGGTCACGCAGCCGGTCTCGAACTTCGCGACCCTGACGTACACCGACTCGCAAGGGCGCTTCGCGATCGAGACGATGCTGATCCTGGCCGGCGGCGACGGGTTCCATTCCGCGGACCTGGCCGAGATCGTCAAGATCATCAACCTGAGTAACGACCCGATCACGTTCTCGCTCTTTGAATACGGCGACTACAACCTGGCAGGCGACCCCGTCGACGTGAGTCTCACGATTGCGGGCGGCAACACGGCCCAGCAGGGCGGCGTCGGCAACTGGATGATCGCCTCGATGGAGTCGGTTGTCACCGGGCCTCCGGACCTCTGCGAGGCCGGCACGTACTCGGACACGCTCGACAAGCTCGAGGACGGCGACATCGACGACCTGAACAACGTGCTGACCGCGGGCGCCGGCGATTGCACCTGGGCGTTCGAGTGGCTCAACCAAGAGGTCGATCCGCTCCAGGCGCTGATCGTCAGCCGCGACACGGTCATCAGGACCGAGCCGGTCGCGGAGCCGGCCGGGCTGGGGCTCATCGGACTGGCGCTGCTGGGATTGAGAAAGCGACGCAGCTAGGCACACGACCTGTGCCTGCCGGCGAAAGCCGGCGGGCGCAACCAGACGCAAGCGGTCGGTGATCGATGAACGGTGATCGCTGGCCGGCAAGTAACCGAGGCAGACCGCCACAGAGGCGGGAAAGGAGTGACAGGATGAAGAGGATCTTGATGACAATGTTGACAATCTGTGCCATCTGTGGCGCGGCGCACGCGGGCTCGATCGGCTTCAACATCACCGACGCGCAGGGCGCCACGCCGGATACGCTGGCCGCGGGCGACCTTGCCGGCCTGCCGGATGTCGCTCAGGTCAACTGGAACAACTCGCCCCAGGACCTGACCGACCTGAAGGACGACTCGGGCGCCGCGACGACCTGTGACGTGACGGGCATCACGGGAACGCTCTCGGCCAGCTTCTCGACCGCGCCCGTGACGGGCGGCACGGCCGGCGACCAGAAGCTCTTCTCCGGCACGTGGTCGTCGACGGGCACCTCCACAGTGACGCTCGACCAGATCCCCTACGAGGCCTACAACGTCTATGCGTACGTGACCGCCGACGCCGCCAACCGCGGTGGCTCCATCAGCATCAGCAACGACCCGGCGACGACCTACTACAAGTCGTTCTCGAGCTTCTCCGGCTCCTTCGGCCAGGCCACCGCGAATACGTGGGCGGGTGCCACCCAGTCGAACTACGCTCTGTTCGACGGCCTGAGCGGATCGACCTTCACCCTGACGCTCACCACACAGAGCTCGCAGGTGGAGATCGCAGGCCTGCAGGTGGTCGCCGTCCCCGAGCCGGCCGGGGTGGGACTAGTGGGACTGGCATTGCTCGGGCTGCGGAAGCGGCGGAACTGACGACACACTCCCTGTGCGGTGGCCAACACCGCCGCACGGGACCAGCGAGACAGGACGCAGATCGACGCAGACGGACGCTGAACGAGATTTGCGGAGTCTGCGAGGCGCCGCCGCTGGCGGCAGCCATCTGCGTCAGGCTGTGAAAGGAGTCGCCTATGGCGCCGAGACATGGCTGCAAGCACGAGCGCGCGCGGTTCCATGGCGTCCAGCGGCTGGGGGCGCTCCCCCCGGTCGAGCTGTGGCACTGCCCGACGTGCAAGAGCACGCTGAGCGCCGAGTCGCTCGGCAGGAAGCGGCGGCAGATCGCAGCCGCTTGTTAATCGAAGGCCGCGAGGCGGCGGCATAGAGGAGATTGTGATGTTACACGTGTGTTATCTGGTGTTGATCGTGGATTGGGGCTTTGAGGGAAGCTCCCCGGAAAAGGAGGAATGCTCATGCCGACCTGTCGCACCTGTTGAGTTTCGCACCTGTTGATTGTCAGTTCGGTTGATGGTGTAGACGGTTTCCGGGTGGTCCGGAGCCGCAGAGAAGTGACGCCCCAAAGGGGCACGAGAAAAGGAGTTGTGAGATGAAGACGAGAATGGCGATTATGGCGATGGCTTTGGTTGTGGCGTTGGGCGGAATCGCAAGGGCTGACATTATCACGCCCGTGAGCGGCGTCACCGACAACCCGGGCTTCGGCGGGCCGGGCGCGCCGCACGATGTGTACAAGGTGCACGACGGCTCTGGGCTCGACAGCACCCCCCCGGACGTCCTGAACTGGACGGCAACAGGCGAGAACAACTGCTGGCAAGAATGGGGCGGTTCCTGGGGCCCCATCCGCCTGGACCTCGGTGCGAGCTACGATCTGACCAAGGCGTACATCTGGAACTACCAGCACTCGAACGGCATCTACAACGGCCGCCAGATGAACACCTTCGATATCGAAGTGTCGGCGGATGACATCACGTACACCCCCGCGGGAAGCGCATCGCTGCCCCTGCTCGACGTTACCGCGCCCATGCCCACGTATGTTGCGAACCTGGCGGGTGCCAGCGGCGTGCAGTACGTGAAGTTCCTCAACATGGTGAGTTGGGGCGACACGCAGTCGGGCCTGTCCGAGGTGCGGTTCGAAGGCGTCGAGGCTGGAGCCGGCGGCGTCATCCCCGAGCCGGCTGGTCTAGGCTTGGTCGGTCTGGCGCTGCTCGGTCTTCGCAAGAGGAGAAGTTGACAAATGATCGCCCGATGGGGCGCCGGGTGTGCCGGCGTCCCCAAGGCGACACAAACTTGCCCCGAAGGGGGCGAAAGGAGGTTGACGATGCGTAAGGTAATGGCAGTCGCAGTTGTGATGATGGTTCTGGTGTGTGGTCCGGCATTCGGTGTGAAGTACCTGGTCACCGGCAACTATAACAACCCATCAAATGAGGGCTTGATCGTGGAGCTTGCCGGGGACGGGGTGTCAATCGCCAGCACGATGGCGACCCCCGCCGGAGGGACCAGAAGCCATCACCCTGCGTACAACTCCGGGAACGGCCTCATGCTCTTTGGTGGATCGCATCCGGGGCCGATCGGCGTGTATGATTTCCAGGACTACATCGACAACGGCACCACGACGGTCAGCAATTGGGCTTATGGCGGCGGTATGGGGCTTGTCGATGATTATGCGGCAGACCCCAACAGCGGGAAGTTCCTCACGTCGGAGCGCGGTGGACACAGCACGGCGTCGACGATCGATCCCACCACCGGCGCCTGGACGTACGGCGCGTCGCACACGGAGGGCATTCCCGAAACCACGTGGATCTACAACAATACCGTCTACATGATCGGAGAGAGCGGCAACTGCTGGAGCACGCCGCTGCTCGGCGATGGCACGACGGCCGGCGCCATGACGAACATCTTCAACACCGCCGGCACCGTCGGCATCCCGCACTCGCAGGGCGGCTACTCGGAGTGGGTGACCTGCGTCAGCGCCAGTGACGGGACCACCTACCTGGCGAACCTGGGCCCGACCGTCTACGAGTTCGACCTGAACAACCCCGCGGGCGGCGTCACGGGCTCGGTGAACGTCACCGGCGTCTTCACCAACGCCGACCGCGTCCACGGGATTCAACTCGATGAGGCGGCGGGGCGGCTGTACATCGCCGGTCAGGAGAACGCAGGCGTCGACGACTTCATCGGGGTCATCGATGTCTCCACGTGGACCGTCACGAAGATCCTCAGAGAGGTCGATGGCGACACGGTGGTAACCAGCACTGCCGGTGGTCTGGCGTTTGTTGACCTGGGCGGCGACGGCGTCATCCCCGAGCCGGCTGGTCTTGGCTTGGTCGGAATCGCGCTGCTCGGCCTTCGCAAGAGGCGTTCGTAACAACGCTTGGGACCCTGGACATTGGACGATGGACAATGGCCGGGTGAAGCGACGTTGAGTTGAAGGTCCCCGTGCGGGGGCGGAAGTTCCCGGGCGGGACCAGACGGACGGCCAGTGGTCAGTGATCAGTAGGTAGTGATCAGTGACCGGCAAGAAGCGAAGCGGCACGGTGTTCTCCGTGACTCCGTGCGCCCGCCGTCGCCAAGGCTGTGGCGGGCAAGCTCCGTGGTGAGAGAGTAAGAGTATGAGCAAGAGCAGGAGCTGAAGAATGGCGCCGAGACAGGTGTGCAAGCATGAGCGCGCGCGGTTCTACGCCGTGCAGCGGCTCGGGAAGCTGCCGCCGGTCGAGCTGTGGCACTGCCCGACGTGCAAGAGCACGGTGAGCGCGGACCTGCCCGCCGGAGCCCTGGCGAAGGCGGGGACGCTCGGCAAGAAGCGGAAGCAGATCGCAGCCGCATAGGCCGCTCTGAGAGAGCGGAGGGCTGACGGGAGAGAGGCACTGGTAGAAGGGCGCGGTGACAACCCGGCCCGCTGCGGAGCAGTGGGCGCGAAGAAAAAGGAATTGTGGCACGTGAGGCAGCGAATGATGTTGATTAATCAGGTGACTGAATACCTGGAAACAGCAACGAGAGGACGCATTGGCGTGTCAACCGCAACCTGTTTGAAGAAAGGAGTAGGGCTGATCGGCAAGCCAATCAGCTGGCAGTTGCTTCCGCAACTGCGGCTGGTGGTGGATGCAAGCCAATCAGCTGGCAGTTGCTTCCGCAACTGCGGCTGGTGGTGGATGCAAG
>CAYLQD010000023.1:0-10653 GCA_964385685.1 uncultured Planctomycetota bacterium | reverse complement strand
CCAATCAGCTGGCAGTTGCTGTCGGAACTGCCGGCTGATGGTTGAGGTGAGCGGGGCCGGATGGTCCGGAGCCGCAGAGAAGTGGCGCCCCGCAGGTGGCACGAGCCGGTCCTTGAGCCCGCTGGTTTGGGGCTTGTCGGCCTGGCACTGCTGGGGCTGCGAAGAAGACGAAGCTGAGGAGAGAGCAATGCCCGGACGGGCTGGAGAGGAGGCACTTATGAGAAAGACGGCTTGGCGGACGCCGGACTGGCCGGCGGCCGAAGGAAATGCAAGTGGCCCCGCCGAATGTCGGCGGACCTAACTAGGGGGACAGTACGATGAGAACGCACGTAATGATGACGGCAATCTGCATTGGGCTTCTGACGACCCTGACGGCCTCGGCCGCGACGAAGGGACATTACCAGCCGGTGGACCTCAGCAGCAATCACTTGAGCGTGCTCGCCACGACCCCGAAGGTGCTCGCGGACGACTTCCTCTGCATCGATCCGATCCCGGTGACGCACGTGGAAATCTGGGGGTCGTGGTACAACGGCACCGCGGTCCCCGAGATCCCTCCCAAGCCGGCGGACATTCGTCTGAGCATCCACGACGACATCCCGGACCCCGATGGCGCTGGGCCGCTCTACAGCAAGCCCGGCGCACTCCGGTGGGAGAAAACCTTCACGCCTGCCGAGTACACGGTGACCAACGCCGCGCAGGGCCTGACGACGGCCTGGTATGACCCCAACACCGGTGCCTTTCTTACGGTCGGCTACGCCGTCGTGGACAAGTACACGTTCGACATCGCCGAAGTCGACGCCTTCGTTCAGGAGGGCACGCACGCCGTCCCCAGGACGTACTGGCTGGACGTCGAGGTCTTCCCGGAGGATCCGCAGGAGGAGTTCGGCTGGAAAGCGTCGACCGTCCACTGGAACGACGACGCGGTGTGGGGCGACATGCCCAACCCGACGTGGGGCGAACTGCGATACCCCGATGGCCACCAGTACCACGACGACAGCATCGACCTGGCCTTCATCATCGAGGGCGAGGCCGCGGACGAGCCCGTGGTCCCCGAGCCGGCCGGGCTTGGCTTGATAGGCCTGGCGCTGTTGGCGGTTCGCAGGCGGCGCGGTTGACGACTCTTTCCCTGTGCGGCGGCCAACGCTGCCGCACAGGACCATCCGCCTCCGCCGCCCGATCTTCGGGTCGGGCCGATTGGCGGAGAACGAGAGGCAAAGAGACCTCTGCGGTCTCTGCGTCCTCCCGCCGTCGCCTCGCGGCTTTGGCGGGCAAGCGGCGGTGAAGAGATACACCCGGTGACGCGGGCAGCGGAGCCCGGCGAACCGGAGTCGCCTCGAAAAAGAGGGCAGTGGATGCCGGACATAGGTGGTATGAGCGAAAAATGGCTTTCAGGTACGTATTAACCTGAATAGCGCAATGCTCCGTGCCTGGTTCTCGGCAGGACACGAGAGCGGAGAGGAGCCTGTGCATGGCACCACGCGAGAAATGCACGCACGAGCGGGCGAGGTTCCACAGCGTGCAGCGGCTGGGAAACCTGCCGCCGGTCGAGCTGTGGCAATGTCCGACGTGCAAGAGCACGGTAAGCGCGGACTTGCCCGCCACAGCCCCGAGCGCTGTCCAAGGGGCGAAGGCCGGGACGCTCGGCAAGAAGCATAAGCAGATCGCAGTCGCTTAGGCCGTGAGAAAGTCGCCTGTCCGGGTGCGAAGGCAACCGGGCGGGACCATCCGCCTCCGCCGGACGCTACGGCGGACAAGGAAGAGGCAAGCAGGGCCCGGTGGGCTCTGTGAGAGGCAAGTGACAGCCGGTGACGTGGGGCAATGGGCCCCGCACCGGAGTCGCCTTGAGAAAAAAGGATGCGAAAAACCAGTAAGGAGTTGATGCGGGCAAAATGGTATTCAGGAACCTGAATATCTCTTAATCGCCCGCGAAGACACAGGAGGCGGCCGAAAACGGTCGCGAAACGAAGGGAGACGACGATGAAGTCGAACGGAATGGCACAGGACGGTCACATTCACTCGAGCGGCGTTATGACGCCAGAATGGGGGCACAGGATGGCAACGGAACGGGAGAGTTATGGCAGAGACAGACAAGGTGTGGCTCAGGCACACGGAAGGCGGCGTGCGGCCCTGGCCCGCCTGGGAGCGGTCGCGCTGGTGATTGCCCTGGCGGTCATGGCGGCGCCAGCGGCGCGCGCCGTGCCCATCACGATGACGGACGGCACGTCGACGGTCTCGGTCGACCCCGACAGCTCGGCGGGCGTCTACGAGTGGAACATCGGCAGCACGTCGTACCTGAACCAACAGTGGTTCTGGTTCCGGAACAACCTGGACGACTACGACGACCGCGAGTATTCGATCGACGAACTGAGCTTGAACTTCGCGCTGCAACCGATCCCGAACCTCGCCATCCTCGAATACACCGACATCCAGAGCCGGTTCGCGATCCAGGTCACCTATCTGCTGACGGGCACGACCGGGATACTGACCTCGGACCTGGCGGAAGCCATTCGGATCACGAACCTCAGCGACGACCCGCTGTCGTTCGACTTCTTCCAGTACTCCGACTTCGACCTCGGCGGCGACACGGACGACTACAGCGTGGTCGTCACGGGCGGCAACACCGTGATGCAGATCGACTACGGCACCGCGATCAGCTTGCTCGAGACCGTCGTGACCGGGTCGCCGGACCTGTCCGAGACGGGCGTCTTCTCGACGACCCTGACGGACCTCGACATCGACGACCTGGACGGCACGGTCCTGAAGAACGGCCCGGCCAACCTGACCTGGGCGTTCGAGTGGGCCGACCGCGTGATCAACCCCGGGCAGGCGTTCATCATCAGCAAGGACAAGCTCCTCACGATCGAGCCCGTCGCGGAGCCGGGCTCGTTCGCTCTGTTGGTGCTCGGACTGGGCGGAATCGTCCGCCTGAAGAGGAGGAAGTAAACAACGCCGGGCTGGCCCGGCTGGGAGAATCCCGATGAAATCGGGATTGCTCCAAAGGCGACGGCGAAGCCGCTCGCCCGCCGGCCGGGCTGGGGCTGATCGGAATCGCATTGCTGGGATTGAGAAAGAGACGCAGCTAGGCACACGACCTGTGCCGGCCGGCGAAAGCGGGCAGGCACAGCCAGACGGACCCGCGGAAGGCACGGCAGCCGGACGCGGGCGACAAGGCGGGCGAGGCACTGAGGCCCGCTGGCGACAAGCTGGATTGGTGGCGGCGGACGCGAGTCGCCCCCTCGCCAGACCCGGCCGCGGCTCGCGGCGGGCGTCCGGGATGGGGCATGCGTCGATGGCTGTGCCCGGTCCGACCAGAAGGCGCACGGCGCCGGACATTGACCCCGACTGGCCGGGGTCGAGAGCCGGGCTGTGGAGCGCCCGCGGCAGTGCGTGGCCGCGGCATCGGAAGGAGGTACATGTGGCACCAAGACAGGTGTGCAAGCATGAGCGCGCGCGGTTCCACGGCGTGCAGCGGCTGGGGGTGCTGCCCCCGGTCGAGCTGTGGCACTGCCCGACGTGCAAGAGCACGGTGAGCGCCGAGTCGCTCGGCAAGAAGCGCAAACAGATCGCGGCCGCATAGAGGAACTTGAGACCTGTGTCGTTTGGCGTTCGGCTCCTGTTGTGGGAGGAGCGACGCGGGGCTCGGAGGGAGCCCCTGGTTAGGGGGACGAGTGTATGGAGTTGAAGTCTTGAGAGCCGTGAGCGGTTCCGGATGGTCCGGGGCCGTCGATTCTGCCCAAGGGGGGCAGACAGAAACAGGAGAGCAGGACGCCGTCCCGGTGAACCGGGACTGACGGACGAAGCAGAAGCTTCGTCAGCAAGCGAGCAAACGGGGCAGACGGGCGTTGTTGCTGCTGCCTGCCGCCGGCTGCCCGCTGCCGACTGCCTCTAAACAAGGAGGTGAGTTATGAAGAAGCTCATGACAGTCATGGCCATTGTGGCCGTGTTTGGTCTTGGCGTCGCACAGGCGGACATCCTCGGGCCGTATACGGCCGATGGGAACACCATGCACCTGTGGCATTTCGATGAGCCCTCGGGCGTCTATGATGCGGAGGAAGCCCCCGGCGTCGTCGGTGCTCCGTTCTCCCTGGACGGTTCAGCGTGGGCTGGGTCAATGGGAGATGCATCCTATGCTGGACTCAACACAACCGGGCGTACGAAGGATGCGGAGAACAGGACGTTTGGCGGCGCCACTTCGATGGCCAACTTGTTCGGCGACGCCGACGGACCGTGGACCGTGGAAGCGCTCGTGTACTACCACACGACGTCGACCGGCCAGTATCCCTTGATCACCAGCATGGATACCCCCGGCATATGGCAACTGTACCCCGTCGATCCGGGCGGCGCCACCATCTTCCAGGACGAGATGTCGGTCGACTGGACGAACTGGTACAACGTCGCTGGCGCCATTACGTGCAATCACAATACGTGGTACCACGCCGCTGCGACGTATAACGGCAACCCGGCTGACCCGAGCAATTTCAAGCTCTATTGGACCGAGATGAACCCGGGTCTCACGGAGGCGGCCCTCGTCGGGACCGGCCAGATCATTGATGCCGGCGAATACTGCGACAATTTCAATACCGGGAATGGGGGCGGCGGCGGTCACGACAACTACATCGACGAGATCCGCATCAGCAACATTGCCCGCGCGGCCAACGACATGATGTTCGGCACGGCCGCGCCTCCGGGGCCGGTCATCCCCGAGCCCGCTGGGCTTGGCGTGGTCGGTCTGGCGCTGTTGGCTGTTCGGAGGAAGCGTTCGTAACGCATTAATCGCCCGATGGGGCGCCGGGCGTGCCGGCGCCCTGCGAGCGATACAACCCCGCCCCAAAGGGGCAGAAGGAGTGAGACGATGAGGAGGATTGTGGCAGTTATGGTGGTGGCCTTGATGATGGTGCTTGGTGCGGCTGCGGGTGCGGGCGTGGTGACCACGGAAGAGTCTTCGGCGACGGCCCACCTCTACGCCGGCGACATCAGCGCCAGCGACCTGATGCACGGGCTGACGATGACGCACTACGGGGCAGAGATGCACCCCTCGTCGAACATCTCGTGCGTCAACGACGGGAGCGAGGACATCGGCGCCAACGGCATCGGGCTCGAAGATATCACGTACAGCAACCACGGCGGCGACTGGGGCGGCATCCTGGACTTCGGCGCGCCCGTCGACATCGGCAGCGTCCAGACGATATGCGGCTGGAACAACGACTCGCAGGGCAACCGGATCCGCCAGGAGTACTCGCTTCTTGTCGGGTATGAGGGCGACCCGGACAACTTCCAGCTCATCGCCACGGTGAATTATCAGGTGTCCGGCGTCGCCACGTCGAAGGTCGTGGTCTACGACGACGCGTCGCCGACGCTCGCCAGCAACGTCCGGAAGATCAAGTTCGACGTGCCGGAGGGCGGCAACGGCCAAATGTTCTTCGTCGAGTGGGACGCGTTTGCCCCCGCCGCGGGCGGCGAGCCGATCCCCGAGCCGGCTGGTTTGGGTCTGATGGGTATTGTGCTTCTCGGGCTGAGAAAGAAACGTTGCTGACCCCCTTGGGTTCCCGCCTGCGGGCGAAAGCGCACGGGCGGGCCCAGCGACGGCAGTGGTCAGTGATCAGTGGGCAGTGATCAGTGACCGGCAAGACGCGAGGCGAGTGCGACAGGTCGTTCTTTGTGCCTTCGTGCCTTTGTGGTGAGAGAGCAAGAGTATGAGTAAGAGCAGGAGTTGAAGAATGGCTCCGAGACAGCGATGCACGCACGAGCGGGCGAGGTTCTACGCCGTGCAACGGCTGGGAAAGTTGCCCCCGGTCGAGCTGTGGCAGTGCCCGACGTGCAAGAGCACGCTGAGCGCGGAATCGCTCGGCAAGAAGCGGCGGCAGATCGCGGCCGCGTAAGGTCGGTGTCGTGGTGGACGGCTGATTGGCGTGCCAATCAGCTTGCAGTTTGGCTGATGCTTTGCATCAGCCCGGCGAAACTGCCGTCCGCCCCACCGAGACTGCGGAGGGCTGACAGGAGAAACGCACTGGTAGACGGGCGCAGCGACAACCCGGCCCGCTGCGGAGCAGTGGGCGCGAAAAGAAGCGAATGGTGGCACGTGGGGCAACGAACGATATTGAGTAAACAGGTGACTGATTACTGGAAAGACCGGAGCGGGTCCGGACGGTTCGGGGCCGTGGCGGGCGGCGGTTTCGACAGAAACCGCAAGCTGATTGCTTTGGCAATCAGCCGCCCGGGCCAGTTTGTCCAACGTGGGCCAAACTGGCAAG
Organism: uncultured Planctomycetota bacterium; assembly: GCA_964385685.1. GTDB lineage: Bacteria > Planctomycetota > PUPC01 > PUPC01 > PUPC01 > CAYLQD01. The sequence goes on along the minus strand of CAYLQD010000023.1, from coordinate 4,402 downwards.
AAACCGTGAGGTTTGCCCAGGGGGGCAGAAGGCAACGAGGAGGTTAGTGATGAAGAAGTTAGTGTTGATTATGGCGTTGGTGCTGATGGCGTCACCGGCGTTCGCGGGCAACATCGTTAACACCCAGAGCGACTACCTGATCATTACCGCGAAGGGTGAGGAGGTCCGCATCTACGATCTGGCGGACAACACCTGGAACACGTCCAATGCTTCGGATCGGGTCACGGGCGGAGACGCCTGGGCCTGGAGCGGCGTGCACGTCCCCGCCGCCGATGCGATTGTCTTCGGGGCCTGGGGTACTCAGGATCAGGCCTTCCAGACCGACGTCTCGGACTGGCTCGCCAACACGCCCAGTTCATTCAGCATCGGAAGCGATAACGGCCAGTTGACCGGCCTGTATCACTTCGGGGCCGACGGGAATGTCTACACGAGGTTCGCCGGGCACGGCGATTTTGTCCGGCACGACATTGTTACAGGCAACGGCACCAATGTCGGTGACCCTGGCGGAGTGGAGCACTTCCAGTCCCATCAGGATTTCTACTGGAACGGTCCCGAAGACGGCGCTAATGGCGCGATGTATACGGTCCACCATGGTGGCGGCATCACGAAGAACGAGTGGATCGGCGGCGCCAACCCGTGGGCCGCGGGTGTCTCGACCCCGCACTCCGCCGGCGGCTGGACCGGCTATAACGGGGCTCTCGACGGCAACGGCATCCTGTACGGCGGCCCGGGCGACAGTCCCAACGTCCGAGCGGTCGACCTCAACGACTCCTCGATCCCGGCTTGGACCGTGTGTGACATTCCCGATTGGGGCGACCATCAAAGATCGATTGGGAATCATGCCGGCTCCATGGCGGTCGACACCGAGGGCGACACGCTGTACGTCTACGGGTACTACACCGATCCCTACGTTGTGGGGAATTGGTTCGGCACGATTGACGTGGCCACCAACACTTACACGCCGGTCTATGACGGCGGAGCCTGGTTCCCGGACTTGGCTCCTCAAGACCATCATGCCGGGCAGTTCACGTACCTCGACCTGCGTCCGGCTGCCGGCCCGGGCGGCGTCATCCCCGAGCCGGCCGGGCTGGGGCTTGCCGGCCTCGCGCTTCTCGGCCTGACAAGAAGGAGGAGAACGATGAAGAAGCTTGCAGCGATTATGGCGATGGTCGGCCTCGTGTGCGTGCTGTCGGCGTCGGCGGACGCGGGCTCGATCAGCCTCAACTTCAAGAGCGATGGCAACGACGTCGCGACCTTCGAGATGGCCGGGCTCGTTCCGAAGCTGAACTGGAACAACCTGGAGTATGCGTCGAACGCCAACAACCCGCCTTCGGTCTGGGGCGGGATCGTGGACGAGGATCCCGCCGCGACGCCCATGGGGGTTCGTGCGACCGCCTGGGACGGCCGGCCGCAGCCCGTGGTCGGCGCCGACCCCAACGCGCGAATGATGGAGGGCCGGGGCCCCTCGCCGTTCAATTCGAGCAGCGACCCCCACCTCTACGCGGCGGTCGAACTGACCAACATCCTCGCGTCGGTCGGAGCGTCGGAATACGACGTCATCATCTACATCGGCAACGGCATCGGCGGCAACACCGGCAGCTTCGGCAACATGCATCTGACCACGCATTGGTCCAACAACAACGGCCCCGTCCCGCCGCCGGGGATTCTCGCGACGAAGTCGTATGCGACGCTCGCCTCGCCGTTCACGGGCACGAGCGGCGTCCCCGTCTATGACCCGGGCGTCGGCTTCATCGACGCGTCGCTTGGGCCGGGCAACTACGTGTTATTCGAGGGCAGGACAGAGGACTACCTCGTGATCCAGCCCGAGATGCTGCAGTCCCAGTCGAACTTCCACGGCGTCTCGATTGAGGGCATCCAGCTCATCGTCGAGGGCGGCGGCCCCGGCCCCGGCGGCGTCATCCCCGAGCCGGCCGGGTTGGGGCTCGTCGGCCTCGCGCTTCTCGGGCTGACAAGAAAGAAGAGAGCGATGAAGAAGCTTGCGGCACTTGTGGCGATGGTTGGCCTCGTGTGCGTGCTGTCGGCACCGGCTGGCGCGAAGATCGTCAGCATCAACATCGCCAATGTCACCGACATTTCGAAGGATGTCCTTGCGGGCGAGACGGCGGGTGCGGTGCCGGCCGTGAACTGGAACAACGCTCGGTTGTCGGGTGGCGGGTTGATCCCCGCGGGCGTGCTTGTTGACGACACCGGCGCCACGACGACCTCGATGTCGATCCAGCAGCATGCCGGCGATGCCAGGCCGGCCAACGTGTCGGGGTTGGTCAACCCCGACGCCAGGATGTATGAGTCGCTGGCTCCGCACGTGTCGACAGACAACCTGCCGAACAAGAACCATGCGTTCGGTCCGGGTACGTGCACGCTGCTGGACGGGCTGCTCCTCGAGTTCCCCGGCGGGTACGACGTGCATCTGTACCTCAGCATGTGGAGCTTCAGCACGGGCACGGGAGGTCAAATCGTCGTCGATGACAACGCCGGCGTCTACGGCCGCGGCTACAACGGTCATGGCGCTCCCTGGACGGGCAGCGTGGCCAATCTTGACTACTTGATCGATCAACCTCGGCGCCAACTACGTGAAGCTCGAGGGCCTGACGAACAATACGCTCAACTTCCAGCCGTATCCATACTTCGGCCCGAGCTTCAATTCGATCGCCATCGCTGGCATTCAGATCGTTGGCCCGCAGGGCCCGCCTCCGGGCGGCGTCATCCCCGAGCCGGGCGGCTTGGGGCTGCTCGGAATCGCATTGATCGGATTGAGAAAGAAACGTTGCTGACCCCCTTGGGTTTCCTGCCTGTGCGCGAAAGCGCACGGGCGGGCCCAGAGAGACGTTGCTGACCCCCTTGGGTTTCCCGCCTGCGCGCGAAAGCGCACGGGCGGGCCCAGCGACGGCAGTGGTCAGTGATCAGTGGGCAGTGATCAGTGACCGGCAAGACGCGAGGCGAGTGCGACAGGTCGTTCTTTGTGCCTTCGTGCCTTTGTGGTGAGAGAGCAAGAGTATGAGTAAGAGCAGGAGTTGAAGAATGGCTCCGAGACAGCGATGCACGCACGAGCGGGCGAGGTTCTACGCCGTGCAACGGCTGGGAAAGTTGCCCCCGGTCGAGCTGTGGCAGTGCCCGACGTGCAAGAGCACGCTAAGCGCGGAATCGCTCGGCAAGAAGCGGCGGGCCGCCGCGGCGTGACGGCATAGGATCCACAGATTTCGCAGATTGGGCCGTGATCTGCGAAATCTGCGGATGAAGTCGTTTAGGAGATTCTGATGTTACACGCGTGTCGTGTGGACGGATGGGCTGGGTTAGCCCGTACTATCAGGAGGAAATGCCTATGAAGACTGATGCTTCGCATCAGCTTGCAGTTTCTTGCGAAAACTGCCGGCTGGTGGCTGACGCAAGCCAATCAGTTTGCAGTTGCTTCCGCAACTGCTCACTGAGCGGTGAGACGTGCCGCGGCGCCGGATGGTCCGGAGCCGCAAGACGCAGCGGGCTCGCAGAGCCCGGGCCAGTTTGTCCAAAATGGGCCAAACTGGCAAAACACTTTGAGGTGCCCCAAAAGGGGGCAGAGAGAGGAGAGGCAGGACGTGAGCGAGCGGACGGGTCAGACAGGCGTTGTTGCTGCCGGCTGACTGCTTGCCCGCCTTCCGTTTGGCGGGCTGCCCGCCGTCGACTGCCTCTGAGATAAGGAGTAGGTCGTCCCGGCAAGCCGGGACTAACGGACGAAGCAAGAGCTTCGTCACAGAAGGGAGAGAGACAATGAGAAAGGCATTGATAATTGCGGCGATGGTCGCCGTGATCGGGACGGCGGGCGTGGCCAACGCCGCCATTCTCGACCTGAGTGCGGGCCCGTACGCCATGTCGTCCATCGGATGGGGTCTCGGCCCGAACCTCTCGTTCGACGCTGCCGGGGGCACGCGGTCTTCGAGCGCGCCAGGCGCCTTGCCGGCATGGATCTGGGTCGACATGGGCCAGGACCATTGGTTGAACACGGTCGCGGTGGACTTCCAGCAGTCCGCCGGGACCTTCTACACGGTCCGCTTGCTGCACTCGTCCGGCGCCGGTTCTGTGAACAACCCGGCCGCCTACACGACCGTCGGGACGGCCTCGGGCCTGCACACCATAGCCACGCAAAACCCCAACCTTCGCGACCCCGAAGGTACCGCGGACGTGTGGGACTTCGAGGCGGGCACGGTGTCGATTCCGGGTAACCTTCCGCCCGGGACGGCGGCGGTCAACGTCCTTGACCCGGTCGGCCGTTATCTCATGGTCCACTCGACGGCGAGCTGGGATACTGGCTTTAACAACATCTCGATCTGGAAGATCACCGTGGACGCGGATCCCATCCCCGAGCCGGCTGGCTTGGGCCTGATGGGCCTCGCGCTGTTGGCGGTTC
>CAYLQD010000022.1:0-39625 GCA_964385685.1 uncultured Planctomycetota bacterium | reverse complement strand
ACGTCGATACACTTCTCGCGCCTCAAGGGGGGGACCATGTACCTGTCGACCCCGGGGCCGGCCCGAGCACGGCTTGCATTCGCGTGCGCGCGGCGCTATGATGTTTGCCAATCCCGCCCGAGGCGGGACCCGAACCTGCTTGGGAGGGCGCACCGTGGTCGAACGCAGGAAGTCGCTCGTCGTCCGGACCATCGGCAACGTGGTCGTCGCCTACTTCATCGACACGAAGATCCTCGAGGAAATGCAGATCAAGTGGCTGGGCGCGGAGATGTACGACCTCGTCGAGAAACAGGGGCGCAGCCGCATCATCATCAACTTCGAGAACGTGCAGCGCTTCTCCACCGCCCTCCTCGGCAAGCTGGTCGGGCTGAAAAAGAAGGCGGTCGACGCCGCGGGGACCGTCGTGCTCTGCTGCATCCCGCCCACGATCCTGGAGATCTTCAGCGTGACCGGGCTCGACCGCGCGTTCGAAATCTACAACGACGAGCAGGGCGCGGTCAACAGCTTCGGCACGACGCCCGGCTAGCACTGCTACGCTGTTTCTTGCACCGCAGCTTGCCCGCCATAGTTTCAGCGACGGCGGGAGCACGCAGAGGCCGTAGAGAGAAAGACATGTCGAGTTCCTCGCCGAGCCGCCCCGTTGTCGGTGTGCAACTCGACAGAAGAACATAGCCTTTTGACTCTACTCAAGTCCTCCGCGTTCTCCGCGACCTCTGTGGTGAAATATTAGTGTTGTCTTGGTAGGCCGGAAGATCGCCCCGACATCTCCGTCCGTCCGCCGACACGAGAATCGCCATGCTCATCCTCGCCCAGCAATCCAAACTGACCGGGCGCGTCGCCATTCCCGGCTCGAAGTCCCACACGATCCGCGGCGTCTTCTTCGGCTCGCTCGCCGACGGCGACTCCACGCTCCTGCGCCCGCTCGACTCGCTCGACACCCGCGCGGCGGTCGAAACGTGCCGGGCCCTCGGCGCCGAGATCACGACCGAGCCCGACGCGTGGCGCGTCCGCGGCTTCGGCGGGCAGCCGCGCGCGGCCGAGGGCGTCGTCGACGTCGGCAACTCAGGCACCACGCTCAACGTCGCGCTGTCCGTCGCCGCACTGGCCGACGGCCACACCGTTTTCGACGGCGACGAGCAGATTCGCAGCCGGCCGTCGGGCCCGCTGCTCCGAGCGCTGGCCGAGCTGGGCGCCGAGGCGTTCTCGACCCGCGGGAACGACTGCCCCCCGTTCGTCATCGGCGGCCGTCTCGCCGGCGGCGCCTGCACCGTCCGCGGCACGTCGTCGCAGTACGTGACCAGCCTGCTCGTCGGCACCCCGCTCGCCGAGGGCGACTCCGAGATCACCGTCGAAGAGCTTAACGAAGCGCCCTACGTGCTCATCACCCTCGACTGGCTGCGGCGGCTCGGCATCCGGGTCGAGCACGACGACGCGCTGTCCCGGTTCGCCGTCCCCGGCGGCCAGAGGGTTCCCGCGTTCGAGCGCGTGATCCCCGCCGACTTCTCCTCGGCGACCTTCTTCCTCTGCGCCGGCGCCGTCGCCGGCGGGCCCATCACGCTCGAAGGGCTCGACCTGTCCGACCCGCAGGGCGACAAGGCCGTCGTCGGCATGCTGCGCGAGATGGGCGCGACCATCGAGGAAGAGGGGGCCGACCTCGTCGTGTCCGCCGACGGGCTGCGGGGCGCCGAGTTCGACCTCAATGCGACGCCCGACGCGCTGCCCGCGCTCGCCGTGACCGCGTGCTTCGCCGAGGGCGAGACGCGGCTCGTCAACGTCCCCCAGGCGCGGATCAAAGAGACCGACCGGCTCGCTGTGATGCGGGAGGAGCTGACGAAGATGGGCGGGCGCGTGAGGGAACTCGAGGATGGGCTCGTGATCGAGGGGGCGCCGCTCCGGGGCGCCGACGTCGACGGGCACGGCGATCACCGCGTCGTGATGGCCCTCGCCGTGGCCGCGATGGGCGCAAGGGGCACGACGCGCATCGCGACCGCCGAATCCGCCGCCATCACCTTCCCCAACTTCGTCGACCTGATGCAGTCCCTCGGCGCCGAGATCGAAACGGCCGACGACTGATCCGAGCCCCAAGAGGAAAAAGTTTGACAGAAGTACAGTGAATCCTCAGAATGCACGCGAAGCGGGCGTCAAGTCACAGAAGGAACCGGAGACAGCGGATGTCACCCAAACAACGTGAGAGCATTCTCAAGAAATGGGCCCTGACCGAAGACGAGTTGACCGAAATCATCCAAGAGAATCCGAGTATGCGGGGCCTGGTCCTGGGGTACGTCGCGGAATACAAACTCCGTAAGATGCACTTCTCCGACCCGGTTTTTGACAAGGTGTGCAAGGCGGACGACCACGATCGAAGCAAAAAGGGCGATCTGACAATCACCTATAAGGGGCGAGAGTTCAAGATCGAGTGCAAATCCCTCCAGACAAGCAGCATTAGGGAAACCGAGGGCGGATACGAAGGAAAGTACCAATGTGACGCAAGCGATAGAAGAACAGTCAACTTGGCGGGTGGCAAGAAGGTTCAGACCACGTGCTTGCTGGTTGGCCAGTTCGACGTGATCGCTGTCAACCTTTTCGCTTTCGAGGAGAAGTGGCGGTTCGCTTTCGCTTTGAACGGGGACCTTCCTCGGAGCAAGTTCCGGAAGTATCGGCCTGCCATTCAGCGGCAGCTTCTCGCAACGCTAATGCCGGTATCTTGGCCTCCACGGGCTCCGTATATTGAAAGCCCAATTCCGCTGTTCGAACGTCTGTTAGCTCACGCATGACGTTGATCGAGTTCAGCTTCGATTTCGTGGCGCCGAGCTGAAACACCAGGAAATACGAATGGTTCTTTCTTGCATGTAACTGCTTGACAACGCGCGTCACTCCCGGCCTATTGCGTCTGACCATCACGAAGATGTCCTTCGCATAGTAGCCCAAACGCATGAGATTCAGTATGATCTCCACATGCGTCATGCGCTGAATCCCGGCGCTCACTTCATCCTGGCACTTCACGATCAGAACGCCCTTTCGCTTCAGCACCCGTTTTGCCTCAACGGCGGCCCTGACGTAGAGTTCAAGGACGGCGTCATGCCATTTGTTGCGCAGCTTGGAGGGGCAATTGCCATCTGAATAGTGTTCTCGAAACGACGAGTGTGTCCCGTTTCCGGCCAGCGAGTTGTCTTTGCGGTACAGACCTTCCATGTACGGAGGATCGAGAACAACACAATCAATCTCACCGTCCCGGTAAGGAAGCTCGCGACAATCGACCCCTGTCTTGAGGTCAGTGGGCAAGAGCTGATACTCATCAGGCGGGATCTTCTTCCAGAAGACCCCCTTGCCAAAGGTCACATCGGCCACCTTGGCACCTTTTGGGACGTGCAAACGCAGCACATTCGGAAAAACCTCGCTGTTGTCCCCGCTGTAAGCCGACAATACCAAGTCAGTCGTCGCCTTGCCATCGGGGGACTTTCGCTTCTTTTTCATGTCTTTACTTTACACGGGCCTAACGCGTACGCAAGTCTTTTTTCGGCGGTCGCCCAGGCTTTTTCTTGCCGGTCGCCAGATACGCCTGCAGCGCGGCCTCTTGGATCAAATGGTCGCGGCCGTGTTTCTCAGACTTCAGTCTGTTCTCAATGATTAGCTGCCTGACTCTGCCCGGGGAAACGCCGAGATACCGAGCGGCGGTCTCTGTCGTATAGAACTTGTCCATCGTCTTGCCCGAAACTACGATTCTCAACACACTAACCGGAAGACAGGATCCGCAATCTCCGGCTTCCGTAATCCGCCAAGAGTACACATGCCGCCAGAATGTGCAGCCGTCAAGCGCTTCCTCCGTGGGGCAGATGGCCCGTCGCGGCCCTTCAGCCGGTCGTCGTCGAGCGTGAAGCCCTTGACGAGGTACTCGCGCAACCGTTCTGTCGCCCACTGGCGGAACTGGACCCCGCGCGGCGAGCGAACGCGATAACCCACGGCAAGGATCATGTCCAAGCTGTAATGGTCGACCAGCCGCTCGACCTGCCGGGACCCCTCGGTTTGAACTATTCGATATTGTCGAATAGTTGCCTCCGGCGACAGTTCTCCGTCCTCATAAACACCCTTGATATGGTAGTTCATGGTGCCAACGCCGACTTGGTACAGGTCTGACATGAGGCGCTGCGTCAGCCAGACGGTCTCGTCTTCCAGGAGCACCCGGATGCGACTGCCGCCATCCTCGGCCCTGTAGACGACGATCTCTCCTCGTGGTGTATCTGGGGTGTCCGGGCACGTCATATCTATTCCGCCGTCGTTTCGGCTTCCGGCCGGGGGGTTGCCTTCGCGACCCGCCTTCGGATCAAACTTGTAAGTATTCCTTACAGGTTGCCTCCGCCGCCCGCATGGATCACAGCCGAGGGCGGCTGTGCTACAGGAAACGGCCGCGCCGTCGCCGGTCCCCAAGGCCGCGCCATAGCCCCAGTTCGGTCTCCGCAAGCAGCCACCGCGGCTACTTGATGAGCTTTTTGGCTTTGGCCATGTCGGAGACGCCGAAGACGCAGATGACTCGCTGGGCGCCCGGGCCGGCGCTCCCATAAACATACTGGATGTTGACCTTCGCCTTCGCGAGCTTGGCGCTGGCCTTCGCGAGCACACCGAGCCGGTTGGGCATCTCGGCGAGAATGACGTCGGTCACGACGAGCCCAAAACCCGCCGCCTTGACGACCTTCTTCGCAACGGCGCTCTTGTCGACGACCATACGCGCGATGCCCTGCTCCGCCGTGTCGACGACGGAGATCGCGCGGATGTTCACCTTGTTGGCGGCGAGCATCTTGCAGAGCGCGGCGAGCTGCCCCGGCTTGTTCGGCATCATCACGGACAACTGCTTGGCGACTTTCACGGCACACCCCCTTTCTGCCCGAAGAACCTGCGGCCGCGCGTCACAGCCGCATGAAGTTGGAGAGCAGCTTGATGCCCTCCTCTGTCAGGAACGATTCGGGGTGGAACTGGACTCCCTCGATGACGTGCTCCTTGTGGCGGATGCCCATCAGCTCGCCCCGGTCGACCGTGCGGGCGGTGATGTCGAAGCAGTCGGGCAGCGTCTCTTCCCGCACGACGAGCGAGTGGTAGCGGGTCGCCTCGAACGGATTGGCGAGCCCCTCGAACACGCCCTTGCCGTCGTGCTCGATCATCGACGTCTTGCCGTGCATGAGGCGGCCGGCCCGGACGACGTCCCCGCCGAACGTGTGGCCGATGCACTGGTGCCCGAGGCACACGCCGAGGATGGGGAGCTTCCCGGCGAAGTGGCGGATCACGTCGTTCGAGATGCCGCCCTCTTTGGGCGTGCAGGGGCCGGGCGAGATGACGATCCGGTCGGCGCCGCACGCCTCGGCGTCGGGGATGGTGATCTTGTCGTTGCGGTAGACGTCGACCTCGGCGCCGAGTTCGCCGAGCCGCTGGACGAGGTTGTAGGTGAAGGAGTCGTAGTTATCGATGATGAGGATCATGAGATGTGTGCTCCGCGCCGAGTGTCCGAAGTGGATATTCTGAACGCGGGGGCTTCCCGATTGAGGCGAAAGGCGGGTACAGGCACGTCTACGCTCCCCTTCGACAAGCTCAGGGTCGCTTCGCTGGTGCCAGTCCCCGTTTTTCGCCCCACTCGCGCGGCCAGGGCCGGAAAACCGGGACTGCCACCCGCTGGCTGTACCGGCTTTTCGGCAAGTACCCCGCGTTCACGGTATCCACTCGTGGGTACGGAGAATGATACCCCGGTCGCGCGGCAATGTCAAATAAGCGGAGCGATGACGAGCCCGCCGGGGACCCGCGGGAGGAAGACGACCGACTTGAGCGGCATGGCCCGCCCGGCGAAAGCCGTGGCCTCGAGTTCCTCGATCCGCGCGGGATTGAGCAGGACGCCCAGGTCGCCTTTCCCGCGCTTGACAGCGCCGACGCACTCGTGGGCGTCGTCGGTGTAGGCGATACGGCCCTCGCGGCGCGCGCGGGGCACGTCGAGGTCGAGCAGGCCCTCGAACACCTCCTCGGTCAGCACGTGGGTGTCGAGCCGCGCCATCGTGCCCGGCTCGGCCCGCGCTCCGGCCTTCCGGAGCAGGACGCAGGCGCCGGCCCGCGTGACGATCCCGAATGCGTGGCGGTCGCTCAACTCATCGAGCCGTGCGAGGATGCCGGGCGGGTCGCACCGGACCTCCTCGACGTGATAGTCGGCGGCGGCGCGGCCGAGGAACCGTTCGGGCTTGAAACGCCGGAACCCGGACACAAATCGATGGACGGGCCGGATGGACGAGGCGGCGTCGGCGGTGGTGGCGAGCGCCGCGGCGATGAACTCGTGCGGCTCCTCGAACGTCGGCACCCCGTTCACGAGCGGCCGCTGCCGGTCGCGGTACTTCAGCGCGGCCCGATACGTGAGGTGGCCGTCGGCGATAACGATCTGCTTGTCGCACATCGCGGCCGTGAGCGCGTTGATGAGCCCCGGATGATAGACGGCTCGCAGGATGTTCTTCACGCCGTCGGGGTCCACGCCCATCGCGACGGGCTCGAGGCCGGCCGCCTCATCAAGCACCGACCGGACGCAGCCGTCGTCGGAATAGAGCCCGAGCACGGGCACCATGTTGACACGCGTCGCCGCGAGCAGGTCGACCTCGCGGCGCTCCACACGGGTGGTCGACTCTTCGTGCGCGTACACGCACCCCTTGCCGAACGCTTCGATGCGGAGCCGCGCGATGAAGGCGCGCCGCACGACGCGCTCCTCCCCGACCGTGAACTCCTGGTCGAGCACGTAGAAGGCGGGCGCGGGGTCCTGAAGGAGGGTCTCGTCGGCCAGCCAGGCCTCGAGCGCCTTGGCCGCGGCCATGCCCGATCGGGCGCTGCTGCGACGCGGCCCGCCCGCGATCAGCCGGACGGCATTGTGTGAGCTGCGGCGCGAGAGGATGTTGTAGGAGCCGGAAGACAGGGAGTCGTGCGGGGGCGAAAGGACGGGGGAGAGATCGGCGTGCCGGGATTCGTTGTAGCGGATTCCCCTGAATGCTCGGACGTCGGCCACGCCGCCCCCTTTGGTGCGGTGATGCGGATCAGGACGTGGGCGCAGGAGGCAATAAGCCGGGTTTTGTGCCCCGGATGCCTCACGGCGTCCGGGGAGGCGACCATTCATCTGGGGCCGGCGTCGCCACCGGCCTCGAGCGGCCTACCCGGGAGTCTGGCCGTCGAAACGACCGCGAGGGGATCGCCCTCCTCCCATATTTGGCCTTGCTCCCGGCGGGGTTTGGCAAGCCGACACGTCACCGTGCCGCTGGTGGGCTCTTACCCCACCTTTTCACCCTTACCTCTCGTCCCGATTCTGAGCGTGAACTCGCCCGAATCGGGGCTTCGGGGCGGTGTGTTTTCTGTTCCACTTTCCCTGGGCTTTCGCCCGGTGGGAGTTACCCACCGCCGTGATCCCTGGAGCCCGGACTTTCCTCCCGCGCGACTCGCGCGGGCGGTCACCTTGCCTCCAACGCCCAACTGTCAATGATCCGTGCGACAACCTAAGTCTAGCGCGCCAAGCCAGAAACGTCAAGCCGCTTGGGCCGCCGACGGCCGGGCGTGCGCCGAACGCACGATTGACACGCCCGGCAGCCGCTTCTAACATGGGAGACGTTGCGTCGCGCAGGACGCGCGGCGTGTGGCGGAGGATGCGTGTGCGTCGGAGGCGGTCACGAACAGGTCTTGCCCTCGCCTGCGGGCTCGCCGCGCTCGCGGCCGTCTGGGCCGGCCTCGCGCGGGCCGAGCCGTCCGTGACCGTCGAGTTCCAGACGCTCGCCGAGAAGGGTGCCGACCGCTACCGGCTGCTCGAGGCCGTCATCGCCGCATTCGAAGATGAGCACCCGAACATCAACGTCCGCCTTGTCGGCGAGCGCCTGAAGCTCGACTACGTGATGCAGAGCATCATCGCGCGCCGGTCGGCCGACGTGATCGAGGTCCGCGCGACCGAGCTGCCGTTCCTGGTCAACCGCGGGGCGCTGGCCGACCTGACGGCCGAGACCGGCGAGCTGGCCCACCAGTGCATCTCCCGCGCGTGGGGCCTGTGTGTCATCGACAAGCACGCCTATGGCGTGCCGTGGGCGGCCGTGCCGACCCTGCTGCTCTACAACAAGCAGGCCTACCGCGCGGCCGGCCTCGACCCCGAGAAGCCGCCCGGGACGTGGGCCGAACTGATCGTCGCCGCCAAGCGGCTGAACGACGCGAAGCTCACCCACACCGTCGACGGCAGAGAGGAGCGCACCTACGGGTTTGCGCTTGCCGGCGGAAACGCGGTCGACCTCGGGCGGCACTTCGCAACGTTCCTCGCCCAGCTCGAGCGGCCCCTGCTCTTCGTGGACGCCGAGGGGGATTGGCGGTTCCAGATTGACACCGAGCAGGGCCGGCACGCCACGCTGTTCCTGCGCATCCTCCGAAACGTCGCCCCTCCCGACTGCGTCGTCACGGACGACGCCGGGGCGCTCAAGCAGTTCCGCGACGGCAAGGCGGTGATGGTCTTCGCGACGCCCGCCGGCCTCACGTGCGACCGGCCGCCCGACATCGAGGTCGGCGTCGCGCCGATGCCGGCGCCCGCCGAAGGCATCACGCGCAACGACGTCGTCTTCCTTTACGCATCCGTGCCTGCTTCCCTGCGCGACCGGCGCCGCGCGGCCGCCGTCGAGTTCGCCACGTTCCTCGCCGGGCCCCAGGCGCAGCGCATCGTCGCCCGCGGGCTCGACGACTGCGTCCCCGTGATCTCGATCCGGCAGGATCTGCTCGAGGACGGCGCCTACCGGGACCGCCCGCGGCTCCGAGCGTTCGCCGAGGCGCTCGACCACTCGACGCCGACCCATCCGTGGCTCGCGTGGGAGGGCAAGTGCTATAAGGACTGGCTCGGATGGATCCACCTGTCCCTGGTCGCCTCCGATATCTACACGATCGACGAGGTCGTCACCGTGGCCCAGGACAAGGGCAACCAGGCGCTGTCGTGCGTCTACACGAGGATCGGCCACCCGTCTCTGACCATGCGGCTGGGCATGTTCACGCTCGCCGCGGTCGTGTTTTTCTCCGTGGCGTATGTTGTCGCGCGACACTGACTGCGGGGACCGCAATGTCCGACGATTATGCCGAGCCGCAGCTGATTCGGACAAAGCGCCGCGAGCGCGCGGCCTACGCCTTTCTCGCGCCCGCCCTCGTCTTTCTCGGCGTCTTCTTCGTCTGGCCCGTGCTCTGGATGCTCCGCGTGAGCATCAGCGAGTATCAGCCCGTGACGGGCGAGGGCCGCACCGTCGCCGGCCGCTACTACTCCGAGGTGCTGGCCAGCCCCGGCACGTGGCGAAGCATCCTGAACACGGCCTACTTCGCGTCCGTCTACATCCCGTTCACGCTCGGCCTGGCGTGGGGGATGGCGTGGCTCCTCGACCGGTGCACGCGGTCGCGGCCGCTCCTGCGCGCGGTCTTCTGCTCGCCGTGTATCATCCCCGCGGTCGCCGCGGCCCTCATCTGGCGCGCGGCCTATCAGCCCGCGGGCGGCGCCATCGACCGCTTCCTCCACCTCTTCGGGTACCTGCACGGACGCGGCTGGGTGGGGTGGCTCGCCGCGCCGTATCTCGCGATGCCCTGCATCGCGCTCATGTGCGTCTGGCGCGACGCCGGGCTGTTCGCGCTCATCCTGCTGGCCGCGCTCGGCCGCGTGCCCAAAGCCGCGTATGAACTCGCCCAGACCGACGGCGCGACCCCCTGGCAGCAGTTCCGCCACATCACCGTGCCGCTCTGCCTCGGCACGCTCGGCCTCTGCCTCATCATGCTCATCATCAACGTGCAAGGCGTGTTCCAGGAGATCTACGTGATGACCGAGGACGGCGGCCCCGCCAACTGGACCGTCAACATCCCCTTCCTCGCCTACCGCTACGCCTATCTCGACTACGACTGGGGCCACGCAACCGCGCTGTCGTCGGTGCTGTTCACGGTCACCGTCGTCATCATACTCGTGCAGAACCGCATTCTGAATCGGAGGATGGGGTGGCGCTGATGGGAACGGCCGGCGACAAGCGAGGCAGGTTCTGGCACGTGGCCCTTGCGTGGCTGCTCGCCGCCCTCGTCGTCCTTCCGTTTGTCCAGACCGTCTGGCTCTCGCGACAATCACGGCGGAGCATCGACCGCGGGTACAACTACCTGGCGAGGCGGCTGCCGGAGCAGGAGGTCCGCCGGCGCGTCTCCATCCCTCAGCGGCCGCTGCGACTCGCGGCCGTCAACAGCGTCGTCGTCAGCACCGCGACCGCCGCGCTGTGCGTCGTCACCGCGTCGATGGCCGGCTATGCGTTCGCCAAGAAGCGGTTTCGCGGCAAGGCGCTGCTCTTCGACCTCGTGCTGATGTCGATGGCCGTGCCCACCGTGATCCTGATGGTGCCCCTCTTCCGGCTGACCGTCCTGCTGCGCCTCTACGACACGATGGGCGCCCTCATCCTGCCGTTCGCCGTGACGGGCTTCGGCATCCTCTATATGCGATACGCGATCTCGGCCGTGCCGGACTCTCTGATCGACAGCGCGCGGGTCGACGGCCTCTCGGAGACGGGCGCCCTCTTCCGCGTCGTGCTGCCCGCCATCTGGCCGTCGGTCGCGACGCTCGCCGTGCTCCAGTTTATTGCGAGTTGGAGCGCCTTTGTGCTGCCGCACGCCGTGATCGCGTCCCCGCGGAACTACACCATCGGCCTGCTCCTCGGGCGGCTGATGGCCGACTACGGCGGGCTGATGTGGAACGACATCATGGTCATCGTCA
This sequence comes from uncultured Planctomycetota bacterium, assembly GCA_964385685.1. GTDB lineage: Bacteria > Planctomycetota > PUPC01 > PUPC01 > PUPC01 > CAYLQD01. The sequence continues at coordinate 28,875 of CAYLQD010000022.1, read as the reverse complement.
TTGCGGCGCTTGTGCCCGTACTGCTCGCGTTCCTCGTGTTCAACCGTTGGGTGCTTCAGGGAGCAACCGCGATCGGCGACGACCGCTCGGCCATCGAGACATGACGTTGTCATGCGCCGCGCCCTACCCCCTGTCCCCCAAGCACTTATGTCTTCCCTCGGTGCCTGTCACCTTGCTTGGACATAACTTGCTGGGTTCCAAGATGTTCCGGCGACGCCCGTCATTTCGACGCAGCAGCAGGATCCAGATGAGAAAAGTTGCGGCGCTAACCGATGTGCGCTCAAGGACTTCTGACATGAACACCCATCAAAACCGCTTGTGCGGCTTGACATCCATACAGACGTGTGGTATACTTTGCGTACGGGGTGCGTTGCACCGATGCTGCCGCTACACGTTTCGCTCGCAACCGATCTGGGTGCATGTAGTTATGGCTATGGCGGACAATACACTCGGAACGCCACGATCCGCCCGAAGCATGGGCCCGCGCCGCCGCGGCGCCGATAGCCGATTCCACCGTTCGAGCCGCTTCGATGGCCTCAGAGATATGTTTTGCGAAACAAAGCCATTTGCGCCGCCCCGACGGAGCGGGGCCCTCCAGACGGCGCGCCGAGGCGAGATGCCTGTCGCGGGAGGGACGCGCTCCGTCGCGTCCGGATCGACGACGAGCGCCGTCTGCCGCGATCCAGAGCAGCGATCCCGCCTTTCGAGCCCTTTTGCGGGCCTCAGAGATGCGTTTTACCGAACAAAGCCAACGGTGCGACTCCGACGGAGCGGGGCCCTCCAGACGGCGCGCCGAGGCGAGATGCCTGTCGCGGGAGGGACGCGCTCCGTCGCGTCCGGATCGACGACGAGCGCCGTCTGCCGCGAGCCAGAGCAGCGATTCCGCCTTTCGAGCGGCTTCGAGGGCCCCAGAGATGTGTTTTGCGAAACAAAGCCATTTGCGCGGCCCCGACCGAGCGGGGCCCTCCAAACGCCGCGCCCAAGCGAGATGCCTGTCGCGGGAGGGACGCGCTGCGTCGCGTCCGGATCGACGACGAGCGCCGGCTGCCGCGATCCAGAGGAGCGATTCCGCCGTTCGAGCCGCTTCGATGGCCTCAGAGATGCGTTTTACCGAACAAAGCCAACGGTGCGACTCCGACGGAGCGGGGCCCTCCAGACGGCGCGCCGAGGCGAGATGCCTGTCGCGGGAGGGACGCGCTCCGTCGCGTCCGGATCGACGACGAGCGCCGTCTGCCGCGATCCAGAGCAGCGATCCCGCCTTTCGAGCCCTTTTGCGGGCCTCAGAGATGCGTTTTACCGAACAAAGCCAACGGTGCGACTCCGACGGAGCGGGGCCCTCCAGACGGCGCGCCGAGGCGGCACCGGAGGCGGAAGCGGGCGGGAGGACGAAGTGATCCCCTCCTGTCCTTCGCTTCGTTGCCTGGCCCGCACCGCTCGGCTGTCAGTAGGTGTTTGGCGTGGGCGAGATGAGCATAGCATTGCGATTCGAGTCTCGGGGGACCGGGCCAGAGAGAAAGGCCTTTGCGTGGCACGCGCGTCTCGCCTGTGGGCGATCACGGCCGGGCCTGTCCTGAGCGAAGCCGAAGGCACGGCCGTGCCACAGGGGCACGCCGCGCGATGCCGCACGCCGCGAGCGGAGGGAACCGCACGCTTCGCTCGACGCTCTGCAGGCAGAACCGTCCTTGACAGGGGTCGAGGCCGCGGTGTATAAACGTGCTGGCCCCCGGCCGCGCGCCGGGGTTGGCGGAGACTCTCACAATGAAGCACTCAGTGACACGGTTGGCGACGGCCACCCTTGCGATCGCGTGTGCGCTGCTGCTCGGCGCGGGCGCGACGACACCGCCCGCGGAGGCGCCGAGCGCGCCCCCGTCCGGCAAGACGGGCCGCGCCCTCATCGTGCCGATCAAGGGCGAGATCAATCGCACGCAGGCGGCCTACGTGCACCGGGCGCTCTCGGGCGCCAAGGGCCAGTACGACGCCGTGATCTTCGAGTTGGACACGCCCGGCGGACGGATCGATTTCATGTCCCGGATATCAAACGACATCCGGAAGCTCGCTCCGACGCGCACGATTGCGTTCGTGTCGCCGTGGGCGATCTCGGCCGGGGCGTACGTTGCCATGTCCGCAGACCGCATCTACGTCTCGCCCGGGGCCATTATTGGCGGAGCGAGGGGATGGGTGCCGGGCCCCGGCGGGGTACCCGTTGAACTGCCTGAGCACGTTGAAGAGAAGCTCGCGTCGATCAACCGCGCCCAGTTCCGGGCGCTGGCCGACGCGAAGGGCTATCCGCCCGCGATCGCCGAGTCCATGGCGGACGAAGCGATCGAGGTTACAAAGGTCGTCTACGACGGCAAGACGATGTACCTGACGAAGGAAGAAATGGCCGACTTCGAGAACGATCCACTGAAGAAGGACAAGCTCAAGGTCGTGGAGATTGTCTCGCGAGAGGGCAAGCTCGGGACGTACACGGCCGAGCAGGCCGTCCGATGGGATCTCGCCCGTAGAATAGTGCGGGACCTCGACGAGGTCCTCAAGGAGGAGAATCTGGAGTCGGTCGCCAAGGTCCGTGAAGGGCAGAACGCGTCCGACAAGATCGTCGCCATCCTGACTATCCCGCAAGTCATGGGGCTTCTCATCCTCGTCGGGTTCGGCGCGCTGTGGCTCGAGGCCAAGATCCCGGGGTTCGGCGCCCCCGGCACACTCGGCATCATCGCGTTTGTGCTCGTGTTCAGCTCGCAGTTCCTCGTCGGAAACGCCAACGCCCTTGAGATCATGCTGTTCGTCATCGGGCTCGTCCTGCTCTTCATCGAGCTGTTCGTCACACCCGGCTTCGGGTTCATCGGCGGGGCCGGGATCGTCTGCCTGCTCGTGGCGCTCGTGCTCGCCATGCAGCCGTTCGTGGTGCCGACGCAGCCGTGGGAGTGGCGCTCGCTCGAGTTCAACGTCCTGGCGACGCTCGGCGGCGTGCTCGGCTCGCTCGTCGTGATCGCCGTCGCGGCCTGGGTGCTGCCGTCGACGCCCATGTTCGCAAGGTTGACGCTCCGCAAGCAGTTGAAGGTCGAGGAGGGCTACAGCAGCGGCGTGCCGGAGGGCGAGTCGCTCGTCGGGCAGGCCGGCGTCGTCGTGACGGCCCTGCGGCCCGCGGGCAAGCTGGAGATCGGCGACGAGACGTACAGCGTCGTGTCCGACTCGGAGTTCGTCGACGCCGGGCGGCGGGCGCGCATCGTGCGCGTCGACGGCCCGAAGATCGTGGTCGAGCCGCTCGAGGAACCGAAGCCGAAGGAGCCGGAGTTAACCTGATCCGGGAGCCGTTTCTATGGAACACATCGCCTTTCCCATCGCGCTGCTGGCCCTCGGCCTGATCGCCTTCTTCCTCGAGGTCTTCATTCCGTCGGGCGGCGCGATCAGCGTCGTCGCGTTGTGCTGCGTCTTCGGCGCCATCGTCCTCGCCTACGCCCACCACGGCGGCGCCGTCGGCACGCTGTTCGTGATCCTCTCCATCGTGCTCGTGCCCGTGTGCCTCATCTCGGCGCTGACGATGCTGCCGAAGACACGGTTCGGCAGGCGGCTGACACTGCGGACCTCGCAGAAGGCCGATGAGGGCTATGTCGCGCAGAGCAGCGAGGAAGACAAACTGCTCGGCGAGACGGGCGAGGCGCTCTCGATGCTGCGCCCGTCGGGCGAGGCGCGGATCGCCGGCCGGCGCTACGACGTGATGACGGAGGGCGAGATGATCCAAAAGGGCGCGGCCATCGAGGTCCGCCGCGTCGAGGGCAACCGCATTGTCGTGCGCGAAGTGAAAGAGAAACCCGAAGAGGCGTAACCCACAAGGAACCTGTTAGGAGGGTGTTGTCATGGTCGATTCTCTGTATATGTTGGCAGAGATGGGTGGCGTAGCGGTCGTCGTCCTCATCATCGCCGGCCTCGCTGTGCTCGTCGGCGGCGCCATTATCGCGTCGTTCTTCCGCCTCTGGCTCCAGGCCATGCTGTCCGATGCGCACGTGAGCATGATCAACCTCATCGCGATGCGCCTGCGAAACGTCAGCCCGAAGGTCATCGTCGACGCGCGCGTCCGCGCGGTCAAGGCCGGGCTGGACCTCGGCGCCGACGAACTCGAGGCCCACTATCTCGCACGCGGCGACGTGGTCCGCGTCGTCATGGCCCTGATCGCGGCAAGCAAGGCGAACATCGATCTCGGCTTCGAGCGCGCGGCCGCCATCGACCTCGCCGGCCGAGACGTCTTCGACGCCGTCCGCACGTGCGTCAATCCGAAGGTCATCGACTGCCCCGACCCGGCGAAGGGCCGGCCGACCGTCGACGCCGTCTCGAAAGACGGCATCCAGGTGAAGGCGAAGGCCCGCGTCACCGTGCGGACCAACATCGAGCGGCTCGTCGGCGGCGCGACCGAGGAGACCATCATCGCCCGTGTCGGCGAGGGTATCGTCACGACCATCGGCTCGGCCACGAGCTACGCCGACGTGCTCGAAAACCCCGACGGCATCTCGAAGGTCGTGCTCGACCGCGGCCTCGACGCCGGCACCGCCTACGAAATCCTCTCGATCGATATCGCCGACGTGGATGTGGGCGACAACATCAAGGCCAAGCTCGACGCCGACCGCGCCGAGGCCGACATGCGAATCGCCCGCGCGAAGGCCGAGACGCGCCGCGCGCTCGCCGTGGCCCGCGAGCAGGAAATGACGGCCCAGGTCCGCGAGAACCGAGCGAAGGTCGTCCTGGCCGAGGCCGAGATCCCGAAGGCCATCGCCCAGGCGTTCCGCGAGGGCAACCTCGGGCTGATGGACTACTACAACCTGAGGAACATCCAGGCCGACACGAAGATGCGCGACAACATCGCCGACAGCGGCCCGGAGCAGAAGAAGTAACCCGCCGCCGCGGTGCCGCGTCCGGTGATGTGCCGGGCGCGGCGCCCGCCGACGGCCGGAGAACATAATGGCAGTCCCATTCGTCCCCTTCATCGCTGAGAGCGACGGTGGCTGGATCGTGGGCCTTGTCGTCGCTCTCCTGTACGGCCTCGTCTGGTTCATCCGGCGCCTGGCCGAGGGCCGCTCGGAGCAGCAGCGGCTCGCCGAACGCCGGCGCGCCAAGGAACAGGAAAGCCAGGAGCAGCCCGAGGGCTATGTGGCGGACCAGGACGAGGTCCGCCAGTTCCTCGAGTCGCTCGGCGCGCAGCCGCCGGCCAGGCCCACGCGCCCGCCGGCGCCGGGCCCCGCGGCGGCGCCGCGGCCCCAACCGTCCCGCCCACCGCAACCGGCGGCGCCCGCTCCCCCGCGCCCTCCCGCCCGCCAGCGGGAGCGCGTGACGCTGACGCCGCTCGAGCCCGAGCCGGAGCGTCGACCGGAACCCGTGATGAAGGCGGCCCCGGCGCCGCCCGAGCCGCCGCGGCCCGCGCCCGCGCCGAAGCCCCAGCGCGTGCGCCGAGCCGAGCCGGCGCTCCCGGAGCTGCCGATGGAGCCGCAACCGGCCCCGAAGGCCCGCCAGCGGGTGACCAAGACCGCGGAGGAGGAACCCGGCCAGGAGCCCGCGGCGGCTGAGACCGACCTCTTCGCGTTCCCCGGGCTGTCGCCGATGCAGCGAGCCATCATCCTGAGCGACATCCTCGGGAAACGGCCGCCCGGCCCGCGCGTCCGACGCCGATAGAAGAATCTCTCCATCGGAGATGTGGCTATGAAGAAGCGAACAACCGTGTGGTGTCTGTTGGTGCTGCTTGTTCTCGGGGCGGCTGCGGCGCACGGCGAGGACGTGCCGACCGTTCTCCCGGAGAACCCGACGTTCTGCCCGCCGGTACTCACCGTATGCCCGGAGGCCGCCACCGTGTGCCCCGACCCCCCGACCCAGTGCCCCGAGGAGAAGACGGAATGCCCGGTCAGGGACACGAAGTGTCCCAAGTCGGTCACGGTGTGCCCCAGGAAGAAGACGCGGTGCCCCGGCGGCGAGACCTACTGCCCCGTGACCAAGACCGCCTGCCCGCCCAGGGCCACGAAGTGCCCCCCGTCGGCCACATCCTGTCCCAAGAAAAAGACTTCGTGCCCCGGCGAGACCACCGCCTGCCCCGCCAGCAACACGAGTTGCCCGACCAAGCTGACCAAGTGTCCCCCAGAGGGCACGCTCTGCCCGCTGAGGAGGACGACCTGCCCGCCCAGGCAGACCAAGTGCCCCGGCGGGCCGACCCTGTGCCCCAAACTGAAGACGACGTGCCCGCCGGTGACCACCCGTTGTCCGCAGTCGGGCACGGCGTGTCCTATGAAGAAGACGAAGTGCCCCAGCGGCCGGACCTGGTGCCCGGCGGTCAAGACGACCTGCCCGCCCAAGCGGACCAAGTGCCCCATCGAGGCGACGGTTTGTCCGAAGCGGAAGACCGCCTGCCCGGAGGAGGCGACCATCTGCCCCGAGTCGGCCACGGCGTGTCCGATGAAGAAGACCAAGTGTCCAGGTCGCTCGACCTACTGCCCGAAGGTCAAGACGATCTGCCCCGCGAAGTAGGTGCCCCCCCGGACGGCGTGGCTTGACTCACTCCGCCGGGCGCCTATAATCCCGCTTGGCCAGCGCGACCGAGACCGCTCATGCTGACGATCCGCACCTACCCCGACGATGTCCTGAGCACAAAAGCCAAGCCTGTCCGCCGGATCGACAAGAGCACGCTCGCCCTCATCGACAAGATGTTCGAGACGATGTATGAGGAGCGGGGCGTCGGCCTCGCCGCGCCGCAGATCGGCGAGGGCGTCCGCATCTGCGTGCTCAATTGCACCGGGAAGAAGGAGGACGAGATCGTTCTCATCAATCCCGTCATCGTGTCCAGCAGCGGCGAGCACGTCGACGAGGAGGGATGCCTGAGCGTTCCGGGCGCCCGAGCCAAGGTCGCCCGCGCCGAACGCATCACGGTCAAGGCCTTCAACCGGAAGGGGGAGGAGATCGAGCTTGAGGCCGACGGGCTCCACGCGCGCTGCATCCAGCACGAGCTCGACCACCTCAACGGCCGCCTCTTCTTCCACCGCCTCAACGAGGCCGCCCGGATGACCGTCAACGCGCAGTTGAAGCGGCTCGAAGACGAGCACGAGGAGGAGTAGGCGCTCCTCCGCAGTTCCCTTGTGCCGACCGCCGGCCGGCGCCTATAATCGTTCCCGTGACCAGACTGAGCATCGCGCCGAATACCGACCTGCTGATCGCCGAGCGCGCGCTCGGCGCGCCCGCCGTCGTGCTCGGCCTCGCCGCCGGACTCAACCTGTTCTTCTGGCTGAAGAACCGATACGGCGTGCGGTCGTGGCTCGGCGCGGGCGGCCTCTGCGTGGCGTGCCTCGTCGCCGGAGCGGCCGTCGTCGGCGGGCTCATCCTTGGGGCCGCCGCCCTGAGCCCCCTGCTCGGCTGGGCGTTCGCCGCCCTCGCGCTCGTCGGCGTGGTCGCGATGGCGTACCTGTGGGGCGCGCGGCGCGCCGCGGGCCGAGCCGCCATCCTCCTGCTCGCCCTCCGCCTCCTTGCGATCGGCGCCCTCGCCCTCCTCTATTTCGAGCCGACGCTCAGGTTCATCCGACAGACGGTCGAGCGCTCGAAGCTCCTCGTCCTCGTCGACACGTCGGGCAGCATGAAGACCAACGACGGCCCGGGCGGGCTGACCCGCCTCGACTGGGTCCGCTCGGAGCTGCTCGGCCGCCGCGGCGCGCTGGCAGAACTCGAAGACAGCTTCGAGGTGGAACTCCACGCCTTCGCCGACACGCTGCAGACCGTCGACGCCGACACGCTCGCGGACCTGAGGCCCGAGGGTCCGGCCACGACGTTCGCTCCCACCGTCGGCGACGCGGCGACCAAGGCCGACAAGAGCCGCACCGTCGGGGCACTCGTCTTCACCGACGGAGTCGACAACTCGGGCCACGACCCCGTCGACCAGCTCGCCAAGCCGGGGCTCCCCATCTTCCCCGTCGCGGTCGGCAGCAAGCTGCGCGAGAAGGGCGACTTCAAGGACATCGCCCTCACGCGCGTCGACTACGAACGCTACGTGGCGGCCAATAACCAGACCGAGATCATCGCCCACGTCGACGCCGTCGGGCTCAAGGGCCGGCGCGTCTCCGTCCTCTTCCGATTCGACGGCAAGGAGCAGGATCGCCGGTCGCTGACCCTCGACGACTTCCCCGGGACGCAATCCGTCACGCTCTCGTACACGCCGCCGAAGAAGGGCAGCTTCGAATGCTCGGTCGAGGTGACCGAGGATCCGGGCGAGCGAATCACCGACAACAACAAGAAGGAGTTCGACGTTCAGGTCACGGAGCCGGACATCAAGGTGCTGCTCGTCGAGGGCGTGCCGCGCGCGGAATACAAGTGGCTCGTCCGGGCGCTGCAGATGGACCCGAACGTCTCGCTCGTCGCGCTCGTGCAGGTCCGCCGCGGCGTGTTCAACCAGCAGGGCAACGTGAAGGACATCAAGCTCAGCGGATTCCCGACGCGGTACGAGACGCTGAAGCGGTTCAACGTCATCGTGCTCGGCGACATCGACCGCAGCTTCTTCACGACGGAACAGCTTCGGAACATTCAGAAGCTGGTCGAGGCGGGCGGCGGTTTCCTGATGGTCGGCGGCTACTCGACGCTCGGGCCCGGCGGCTACGCCGGCACGCCCGCCGAGGAGATCCTCCCCGTCCGCCTCGGCGACAAGAACATCGGGCAGGAGAAGGACCCGTTCGGGCCCCGGCTCACCGCCGACGGCGAGAGCCATCCGATCTTCTCGGGCGTGACACGATTCTTTGCGACCTCGGAGGCCGGGGCGCAGCGCCAACTGCCTCCCCTGCTCGGCTGCACGCGGGTCGGATCGCTCAAGACGGGCGCCACGGCGCTCGTCGTGCATCCGAGCCGCGCGGGCGCCGACGGCAAGCCGCTCGTCGTCGCGGCCGTCCAGCGATACGGGCGCGGGCGGACGATGGTCTTCGCGGCCGACACGACGTGGCGGTGGTATCTCGGCCTGCGGGGCCGGGGCCGCGACACGCCCTACGTGCGATTCTGGGGCCAGTCGCTCCGCTGGCTCGCCAGCCAGGAGGTCAAGGAGTTCGAGGAGAAGCCCGGCGTGACGGCCTACACCGACCGCCGCCACTACGAGCCCGGCTCGACGGTCCGCATCTACGCGCGCGTCCGCGACCAGCAGGGGCAGGCGACGAATCAGGCGGACGTCACGGCCCTCATCAGCGGGCCGGCCGGCTCGCCCTCGTCGCGCCAGATCCCCTACATCCCCGGCTCCACGGGCAAGTACGAGGTCGATTTCAGCCCGCCCTCCCCCGGCGACTACAAGATGGTCGTGAAGGCCGAGACGCTTCAGGGGCCGCTCGGCGCCGCCGAGCTGGAGTTCTGCGTCGGCCGGCCGAACCTCGAGTTCGATAAGCTCGACCTCGACGACCAGATGCTCAAGCGCCTCGCGCTCAAGACCGAGGGCGAGTACGTGACGCTCGTCGGCCTGCGCAACTTCGTCCGCCGGCTCAAGAGCGAGCAGCAGAAGGAGCAGACGATCACGACCATCGACGTGTGGGGGGCGGAGTCGTTCAGCATCTTCGGCCAGACCATCTCGCTGTATCTGGTGCTCGCGTTCCTGGCCTTTTCGGTGCTCGTCGCCACCGAGTGGATTCTTCGGAAACGCCGGCAGCTTGTGTGAGGAGGGAGCGGCGGCCGCTTAGTCCGTCTCGCCGGCGTCCTTCGGCATGTCGCGCTGCGGCCCGAGATAGAAGAGGCGCGGCCCTGCCCCGACCGGCACGGTGACCTCCTTCGTGTCGGGGTCGATCTTCGAGACGACACTCCCCGCTTCGACGTCAACCAGAACCAAGTCTTTGGCTATCGATTCCTTCGGCAGATCGAGCGTCAGCTTGACGACTGCGGCGGGCGCCGTGCCGTTGGCGACGAGCACGAGCATCCGCCCCTTCTTGCCGAGGCATCGCACCCGCGCCGCCTCTCCGACCGGCTTCACGACGTCGAGCGCCTCCCCCTCGGCGATGAGGTCTTCAAACGGCCGCAGCAGCGCGACCGCCCCGGCGAACTGCTTGAGATCCATGCCGTCGATCGCGTAGAACGGCCGCAGGACGACGGCCTTGGCGCCGGCGGCGACCGCTTCGAGCACCTGGTCGCGCACGTCCGCGTGGCGGATCACGGGCGTGACGCGGTTCCGATCGTGGGACGAACCGGCGTCAATCGCCACGCCAGCCCTGCCGCCGGGCGGAAGCAGCCGGGCCAGACGGCCCGTCTCCGCGCCAACGCGCGCCGACGTCCCGCCCGGTTCGGCCAGCAGCACGTGCGGCTCGATGATCTCGATGTCGAACGCACCGGCGAGCCGCGTGTAGACGACGCCCGCCTCCGGCTCGTCTGCCGCGGGCGGCGGGCGCATCCAGGCGAGCAGCCGGAGCGGCGGCGACGTGTTCGCGAGCGGCTGGCCGTCCTTCCTCCGCAGCCCGTCGAGCTGTTTGCGGAGCGTCCAGTAGAGGTCCGCCAGCTTCACGGCGTGGAACTCGCGCCAGAGCGCGTGCAACTCCTTGTGCCTCTTCCGGTCCGCCTCGAACGTCGCCGGCGCAACGTACTCGACCGTCGGCTTCTCCTCGCTGACGAACGCCTTGAAGGCCGCGACGCATCGCGGGCAGAAGCATGCGGTGGCGCCGCCATTCCTCAGATCGATCACGAGGGTCGTCGTGCCGCCCTCGACGAGCCTGGCCGGCTCGGCGAACAGCGTCTTCAGGGCGTCTTCCGGCCGGTACGTCGGACAGACGTGGCCCGCCAGCACTTTGCCCGCCCGGTCCCTCGCCGCGCCCTCCTCCGGCACCGTCCGGCCGAGGTCGAACGACACGGCCGGCGCAATCCCGGCCTCCTCGAACGCCTTCGTGACCTCCGGGTCGAGCGAGGCGTCCAAGAGGAGGCAGTCCACGCCGAGCCGCGCGAGATCCTTGACCAGGATGCTGGCACGAGCGTTGACGAGCTTGGCCGGGGGCCCGGCGACCGCGACGAAGAGCGCCTTCGCGCGCGGGACCTCGCCGATTCGGACCACCTGCACCCGCAGCGGCTGATCGGGCTGCCGGCCGCCCCGCCACCGCGCGTGGTAATAGGCCTCGAACGTCCGGCCGGCCAGCGCCGCGTCGGCCTTGAGCCAGAGCCGAATCGCGCGCTTCCCGGCCGAGTCGAAATCGCCGACCTCTTTCGCCGAGGAGATCGCGAACGCGCGCCGGACATAGGGGCGTCCTTCGATCGTGATGCGCTCGGGATCGCGCGCCTCGAGCGTGATGGCCATGCCGCGCTCGCTCCACGTGAGGTCCAGGCCGTCGGGCAGATCGACGACCACCTCGAGCCCGGGGCCGCCGTTGCCGCCCCGGAACGACCACGCGATGTCGAAGAAGAACGGGCACTGAACGTCGGGCGAGCCATAGGCCGCGGGGTGGAACGAGTAATCGAGCGCGGCGCCCTTCGGGCCGAGGCGGAATCGCGGGATGTCGGCGGGCGTGCCCTCGAACATCGCGACCCGGTCGATCCACACCTTGGTCGGCGCGGCCGCGACGATGAATCCCACGCGGCACTCGCCCTTGAACGCACCGGAGTTGACCGCGACCGCGAACGGCACCCAGGCATCGCGGTGGACGGTGCCGCGAACGGGAATCATGCGGCCGAACGCGGCGATCTTAAGCCAGCCGGGCGGGCCGGGCCGGCGCCGCGCCGGCACGCTTTGCCGGCGCCGGCCCATGATGACGTAGCTCGTGTTCGGCTTGATGCCCTTGACGACGGTGTCCCACTCGCCCCACTTGAGGTCGGTGGTTTCGTCGATGGAGATCGCGTGTCCGCTCCGGGATCCGGGCGCCTCCCACCGGTACGTGCCGCCTTCGAGCGTGTCGGGATGGCGAAACGGTATGCGGTCGGGCACGGCCCCCTTCTTGACCCAAAGCTCACGAAGCTCCTTCCAACGGTCGCTCTCCTCGCGCGGCCCGCACCAATACTGTGGGTCGGACCGATACCACCCGTCGGGAAGTCCGTCGCGGTCGGCGTCTGTCTCGAAGTCGGAGTTGGCGAAGAGATTGGCGGGCACGGGCGGCGGCTTCGGCGGCTCGGCCGCCTGGGCGCCCGCGGCCGCGAGGATGACGGCCAGCGACACGGGTCCGAGCAGCAGGAGCGGGCGGATTCTCAATCGGTGCGGCATAGCTCGTCCGACTCCACGAACCGCGGCTAGAGTTGCCTCACGACGTCGATCACGATGGCCTTGAGTTTCGGCTCCGCCTCTTGTCCCGCGCGGATGATGGCCTCGATGTTCACCGGCTCCAGTTCGTCGGGCAGACAGCGGTCGGACACGACCGAGATACCGAGCGTCTTCATTCCCGCGTGCACGGCGACGATGACCTCGGGCACGGTCGACATGCCGACAAGGTCGGCCGCGATGATCTGAAGATAGCGGTACTCGGCGCGGGTCTCGAGGCAGGGGCCGACGACGGCGGCGTACACGCCCTGGTATACCTTGATGTTGTTGTCGAGTGCCGCCTGCTCGGCCAGCGCGATCAGCCCGTGGTCGTAGGGCTCGATCATGTCGGGGAACCGCGGGCCGAGCGCCTCATCGTTCGGCCCGACGAGCGGGTTCACACCCATCAGATTGATGTGGTCTTCGATGAGGACGATGTCGCCGATGTTGTAGAGCGGATTCAGGCCGCCGGCGACATTCGAGACGACGAGCACCTCGGCGCCGAGGCCGCGCAGAAGGCGTGTCGGCAGGGTAACCTCGAGCGGCGAGAACCCCTCGTAGAGGTGGCAGCGGCCGTCGAGCGCCGCGACCGCCTGCCCGGCCAGCGTGCCGAGCACGAGCCGGCCCTCGTGCGTCTCGAGCGTCGTGTCCGGCATGCCGGGGATCTCGGCGTACGGCACAATGGCCTCGGCCTCGATCTGTTCCGACAGCGCCCCGAGCCCCGTCCCGAGAATGACGCCGACCTTGGCCGTCCTGTCCCAGTGCCGCCGGACCGCGGCCACACACTCGTCGACGCGTTGCTTGGTCTCGCCCATCGTGTCTCCTGTGTCCGAAGCCGCGTTGTCCCCCCGAATCCGCGGGCGCTATTCTAGTCCCGAGTGTGTCGCATCGCAAGCCGCAGTCCGTTTTCGGTGCAAATCGGCAAGCAGCCGGGCCATCTCCCGGGCGACACGGCCTGCCGCCGCCTCGTCGGACAGCCCCTCGAACGCCTCCGGCGGGATGGGCGGGCCGTAGGCGACGCGGATCACGCCGAGCCGCGGCACGAGCCGCGACCGCGGCCACACGTCGTATGCGCCCTCGATGACGACCGGCACGACGGGCACGTGCGCCCGCCGCACGAGCATGCGGAACCCGCCCTTGAACGGCTGGATCGTGCCGTCCGGGGTGCGGGTCCCCTCGGGGAACAGGAGCAGCAGCTCGCCGTGCTTCAGCCGCTCGGTCGCCGTCCGGACGGCCTCGCGGTCCGCCTGCCCGCGCCGCACGGGAAACACGTTCACCAAGCGGAGGAACGCCCCGAAGAGCGGATTGCGGAACAGACTCGCACGGGCCATGTAGCTCATCATTCTTGCGAGCGGCCCCCCGACCAGAATGGGATCGAGGAAGCTCTGGTGGTTTGAGAGCAGCAGGGCGCCGCCGCTCCGGGGCACGTTCATCAGATCGAAGAGCCGAATCCGGAACAGCAGAAAGCACCCGATGCACAACAGGCGTCGAACGGCCCAATAGAAGAGGGGCTGAAACCAACTAAGCACGCGCGAGCCCTCGCGCGGTCAGAGCCGACAGGATATGATCGACGACGTCATCGACCGTCATGCCGGTCGTGTCGACGAGCGTGGCGTCGTCCGCCCGCCGAAGCGGCGACGCCTCGCGCGTGGAGTCGCGCGCGTCACGCTCGATGATCTGCCGCTTCAGCTCGTCGAGCGGAATGGCTTCTCCCTTCTCGACCAGTTCGCGGTGGCGGCGCTCCGCGCGAACGTCGACCGACGCATCGAGGTAGAACTTCGCGGGCGAGTCGGGAAACACCACGGTTCCCATGTCGCGCCCCTCGGCGACGAGCGGCCCACGGGCCGCCGCGGCGCGTTGAAGCTCGACCAGCCGCTCGCGAACACCGCGCGTCTGCGACGGCCCGAACACGTTGCCAGTCACGTCGCGCGAGCGGATCGCCTCCGTGACGTCGTCCCCGTCGAGCAGGACGCACAGCCCGTCGCCCGAGCCCTCGACACGGATGTCGCACGACTGCGCGACCTCCGTCAGCGCGCCAGCGTCGCCCAGGTCGGCGCCCGCCCGGAGCGCCTTGAGCGTCACCGCGCGGTACATCGCACCGGTCTCGAGGGTGCCGAAGCCGAGCCGCGAGGCGAGCGCCCTCGCGACTGTGCTCTTGCCCGAGCCGACCGGGCCGTCGATTGCTATGACGAGATGCTCTGCCATCGTCCGGTATTCTAGAGGCGCGGCGCGCGCAGTCAATGCCGAGCGGGTCAGTCTGCCGCGCCCCAGCCCTCCTTGCCGACGAGTTTGACGAACGTGCAGGCGCAGCCGGCCTGCTCCTCGAACCGGTCGCCGCGACGTACGACCGACGTGAGCGATTGCAGAAAACGCGGGCCGACCGGGATGATGAGAGTCCCGCCGTCGGCGAGTTGGCCCTTCAGCGAGGGCGGCACCTCCGGCGAGCCCGCGGTCACAATGATCCGGTCGTAGGGCGCCGACTCCGGCCAGCCGAGCGTGCCGTCGCCGACCTCGATCCGCACGTTCCCGTATCCGAGTTCGGCGAGCGTCTCCCGCGCGCGGTCGGCGAGCGCCGGGATCCGCTCGACCGAGACGACCTCCGCGGCCAGCTCCGCGAGGATCGCCGCCTGGTAGCCCGAGCCGGTGCCGATCTCGAGCACGCGCTCCGTCCCGGTCAGGTGCAGTTCCCGCGTCATCAGCGCGACCATATACGGCTGCGAGATGGTCTGCCCTTCGCCGATGGGGAGCGGATGGTCGCGGTACGCCTCGAGGTGGTCGCGGGGAACGCAGAAGAGATGCCGCGGCACGGTGCGCATCGCGGCCAGCACGCGCGGATCGCCGATGGCGCGCGGCTCGATCTGAGTCGCCACCATCCGTTCGCGCTCGTCCGTGAAGTCGCGAGCCATGTTCCGCGCCTCCAGGCCGTCAGGTTAGGGCGATCGGATACCGAGGGCTCTGAGCTTCGTCTTCGCCGCGCCCGCGGTGTCCGTCCGGGGGTGCTCCCGGACAATGAGCCGGAGCAACTCGACCGCCTTGTCCTTGTCGTCGGCCGCGAGCGACGCGTCGGCCGCGACCATCAGGAACTGCTCCGTGCCCTCCGCGCCGGGGTGCGCGTTGGCCTGCGCGTAGGCCGCCGCGGCCCGCTTGGCCGCCTCGTGGTGCTGCTTCGCCGCGAGGAGCCCCTCGCACTCGAGCAGCGCCGCGGCCTGCTGCTCCGCGCTCTCCGGGTATTCCGTCTGGATGCGCCGCGCAAGCGCCACCGCCTCGGCGCCTTCGCGCCGGGACAGCATGATCCGGCCCGCCGTCAGAAGCAGCCGGTCAGCCAGCCGGCCCGTCTTGTTCGCGTTCGCGCACTGGAGCGCCTCGCGCAGCGCCGCGTCCGCCTCGCCTCGCGCCAGGTCGAGCTGGGCCGCGACGAACGACCACTGCCCGGCGATCCGGTCGGTCGGATGCTCCCACCCCCAGACGTCGAGCAGCGTCTTCGCCTCGTCGTACCGCTTGCGCGCCATGTAGTCTTCGATGGATTGCGCGAGCGCGCCGCGCCGCACGCTCGTCACCGCGTGCGACCGGTCGAACCGCCGCATGCCCTCCGCCTTCCGGTACGCGGCGACCGCCCGATCGTGGTCGGCTTGTGCCTTGTGCGCGTCGCCGATTCGGATCTGCGCGAGCCGGGGGACGTTGTCTTCGAGCGAGCCGTGTCGCTCGAGCACCTTGCGGTATTCGGCCATCGCTGCGTCGGGCTTGCCGAGCGCGTAGAGATACGTGTCGCCGACCCGCCGAATAAGGCGCGCTTTCTGAGCCGGCTCCGCGACGCGCTGCTCCGCGGCCGCGAAGACGCGAAGCGCCTCGTCGGGCTTCTTCTTGAGATCGCGCAGCCGCTCGCCCAGAAGCACGGCGCAGCGATAGAGCATCTTCTGCGCCGCCGGATCGTCGCGCGGGAAGAGCGCCGCCGCCGATTGAATGATCTCCTCGTCCTGGCCCATCGTCGCGAAGAACTCGATGGCGCGGACGAGGTGCGCCGACTCCATCGTCTTGAAGTCATAGCCCCGGGCGAGCTTGAAGTAGCGGGTCGCCGTGTCGTTGTTGGACTGCCGCAGCGGCTCCAACTCGGCCGCGACGACGATCTTCTGCTTCACCGAGACCGAGCGGGTGCCGCGCGTCAGCTCGAACGTGACGGTGTATTCGCCGGGCAGGAAGTAGACGTGCTGGGGATTGCGTTCCGCGCTCGTGATGCCATCGCCGAACGACCACCGCGGCGTCCAGCCCTTCGACTTGGCCCCCGGCGTCGCGTCGGAGAAGCCGACTTTATAGAGCCGGTGCGATTCGTAGATCACGCCGCCGCCCGCGCGGTAGGTCAGGTCGATCGGGACCGGCACGCCCGCGAGCCGCAGCCCGGTCTGCTTCGCCGTGAACACGCCGGGGAACGCGCCGGCCGGGATGACGCCGAACCGCCCGCCCGGCGGCTGCCACGCGCCGACACAGAACTGCGTGCCCGTCCCCTCGACGTGATAGTACTCGAGCCGATGGGCCCCCGCCTTCAGATCCACGGGCTTGCCCGCAAACCGCGCGTTCGCAGGCCCCCTGCCCCATCGCGGCTTGCTCGACATCAGCTTGCCGTCGAGCAGGAAGTAGGACGCATCGTCCGAGGTGGTCGCAAATCGGTACGCACCGTCTTTCGGGACGTGCAGCCAGCCGCGATAGATGCTGACGTAGCGGTCGGAGGGGCCGAACGGATTGTAGCCGTGGAAGATGTTCGGCACGAGCCAGCGCCCGTAGACCGGGTCGGCGGCCCCGACGAGCTTCATCATCTGGTGCAGCTTGCGCACGTTGCCGCCGTTGAGCTTCCGCGTCTCGAGTACGAGACCGACCTGCGGCTCCCATTTCCTGACCGGCTTCCGAGCCGGGCCCGCGTAGCAGACGTGATAGGTGTCGACGCCACGGAGCATCCGGATCGCGAGCCGCGCGCGGTCGCCCGGCCCGAGCATCATGAGCTTGAACTCGGCCGCGCGGCGGCCGTCGCCCGCGAACACCGCGATGTCCGAACCGTCGGGCTTCCCAAGGCCGGCGGTCAGGAAATCGACCGCGAGCACGTCCGACCTGCCGAATGGATTGCGGACGCCCTGATCGGCGACGAATGTTCGGCGGACCTTGTAGGAACTCCAGTCGGCCGCCGAGGCGCCGACTCCAGCGGCGAGAACAGCGGCCGCGAGGCCTGAAATGGCTAGCCAACGGGGTCTCATTCGGCAGTTCCTCCGTCCGGCATGATACCGCGCCCGGCCCGCCGGTTCAAGCCATTCGGGGCCGGGCCTGTCCGTTGCGAGGTGCACAGGTCGCTCGTACCGGCCGAGCGGGACAAGAGGGACAAGTGGCGTTCTCCGCAATGCGCCCGGCAAGACGAGGTCCGGCTGCTGAGCCAGCGATCCCACGCCGATGCTTCGGCCAGTGGAGGGTCTGTGTCGGGGAGCATTGCCATGGCGGACTGGAGCCGCTGGCCGCAAGTCGCCACGCCGCAGGACCCTGCACGGGCAACCGGACCAGCGCTGCTGACAATATAGCATCTGCTATGCGCAGGGTGTTCGCCTGCACGTGCAGGCGAACACCCTGCGCCCAACACTCAGAGGCCCCGCCGAGCCCGCCGCGGAAGCCGGATCCTGCGGGGCGGTGGGGATCGGCAGCCGGCGTCCTCGCGGCAAGGCCGGAAGGCCCAGCGGCGGAGGGTCGGCCCGCTGCAGCGCGCCGGGATCGGCCGGGCCCGCCGGGCAAGAACCGCCTCAAGTTGCGCCCGCGGGATGTCGATAGATATTTGGGGGATGGTATGTTTGCGCGACGCCCCGCTGGCACGTAGCCTGCGGGGCCGAACGACGCCGCCAGGGAGGGCAGTTCCGCTCAGCCGCGGAATCTGATGTACACGGACCAGATTCGATACGATCCCTGTCGCGACTACTACGAGGTCCTGCGCGTCGCCTCGTACGCGAGTCAGCCCGAGTTGCTCCGCGCCTACCGCCGCGCCGTCAAGGAGCACCATCCCGACGCGGGCGGCGATCCCTCCGGCCGCGCCGTCCAGGCCGTCTACGAGGCGTACGCCGTGCTCGGCGATTCGTATAAGCGCGCCCACTACAACAGCTCGCGAAACCGCTACGGCCGCGCACCCGGCCGGCCAGGCGCCCGCGAACCGCGAGCAGAGCGCGTCGAGTTCCGCCACTGGATGCGGAGGGCGGCCGCCATCATGGTCTCCGTCGTCTCAGGCGCCCTGCTCCTCATCGCCGTGGCCACCGGGCTGCGGGCGGCCCGCTCGCCCTCGCTGCCGCACGTCGAGCAGCGCCATGCGAACGCCGACGCCCTCCAAGCCGATGAGCCGCGGCACGCGTCGTTTGAATTCGCCACGCCGCTCGATCCGTCGGACACCGACTGACCGCCCCGCGACTCCTTTTTGCTTGGCGCCCGCGTCCGCCCTCAATACAATGCCGGGTGTTCGATCTCAGCCGAGGAATTCCGTGATTGACCCCCGTCCGTTCTGGATCGCGCTCGCCCGGGTGCCCGGCGTCGGCCCCGTGATGTACCGCGCGCTCTGCGACCGGTTCGGCGGGCCCGAAGAGGTCCTCGCCGCCGGCGACAGCGCGCTGGACGACGTGCCCGGCCTGCGCGACGAGACCCGCTCGGCGCTCCGCGACAGCGAACAGCTCGTGCACGCGGCCGAACACATGACCGCGGTCCTCGCGGACCGCGGCGTCGCCGTCGTGACCTATCGTGACGAACGCTATCCGCGCTCGCTTCTCGACTTGTCGGACCCGCCGCCTCTGCTCTACACGCTCGGACAACTTCCGGACGAGGGTGAGCGCACGTTCTCGATCTCGGGCGCGGCCGCCCCGTCAGCCAGGGGCGCCGACATCGCCCGGGCCGTCGGCCGTGAATTGGCCCGCGCGGGCTGGACGACCGTCAGCGGATACGCGCTCGGCGTCGACACCGCCGCCCACCTCGGCGCCCTCGAGGAGAACGGCCGGACGGTCGTCGCGCCCCCGATGGGCATCCTCGCGTTCGACTTGCGGCCCGAGTTCGAGCCGTTCCGCGAGCGCCTCGGCGGCGACCTGATCGTGGTCTCGGAGTTCGAGCCGAACGACGAGTGGTCGAGCCGCAACGCCGTGATGCGCGATCGCATCATCGCGGCGCTCGGCCGGGGCCTCCTCGCGGTCGAGGCGCGGCCCGTCGGCGGCACGATGATCACATTCGAGCACGCGCTCCGGCTCGGGCGGCCGTCGTACGTCGTGAAGTACCGGGACCCACCGCCGACCGCGGCCGGCAACGCGCTCGCGATCGAGGCCGGAGGTCTGCCGGTCGAGAGCCTGGGCGCGTTTCGGGCGCTCCTCGACGCGGAGGCCCTGCCGCGGGCCGTGCCGCGGGCGACACAGGGCGAACTGTTCTGAGGACATTATGCCGCTCATCATCGGAATAGACGAGGCCGGTTACGGGCCCGTGCTCGGGCCGTTGGTGCTCGGCGCCGCCGTGTTCGACGTCCCGGATTCCGCGGGCCCGGAGCAGATGTGGGAGCTTCTCGAACCGGTCGTCGCTCGGGCGCGCCGCGGCGCCGCCGACCGCCTGGTCGTCGCGGACAGCAAGGTCGTGTACTCGCGCGGCCGGGGCATCGGCGACCTGGGGCGGGCGGTCCTCGCGTTCCTCGCCGCGACCGGCCGCGGCCCGCGGACGTGCGCCGCGCTGCTGGCCGACCTGTGCGACGACGCCGACGCGCTCTGCTCCGAACCATGGTGGAGCGACTGCCCCCTGCCCGCGTCGGCGCTCCCCGACGACGTGGGCTTCCACGCCGCCGCGCTCTCAGCGAAGCCGGGCGGCGTCGCGTTCCTCAGCCTCCTCGCGCAGGTCGTCCCCGCCGGCGCATTCAACGAACTCGTCGGCCGCCACGGGAACAAGTCCGTCGTCCTGTTCCAGCAGGCGATGCGTCTGGCCGAGCGCGCGATCGAGCAGCACGCGGGCGACCTGTGGTTCGTGATCGACAAGCACGGCGGGCGGCACTACTACGCGCCCCTGCTCGCCGGCAACTTCTTCGGCCGGCCGCTGCGGATTCTCGGCGAGTCGCCGAAGGCATCGGCCTACGAGGTCGACCTCGCCGACCGCACGCTTCGCTTCGACTTCGTCGAGCGCGCCGACGCGGCCCACCTGCCCGTCGCCCTGGCGTCGATGACGGCCAAGTACATCCGCGAGCTGTTCATGCTCTCGTTCAATGCCTACTGGCGCGGACGCGTGGACGGGCTCGAGCCGACGGCCGGATACGCGACCGACTCCCGCCGCTTCATCGCCGCCATCCGCCCCTTCCTCGACGACGCCGAGGAGCATCGCACCATCCGCCGCTGCTAGCCCGGTCTGGGGACACGTACCGATCCCCTTCCGCCGGAGGCGGAAGGAGCTTCCGGTACATGTCCCCGTCCGGCACGTGACGGAGAGTCCCGAGTTGGGAGTATCACTCCGCCCCCCAGGGTCATTCAATTCTCGGAAATCATGGTACAGCCACCCATTTCGTCAGAGCCGAAATGGGGTGGCAGTCCCGGATTTCCGGTCAGGCCGCCGCGAAAACGGGGACTGGCACCAGCGGAGCGAAGCGGAGACGTGCCTGTACCCGCTTTCGCGGCAAGGAATCGAGGAATTGAATGACCCTGTCCGCCCGCGGAGTGGATATCCTGAACGCGGGGTGGCCGACTGGCGCCTCCTCGTTCCGTGGCACGGCCATCTTGGCCGTGCGTCACACGCCCATCCTGGGCGTGTACGCCCACGGGCAAGATGCCCGTGGAACGCACGGGCGGGACGCCCGTGCCACGAAGGGGCGTCCTCAGGCCGGCTTTCCGCGGTCCGACCCACTTCGAGATTGCCCGTGTTGGGAGTATCCACTCCGCCCACGCAGAACCTTGTCCGCGCCGGGCCCGCGGGCTATAATCGTTCTGCGGAACAGTCCACGCAGCCAGGGAGTTGGGCATGCCGAAGCTGATGATTCGTCAGAAGAGCGGCGACAAGGAATACAGACTGGGCGACGAGCCGCAGATCTGCGGCCGGAGCAACGCGGCCGACATCACCCTCGGTGACGACCAGGCCTCGCGCGAGCACTGCCGCTTCGAGCGCGAGGGCGGCAAGTGGTTCGTCGTCGACCTGGGCAGCAGCAACGGGACGCTCGTCGCCGGCGAACGCATCTCGCGGCACGAACTGAGCGACGGGACGGCGATCCTCATCGGCCAAACGAGTCTGACGTTCGTCGACCCGGGGGCGACGGCGCTCACGTCGGAACCGGAGCCGGCGGCGGAGCTGGTGCTGGAGCCCGAAGCGGAGCCCGCGCCTCGATCGGAACCTGCTCCGGCGGAATTGGAGCCCGAGGCCGAAGCGGGGGCCGCAGCTGTGGCGCCGGAGCCGGAGCCGAAACCGGCGGCCGAATGCGACTTGTCGCTCCGCGCGAACGGCGGCCCGTGCGACGGCCAGACCTTCAAGATCAGCAAGCCCGTCACCAGCATCGGGCGAAGCTCGAAGTGCGACATCATGCTCGACGAGAAGTCCGTGTCGGGCAGGCACGCCGAGTTCATCGTCGAAGACGGCAGAGCGCGAATCGTCGACAAGAACAGCCGGAACGGCGTCCACGTCAACGGGGTCCACGTCGACGAGCGTGCGGTCGACCCCGGCGATGAGATCCGCATCGGCTCGACGACCTTCCTGCTGTTGCAGGCCGACGACATCCCGGTCAACGCGTTCGCGCTGCCGGAAGAGGAGGCCGAGCCGAGCCCCGCGGCCGCCAGCACCGTGTTGACGCCGCGCGTGAAGGTGCTCGCTCTCATCACGGCCCTCATCCTGCTGATCGCGGGCGGCGTCAAGCTGCTCGCGCCGTCCGGCCCGAGCCACAAGGTCTACCCCGACAACCTGCTGACGGAGAACCCCTCGTTCGAGGCGCCGGCTCCCCAGGGCGTGATCGCCGGGTGGCAGCCGGGCAAGGGGTCGATCGGGCTCAGCACAGACGACGTGCGCGACGGCGCCCAGGCGCTCCGGCTCGTGGGCGCCGCCGACGCGGGCGACGGCATCTCCGGTTTCTGCTGGTCGGCGGAGATCGATGTCGATCCGAAGAAGGTGTATGGACTCTCGGCCCTGACGCGGACGCCGGGCAACGAGGCGGCGGCCCTGTGCGTCGCCTGGCGGAGCCGGAAGACACCGTGGCTGCGCTCCCTCCAGCTCGGGGCCGGGCAGGCCGACGCGACCGCGTGGCAGCGCCTGTCCGAAGTGTTCGAGCCGCCGTCGTGGGCGTCCCGCGCCCGGTTCGGCTGCGCCGTTGTCGGCCCCGGCCAGGCGCAGTTCGACGCGTTCCTCCTGCGCTCGGGCGACCGTCCCGCGGGCCCGCCGCGCGTCGCAGCCGGGCGGCTCCGGTTCGAGAGCGCCGGCCGCGGCGAGTTCACGCTCTTCGCCGACGGCCTCGTCATTCTGTCGCGCGGGCGCATCGTCGCGCTGAGCGGAGGCGGCGAGGCGAGTCAATCGCTCGGCCAGCTTCGCGCCGGCTATCCCGACGTGCGATCCAACATGGTCAAGTATGTAGGCACGCTCGGCCTCGAGGGCAAGGCGCCCTTCTCCCAGGTCATCTCGAGCGACGGCTCGACGGCCACGCTGCACTACGACGTCGCCATGGCGGCCCTGCGCGATCCCGTCGTCGCACTCGAGTGGCGGTCGCCCGCGAACCTGCTCAGCCGCTCGGTCCTCCTTCGCACGGAGCGCGGCGAGCAGATAACGCAAAAGACGCCGTTCGAACACCGGGGCGGCGTGACGGCGATGACGTTCTTCTCCGGCCCCAAGCGGATCTTCCTGCAATGCGGCTCGCCCGCGACCGTGAGCGCGACCAAGGCACCGGACGACACGATCGACTGGCGTCTCGAGTTCTCGCCCAAGACGCCGGACGGGCGCGTGCGGATCCCGCTGACCTGGCGCCCGACGAGCCGCCAGGCGGAGGCCCTCATCGCCGCCGAACTCCAGCGGGCCATCAAGGCCGAGGAGGAGGAGCGGTTCGGCAAGGCCGTCGCGCTCTACGAGGCGTTCATCCGGACGCACTCGCTCTATACGGCCGAGCTGGGCCGGGCCGCGGCGCGCCTGAGCGGGGTTCAGGAAGAGATCGCGACGCAGACCAAGCGCGCGCGGGACCTGGCCGCTCGCGCGACGGCCTCGAAGTCCGAGGTCGATTTCGCCGCGGCGGAACGGACGTGCGAGGCGTTGATCGAGAAGCTCGAGGGGCACAGCGAGGCGGGCAAGCTCGGCCAGCTGCTCGCTGAACTGAAACGCCAGCGGAAGGCGGCCGTCAAGAGGCAGCGGGAGAACGAGGCCGCCCGTTTCGTCGCCACGGCGAAACGCCACATCGACGCGAAGGAGTTCAACATCGCCCGGGCGAAGCTCGACTACGTGACCCGGAAGTACGCCGACACGCCTGCGGCCGCGGTGGCCCGCAAGCTCCTCGACACCCTGCCCCCGGCGGAGTAGCGTCACGGGATTCCCACTGTCAGACGGGTTCGAGCTTGTGCGCGCGCCGGGGATGACGGCCGCCGTCCGCTCGAGCGCGAAGGAGCGGCTCCTCGAGGTCGGCGTGCTGGACACTGCGCGGCTCGCGGACCTGCGCGCCGGCGGCCGGCCAATTCGCTCGGAGCGCGGCGGGTCGGTCTCGGCCCACCTGGGCCCGGGCGATGACGACCGCGTCATCATTCGACACTATCGGCGCGCGGGACCCCTCGGCCGGTTCCTCGGCGACCGATATTTCCTCGGCGAGCGGCCGCTCCACGAGCTGGCCGCATACGAGGCGGCGCGCTCGGCGGGCGTGCCCGTGCCCGAGCCGCTCGCGGCCATCCTGCGCCGTAGCGGCCTCTGCTACCGGGCCGACCTGATCGTCCGCGAGGTGACGGGCGCCGTCACGCTCCAAGAGTACCTTCGCAGCAACCCGAGCCACGAGGCAGTGCGGGCCGCCGCGGCCGCCCTCGCCGACGCGTTCGCGCATCTCGTCGACGCCGGCATCTATCATCCCGACTTCCACGCCGGTAACGTGCTGGTCCGGGAGGACGGGGCGGACGTTCACATCAGCATTATCGACTTCGACCGCGCGAAGCAGTTCGATTCGCTCCCGGCGGCGCGGCGAGACGAGATGCTGTTCCGGTTCAACCGGGCGCTCGTGAAGCGGTCGATCTCGCCCGGGGCGGTCGGCCTGCGGACGCGGATGCGGTTCTGCCGGCAGGCCGGCGCGGCGGGATCCCCCGACGAAGCGAGACGGTTCGCGGCCCGTTGCGCCGCGCACCTTCGCCGCCACGTCTGGCACTACTGACCCTCGGTCTCATCGCTTTTGGGAAAAAGGACGTCGGCCGTGAGGCGCACGTACTCGCCCTTTGTGGCGGGCGGCTCGCCGGTCGCGAGGAGGAGCCCGCGCGACGCCGGCCGGAAGACCATGCTCTGCATCGTGAGCTGCTTGTAGGCCACGTCGGCCAGGATGCGTTTCGCGAGCGCTTCGTCGAGCTTCTTGCCGCCGTCCGTCGCCTTCTTGAGCCGCGGAATCCGCCAGCAGACCCACGGCTTGGTCAGTTCCTCGGACAGGAAGTGGTTGGTGGAGTAGATGAGCCCGCCTTCGGGCCGCCGCACGGCGGTCTTGTCCATGCCCAGCTCGACGCATGCGGCGGCGCCGTTCGCATCGCAGACCATCAGGTTATTGGTCGCCGTCCTCGCTCGCGCCCGAACCGCCGCGACCGCGTCGTCAGTCGTCGCGGCCCCGGTCAGCGCCGAGCGAAACACCATCGCGTAGGGCGTGGCCTGGACCTTCGCGCCCTGAAGGTGGACCTCCATCACGGCCGCGGCGACTCCGGCGTCGTTCATCCCCGAGAGCACGCCGACCAGACCGGGGAACGTGACCGACGCGACCGCGTGCCCGTCTTTCGGATGATAGACGATCACGCAGCTGAACTTGTGCGCGACACCGAGGGTCGGGAAATCGAGGTTGCGGCCGAACACGGGCTTCCCGTCGGCCGAGCGGTCGCCCGTCGCGACGAACGTCGTGCAGAAGATCGACCGCTTGATGTCGAACACGGTGTTGGCGATGAGCATGTCGTCGTAGTCCATGCCCGCGGCCTTCGCCATCGCCTTCATCTCGGTCACGTAGGCGGCGGGGATGCTGGCCTCCATCTTGCGCGAGAGCTTGAGCACGTCGTCGCGGAGCCCGATGTCTCTGCCGCCCGGGCGGAAGATGCGGCCGAAGTATTGCCTGTGAACCCGTTTCGCCTGGGCGCCGATCAGCCGGCCCTGCTGCTCCCCCATCTCGGCCGGCGTGCCGTAGACGTGCAGAACGGGCACGCCCTCGACGATGCGGAGCGACGCGGGCCCGTGCGTGGCTTCCTTGAAATCGGCCGCCTGCGCGGCGGCGCAGGCAATGCTGAGGACGCACATGACGCCGACGACTCGGGCAATAACGTTCCGCCGCATTCCGGCATCCCCCTTTGTGGAAGTCGCAGTCATATCGTCAATCCTAACCACAAGCGCGACGCAGAGCAATGGCCGGGATCAGGACGAGTGGATACTCCGAACACGGGCAATCTCGAAATGGGTCGAATCGCGGAAGGCCGACCTGAGGACACCCCTTCGTGGCACGGGCGTCCCGCCCGTGCGTTCCACGGGCATCTTGCCCGTGGGCGTACACGCCCAAGATGGGCGTGTGACGCACGGCCAAGATGGCCGTGCCACGAAACGGAGGAGACACCAGGCGGCTACCCCGTGCTGAGAATATCCACTCGACCAGGATTAAGGTCACGCGTACGATCAGGACTTGGCCTTCGGACCTACCCCCCGATGACGGCCATTCCCCCCATGTACGGGACAAGGGGTTCGGGCACGCGGATGCGCCCGTCGGCCGTCTGGTATTGCTCGATGACGGCGAGGACGGTCCGCGCGAGCGCGACCCCGGAGCCGTTGAGCGTGTGGACGAACTGCGGCTTGCCGCCCTTCTCCCGGAACCGGATGCCGGAGCGGCGCGCCTGAAAGTCTTCGTAGTTGCTGCACGACGAGACCTCGAGCCAACGCTTGATGCCGGGCGCCCAGACCTCGATGTCGTAGCACTTGGCCGCGGCGAAGCTCAGCTCGCCCGTGCAGAGCCGCATGACGCGGTACTCGAGTCCGAGCCGCTGGAGCGCGGTCTCGGCGTTCCCGAGCAGCGCCTCCAACTGGTCGTATGAGGTCTCCGGGCGGACGAACTTGACCAGCTCGACCTTGTCGAACTGGTGGAGGCGCATGAGGCCGCGCGTGTCGCGGCCGTAGCTCCCGGCCTCGCGGCGGAAGCAGGGGGTGTAGGCGGTGTAGCAGAGCGGGAGGTCGGCGGCGTCGAGCATCTCCTCGCGGTGGATGTTCGTCACCGGGACCTCGGCGGTCGGGATGAGGAAGAGATCGTCGACCTCGCAGCAGTACATGTCCTCTTCGAGCTTCGGGAGCTGGCCGGTGCCGGTGGTCGCCTCGCGTGTCGCGACGAACGGCGGCGAGACCTCCCGGTACCCGTGCTCGGTCGTGTGGAGGTCGAGCATGAAGTTGATGAGCGCCCGTTCGAGCCGGGCGCCCGCGCCCTTGTAGAGCGAGAAGAACGGGCCGGCGATCTTCGTCGCCCGCTCGAAGTCGATGATGTCGAGTTCCTTGACGAGGTCCCAGTGCGGCTTCGGCTCGAAGTCGAACGTCGCCCGCTCGCCCCAATGCCTGACCTCGACGTTGTCGTCCTCGTTCCGCCCGAGCTGCACGTCGGCCGCGGGGATATTCGGGAACGTGAGGAGTTGTGCGTCGAACCGCTCGTCGAGGCCCGCCAAGTCCTTCTCGATGCCCTTGATCCGATCGGAGATCTCGCGCGTCTTCGTGATGAACTCGTCGGCGTCGCCGCCCGACTTCTTCAGCTCGGCGACCTTCTTCGAGTTGGCGTTGCGCTCGCTGCGCAGCGTCTCCGCCTGGGTCATCAACTCGCGGCGCTGCGAGTCGAGCTTGAGGAAGGCCCCGACATCCGCCGTCTCGCCCTTGTTCGCGGCCGCCTGCCGGACAAGCTCCGGCTCCTGCCTGATGAAATCCACGTCGAGCATGTGGCTCTCTCGAATTGGCTTTGTAGATTGACGTTGGGGCTATGTTAGCCGCGCATTGGGGCATGTCAAGCGCGCGAACAACTGCCCGGCCCCCACTTTGAGGAACTGCCGTCTGAGCGGCGTCCGCGCCGCTTCGCGAGGCCCTTTAGGGCCAAGTCCAGGCTTGCCCGCCATAGCTTCAGCGGCGGCGGGCCCCGCTTTGAGCGAGGGTAGCAGCTCCGGCCGCCGCTGACGGGTGCAGCCCCGTTCACGAGGCTTCTCGGAACTGGTAATCTGAGCGTTCACGTGAACGCTCAGAATCCGAATTGAGGCCTCGGCGAATTGCACGTCGCGGCCGGAGCGGATCGCGTACGGCACGGCTTGAGCCGTTCCGTCGATGCTATGGCGAGCAGGCCTGCGTACGCGGGACTAAGGATCAGAGCCAGAGGGGGTCGAGGGCGTGAATCGAAACTGCGGGAACGTCAGGCACGCGATGGCCGTTGTGTAGACGCGGCCACCAACGTGCCCGTAGGCGGTGCCCGCCACGGGCCAACTGCCCCTGTCTGGCCCTTCCCGGACCTGTCGCCGGCCAAGGGGCCGGTTGAAAGCGGCGTTCCAGCGTCGCCAATGATCCCCGCCCATGAAGAACGCTGCCCCAGTCATGAAGAAGACTGCGTGGAGGTCCCTTGCGGCACGAGCGATCTCCAGGTCCTTGTCCCCCGTCGCCAGCCACTTGGCTTGGGCGATACACTCCTTCGATCGTCGGTCTCGACCGCTGAGTCTCCGCGCGGCCAATACCGCCGCCGCCGCGCTCAGCTCCGGCTGGGTCAGGTGACGGCCCTCGGTGTCGATCCGTTTCGACGTGCCCGGCCCCTCGGCGACGCAGAGAGCCAGGAAGCGCTCGACTCTCCGCTGCGCCTGCTCCGGGACTGTGAGGCGGGTGATTCGCGCGCTTCTTAGAGCCATGCTCTGCCATGCCGTCAGGACAACGTCGCTCTCGAAGACGCCGTGCGGGGGCTGTCTCTGGACTATAAGGTCGACGCCTTTCTGCGCGGCCGCTCGGCACGCGCGGCGCAGGCCCCGGTCTCGCAGCATCAGCGACGCCTCCGAGAGGGCCATCGTGCAGATGGCCTGCGTGTACATGTTCTCGCCGAACGAGCCGTCGTCGCGCTGACACGAGACGAGGAACTCAATGGCTTTGCGCACAGTCTCCGCGAACTCCTTCGGATTGGCGTCGATACATCCATAGTCAAAAAAGGCCAACAGCGCGAGGCCGCTCACCCCGCGGTCCAGCCCCGGCGCCCCGCCCCATCTCCCCGAACTCCAGCCGCCGGTATTCGGGTCCTGCGCCTGCTTGAGCCAACGGATCGCCATGAGTTCCGCTGCCCCCACCCGTCGCACAAGCTGCGGCTTCTCAGGCGGAAGCGCTGCCGGAGGCGCCCCGCCTGAAGTGTCGCCTGTCCGACAGCCACATATTGGAGAAGCCAGAAGAAACAGACACGCGATCACCGGCGGCGCCGTGTCATTCAAGACACGCATACGGTGGACCCCCTGCCCAAGAGACAAGCGGTAGGAAGTCAACCCCGAAGTTGGGCAAATGAACGACCTCCG
>CAYLQD010000021.1:0-40403 GCA_964385685.1 uncultured Planctomycetota bacterium | reverse complement strand
GGTGGCGCAACGTCTTGGCAGGCAAGGAGGTCCGGAAAGTGGGGTCGCGTCAGCCGGGGGAAGGTTGCGGCTGCGGAAAGGCGCGGGGCGGCCGAAGGGGACCGAGTGGCCGCGGCTCCGCGGCCACGGGCAAGTCGTATCGTGGTTGCCCGGCGAGGATTCGAACCTCGAAAGACGGACCCAAAATCCGTTGTGTTACCATTACACTACCGGGCAGCGGCCAAATGACGAATGTCGAATGAGCAATGACGAATCAATGACGAAACTCGATCGACGAATGCCCCTCGGCGCCCGATCGCTCGTCGTCGATGTCTATGATAGCAGACCGGAGCCCGCATCTCCAGAATGAGGCCAGCAGGGTCGCCAGTATCGCCGGCGGACATTCCTGTCCGCCCGGGCCTACTCCTCGAGCACGGCGCCGGTCGAGGCGGAGGTGACGAGCTTCGCGTACCGCGCGAGCCAGCCCTTCGTGATGCGCGGCTTCGGCGGTTGCCACGCCGCACGCCGCTTTTCGAGTTCGTCGTCCGGCACGTCGAGCGAGATCGTCCGGCTCGGTAGATCGACCGTGATCGAGTCGCCGTTCTCGACGAGCGCGATGGGGCCGCCCTCGGCCGCCTCGGGCGAGACGTGGCCGATGCTCAAATTGCGCGTGCCGCCGGAGAACCGGCCGTCGGTCACGATCGCGATCTTGTCGCCCAGCCCGCAGCCCGCGACGGCCGCGGTCAGCGAGAGCGACTCTCGCATCCCCGGCCCGCCCTTCGGGCCCTCGTTCCGGATGATGAGCACATCCTTCGGCTCGACCTTGCCCGCCATCAGGTACGCCATCGCGTCGTCCTCACACTCGAACACGCGGGCCGTGCCGGTGAACTGCATCATCTGCTGGCTGACGGCGCCCTGCTTGACGACCGCCCCGGTCGGCGCGAGCGAGCCCTTGAGGACGGCGATTCCGCCTTCCGCCTTGAGCGGATTGTCGAGCGGACGGATGACGTCCGGGTCGCCCGCCGGCATGGCCTCGGCGATCTCCGCGACCGTCTGCCCGCCGACGTTCAGGCAGCCGGTGTTGAGGAGCGGCGCGAGATTCTTGAGCACGGCGGGGATGCCGCCGGCCGCGTCGAGGTCTTCCATCATCATCTCGCCGCCCGGCCGGAGCAGGCAGAGCTGCGGCGTCTCGCGGCTCAGCCGGTCGAAGTCGTCGAGCGTCACGTCGACCTCGGCCGCGTGCGCGATCGCCGGCACGTGGAGCGTTGTGTTCGTCGAGCCGGGGACGGCCATGTCGACGCGGATGGCGTTTTCGAGCGACTCGCGCGTCACAATCTGCCGCGTCGTGACGCCCTGCCGGACGAGTTCGACGACCCGCTCGCCGGCCATTTCGGCAATACGCTGCTTCTTCGAGCTGCCCGCGAGCGCCGTCGCCGTGCCCGGCAAGCTCATCCCCATCGCCTCCGTCAGGCACGCCATCGTGTTCGCGGTGTACATTCCCTGGCACGAGCCCTCGCCGGGGCAGACCTCCATCTCGAGCGCCGTGATCTCATCCTCGCCGAGCTTGCCCGCCTTGCACAGGCCGACGGCCTCGAACGTGTCGCGCACGAGCGACCGCCGCTTGCCCGCGTGGCAGCCCGAGTGCATCGGGCCCGCGGTCACCACGATGGCCGGGACGTCGAGCCGGCACGCCGCCATCAGCATGCCGGGCGTGATCTTATCGCAGTTCGTCAGGAGCACGAGCCCGTCGAGCTGGTGCGCCTGGCAGATCGACTCGACCATGTCGGCGATGAGTTCGCGCGACGGGAGCGAGTAGTGCATGCCCGAGTGGCCCATGGCGATGCCGTCGCAGATGCCGGGCACGGAGAACAGGAAGGGCACGCCGCCGCCGGAGCAGACGCCCCATTCGATCTTGCGTTCGAGCGCCCGCATGCCGATATGGCCGGGCACGAGGTCGGTGAAGCTCGAGCAGACCCCGATGAAGGGCTTGCGCATCTGGCCGGGCGTCAGGCCGGTCGCGTAGAGGAGCGCGCGGTTCGGCATCCGCTCCAGCCCTTCGGTCGTCTGGTCGCTTCGCATCTTCTTGGCCACCTGAATCCTCCTGAGAGCTTCGGAACAGGCCCATTCTACGCGGCGGCCGGGGGGTTGCAAGGGGGTAGGGTGTTGACCCGCCCCACTTTGCGCCGCCGTTCAGGCCCGTTCACGGGCCTTTGCGAGGAGCTTCAGCTCCGAGTGCAGGCCCCGCCTTTCAGGCGGGGTGAAGCGGGCGAGCCCTTCCTTGCGGCTGAAGCCCCGTTCACGGGGGTATGTGTTTGGCCACGGCCGAAAAGCGGTGACAGCCACGTCTCCGCTTCGCTCCGCAGGTGGCAGTCACCGTTTTTCGGCGCACGTGGCGCGAAGAGCAGCGGAAAACAGGGACTGGCACTCCGTTGCCTGTCCCGTTTTCCGCGTACGCTAAACTCATACTCACGGGGCTTCTCGGCGATCCGACGGCAGCGGCTTGAGCCGGTTGGGTAAGCCCGGTGAACCGGGCTGGGGCAAGATAGAGGGTTTATCGCCAGGTCACCCCCGCTGAAGCGGGGGCCTGGACTCGGCCCTGAAGGGCCTCGCGAAGCGGCGTAAACGCCGCTGAGACAGCCGTTCCTCAAAGTAGGGGCGGCCCAAGGTAGGGCGCGGGCGAGAGCGCGCACGGCCTACAGCCGGATCGGGAAGTGGTCGGTGATGAGCTTGGCGCATGAGACGAGCAGGATGACGAGGCCGACGGCGCCGAGTGCGAAGCTGCCGACGAACAGGTTAGCGATCCAGAGGGCCGCGCCGAGGAGGTAGCCGATCTTCTGCCAGCGGGCCAACTCGCCGAACAGGAAGAGCGGCGCGACCAGCGCCAGCGTGACGACGATCTGGAAGATATTGATCACGTTCGGCTCCTGCCGTGATGGTCTGCGGGCGCGTTACGGGCTCCAACAGAACCCCAGTGGGGCAGGCATTCCGTCCGCCGTTACCGGCGGGGCTTGCCAGATGGCGGACAAGAATGTCCGCCCCACTGTTTTGTCAGAGCCCCTTAGTCAAGGAACGGCTCGCTCGTGAGTTCGTCCATGGAGTGTTCGAGGCTGCCTCTCCGCGGCGGGCTCCCGGTCAGGCCGCTCCGGATCCAACCCAGCGAGCGGGCGGCGCGCTCCGCCACGGTCCTGTCGAACCACCCCTTGGGCAGCGGCGTGTCGTCGTTCGCCAACTTCTCGAGGGTCGGCATGTAGCAGTCATCGCCCAGGTACCCGGCGACGAGGGCCGCGTACCCCCGCACCTGCGGGTCCGGGTCCGACAGGAGCGGCAGAACATACGGATGCAGATCGTAGTCGGCATAGAGGAGCAGGAACGAGCTGATCTGCTCGACGTCGCCATCGCTGGAGCCCTGCTTGCAGCCGTCGAGCACCCACCGTGTTCCGGCCGGGCCTGCTTCGACCGCCTTCCGCATCCAGTAGAACTCGTTCGCGCGCGGCATCTTCATCATCACCGAGCCGACGCAGACCATCACATGGTCCCTTGCCGCCATCCCGAGGATCAGCAGCGCGGACACGAGCACGACGATGACGACTGTCACGACGGCCGCCGCGCGCCTCGTTTCTTTCGGCCTTGTGCCTGCCTTAGTCACCGTCGGCTTCCGTCCGGTGTGCTCTTCGGATGCTCAGGACTGCAATGACCACGGCAATCACCACAGCCAATGCCAGAGCGATGTACAACAAGATCAGCGCGACCGTTGCCCGCAACTTCTCGAGGCCGCACAGTTCGTATGTGGAGAAGACACGCTGCCGCATGTTGTTCAGGCCGGGCGCACCCTGCTCAATATGGATGCGGAGTGTGTAGCGCCCTTTCGGCGGCGGCCACGTGTATGCAATGCGGAAGACCTCTGGAGGGGGCGTCCACCCACCGTATTCCGGGTGCAGAATGGGGACATGCTCTATGGTGCTCGAGGAGGGATCGCCCTCGATGTGACGCTTCAGGATCATGCGGCCCCCGCTGCCCGTGACAGTCAGTGTGGCCCGCAGATTCTCGAACTGGGTCGGCGACCCAGATGACGGCTCTGCAGTGCCATGAATCTCCGTGTTGCGAGGTGTCATCTCCAGGTAGAAACTTTGCCCGTGGGCATTGTCGTATGTCTGGACAAACTCGGTGGCGTATTCGCCCGGCTTCGAGAAGTCGACCTCCATTGAGACGGGTTCAGCGGTCGGGGCGGAGCGCAGTTCGCGGTCAAGAGTCCGATGTGTCCGGTAGAACTCGAAGCTCGTCCAGAACAGACCGATCGCGACAACGGCCGCGATGATCCGCCGCCACGGTAGACGTCGCTTCACGGGTTGTCTCTCACCGCGCTCTATGGGATCCATTCTCCGCCACTGATATTCTACCGCAGGCCTCGCCCCGGAGCCAGGCGTGAACGAGCGATTCAGTTTGCCGGCAGCTCGACTTCCATCACGACGAGCTTGTGGTCCGAGAGGGTGCCGGGGATGACGGCCTTCGAACGGATGGTCCAAGCCGGCGGCACGAGGATCCAGTCGATAACGGACCGCGATGCGACCGACGGGAACGTGAGGTCGTCGGGCCTCGGGCCGTCGGCCGGCAGCGTCTGGTAGGCGCCGGTGTGGAGCAGCCACGAGATCGCCGTCCGGCCGTCGCGGTCGAGCGTCGCGTGCGGGAAGCCGATGCGCGTCGAGTTGAAGTCTCCGGCGGCGATGAGGGGCACGTCCGACTCCTTCCGCAGGTCCACGATGACCTTCGCCGAGCCCACGCGGACCCACTCGGGGCGGTGGTCGAGATGGACGGCCAGGACGCGAACGAGACGGTCGCCGGGCAGTTGGATGGTGCACAGCAGCCCGTTCTTCCGGCCCGCGAAGATCGTCTCCTTCGTGCTGACGCTAGGGTAGTCGATGAGGCGCGCATCGCGAATCGGGTGCCGGCTGAGAACGGCGTTGCCGAACCGGAGACTGAAGAAGGGGAACGAGACGTCGATGTTCCGCTGCTCGGCCCGGTGCGGATAGCCGGCCGCGCGGGCGATGTGCTCGGCCTGGTTCTCGTGCCCGCTCCAGGCCGAGTCGAAGTCGACCTCGTTCAGGACGACGATGTCGAGGTCGTGCTCGCGGAGGAGAGCGGCGATCTGCCGCAGCCGCTCGAGGACCGACTCGGTCGAGCCCATCCGCCAGTTGCTTCGTGCGAGCCCGCGGCCGTGCGCAATGTTGTAGCAGCCGATGCGGAGTCGGCCGGGCGGGCGAGCGGGGCGCTCGACCGCGAGGGGCAACTCCCGTACGCGGACGGCCGTGAGCGGGCTGACGATGCGGTTCACGGCGTACCACCCGACGATCACGCCGATGAAGATGAGCGCGACAAGCGCGACTCGTCGCAGCCGCCTGTATCGGGTCCGTTTCGTCATGTCGCCGCTGTGCCTCCCGCCTCGCCGCACTGCATTTATCGCTTGCATGGGCCGCGCCGATTCGGCACTATCTAACGTCCGCCTGCGGCCCCGGACGCGAATGTACCGGGCCTGGGCGGAAAGTCAACGCCCAAACCACAGTGGCATCATCGCGAACGGAGGCAAGCTTGGGCGGCTCACCCGCGCAGGAGAACCCCCCGGGGCAGCCGGGCGGCGGATGGCTCCGTACGATTGTCGCCGTCCTCATCGGCCTGGCCGGCGCGGTCATCATCTGGATCGCGACCCCCTTCAACGCCGAACTGATCGGCGGTGGCTCGCTGACCGACACGTATCTCCCGCCCGTCGTCCTGTTCCTCGTCTTCCTGCTCGTGTTGTTCATCAACCCCGCCCTGCGAAAGTTCGTCCCGTCGATCTCGCTGACCAAGCGGCAGATGGCGCTCGCGATGGGCATCATGCTTGTCGCCTGCTGCCTGCCGGGCCAGGGGCTGCTGAAGGCGCTGCCGTACTCGATCGCGAACGTGCCGCGCGCCGTGCGGCACAACAAGCGGATGGCGGAGGCGTACGAGAAGATGCAGACGCCGGAGTCGCTCTTTCCGGCGCCGCTCAAGTACCGCGACCGGGCGCCCGTGTCGGAGCATTTCGTCAAGAAGCTGCCGCCGGGCGAGACGGTTCCGTGGAAGGCGTGGCTCGCGCCGCTGTGGTCGTGGGGATCGTTCCTGATTTGCGCCTGGCTGATGATGATCGGGATCGCGCTGATCGTGCTGCCGCAGTGGCGGCGTAACGAGCGCCTGCAGTTTCCGCTGCTCGAGCTTCAGGAGGCGCTGATCGAGACGCCGGAGGGGCACTTCTTCCCGACGCTCCTGCGCCGCAAGGCGTTCTGGTGCGGGCTGGCGCTCGTGTTCGTTCTCTACGGGCTCGTCGGCCTGAAGAAGTACTTCCCCGGCCGGGTGCCCGCCATTCCGCTCGATTGGGACTACCGTCGGCTCTTCGCCGAGGGAGCGCTGCGCTACACCCCCTCGTATATCTGGTCGGGCAACATCTATTTCGTGTTCCTCGGCATGGCGTTCTTCATGCCGAGCCGCATCGGCTTCTCGATCTGGTTCTTCGAAATCATCTACGCGTTCTACAGCGCGCTCACGTCGGCATACAATCCGCCGTTCCACGGCGCGGCCGTGATCGACCACCGGATGGGGGCGATGTGGTCGCTGGCGATCGTGATCCTGTGGCTCGGGCGCGCGCACTGGGCGCGCGTGTTCCGCTGCGTCGTCCTGGCTCGCACGGAGGAAGAGGTCCGGAACCGCGTCGCGGCCCTCATGCTCCTGGTCGGCGCATCCGGGATGTTCCTGTGGCTATGGCTCTTCGTGCACGTGCCATGCGTGTGGGCTCTCTTTTTCGTCGCGTTCGGGTTCACCTGCTGCCTCGTGGTGACGCGGATCGTCGCCGAGACCGGGATGGCGTTCGTTCGGATGCACTTCAACTACTGGCTTACCTTCATCCACATGGTGCCGATGAAATGGGTGGCGCTGCCGGTGCTGTATTTCGGCCGGTTCGTGTCGATCGTGTTTCCGATCGGGAGCCGCGTCAGCGTGACGGCGATGGCGGCTCACGCGATCGGGCTGGACCGCGAGAACACGCCGAAGCGGCAGTGGGGGATCGGGGTGCTCCTGGTCGGCGTGCTGATCGTCGGCCTGATCGTGTGCGGCGGGACGCACATCTGGATGAACTACCATCACGACTCGTCGATCAACGGCTCCATCTCGCCGCTCAACGACTGGGGCCTGGGGATGCTGCCCAACATGCACGGGCAGGTTCTCAAGTTGCAAGACAAGCGGGCGCAGACGCAGAGCTACAACCAGTGGGCGCACACCGCGTTCGGCGCCGTGTCGGCCTTTGTGCTCTATGTCGCGTGCCTCCTGTCGCCACGGTGGCCGCTGCATCCGATCGGGCAGGTCATGGCGAACTCCTACTACTCCGTCCTGATCTGGTTCAGCGTGTTTCTGGGATGGTTCGCCAAGGTGCTCGTGCTGCGGTATGGCGGCTCGCGGCTCTATCGGAAGGCGGGGGCGTTCTTCATCGGGCTCATCGTCGGCGAGGTGTTCGCGGCCGTGTTCTGGGCGCTCACGACGGCGATCTACGCCATCAACCACCCTACGACCTACGAGCTGATCCAGACGCAGCCGAACTGACGCGGGCGCGTCAGCGGCGGCACAACTCCTCATACACCTCGTAGTAGTACAGCGCGTTTTCGAGTGGGATGTTCGGCGCGAAGTGGCCGCTCATGCACATGAAGTAGCCGGGACAATTCTTGCCGAGCGCCATGCAGCGTTCGACCTCGGCGCGTACGTCGGCCTTCGTGCCGAACGTCAGCGGACGGCAGTCGCCGTTGCCGATGAGGACGTGCGTCTTGCCGAACTTCTCGACCATCGTCTCCAGGTCCGTGAAGACCTCGAACCAGAAGCCAGCGTTGCCGCAGGCGGCGATGTCGTCGGCGAACTGCGTATAGTCGCCGTCGCAGATAAAGAGGACCTTCTTGCCGGCCTCGACGCACGACGCCCACATCTTCTTGATGTTCGGGAAGATGTACTTGCGGTACCAGTCGGGATGGATGAACGCCCCCTCGGTCCAGACCATGTCGTCGTGGCAGTAGAGGACGGGCGCGTCGCACTCGGCCATCGCGTCGTAGTACTGCTGCATCCACGAGGCGTAGCGGTCGCAGACCGCGCCGAATCCGTCGGGGTCCAGGCCGGCCATCAGGAGCAGCATGTCCCAGCCGAAGACGAAGATCATTCCCGAGAACAGCGTGCTGTAGATGCCGGTCGTGTTGACGGCGTCGGGGGCGTACTCGCAGCTATCGTGGTAGTTCTCGGAGAACTGCCGCACGGTGTCGGCGTGGTCGATGGAGCCGTACGTCTCCCACGGGTCGAACGCGAGCGCCTCTTCGGGCGTCGTGAACGGGCAGGAGATGTTGTCGTCGAAGTCGACGCCGTCGGCGGCGAACTCCGCGTGCCCCATCCGCGTCATCTTCTTCCGGAGCACGTTGGCGTGGATGAGCGACGCGAACATGAGGTCGTAGTTCCACGCCTTCACGAACTCGCGGGCGGCCCGGTGTCGCACGTCGCTCGGGCTGTCGGTTTTGACCTCGATGCCGGTGACGGCCTTGACGAGTTCGAGATGATACCATTCCGCGCTCGGCTCGAAGTGCGGGACGCGCGACGGCATTTCCAGGTTCATCGCCGCCCAGCCGTCTTCCTGCGACACGGCGCTCCTCCTGCTCCCGGCGGCAAGTTGTTGCCTGCGGACAGGTTCCGAGTATACTGGGGGGTGTGCTGACTGGCAACTGCGAACGACGGGGCAACGCAACGGAGGACGTGCGATGCATCTCATGCGGAAGAGCTTGCTGGCGGTCGGCCTGATCCTGCTTGTGTGCGGATCGAGCGTCGCTTCGGACTGGCCACAATGGCACGGGCAGAATCGTGACGCGAAGAGCGACGAAACCGGTCTGCTCAAGAAATGGCCGGCCGGCGGGCCGAAGGAGGTCTGGTCGGTGAGCGGCATCGGCGCCGGCTACTCGCAAGCCGTCATCACTGGCGGACGCATCTACATCACGGGCGTGTCGGACAAGCAGGGCACCGTGTCGGCGTTCGACCTCGACGGCAAGCTGCTCTGGCGGAAACCCTACGGCCCCGACGGCGGCCCGTGGGACCGGCGGTTCCCCGGCGCCCGCACGACGCCGACCGTGCACGACGGCCGGCTCTACGTCCTCAGCTCGAACGAACGCATCAGCTGCTTCGACCTTGACGGCAAGGCCCTCTGGCAGGTCGACCTGCGGCAGCGGTTCGGCGCGCGGCTCCAGCGGTGGGGAAATGCCGAGTCGGTCCTCATCGACGGCGAGAACGTCATCTGCACGCCGGGCGGCAACAAGGCGATGCTGGCCGCGCTGAGCCGGAAGACGGGCGAGACCGTCTGGACGACCGCCGGCCTCCCGGGCCTGTCCTCCTACTGCTCGCCGGCCCTCATCGAACGCGGCAGGACGCGCCTGATCGTCACGATGACGTCGGCGCACATCATCGGCGTCGAGGCCGGCTCCGGCAGGCTGCTCTGGAAGCGGGCCTACCGGAACAAGTACGGCAACCATCCCGTCACGCCCACCTACAACGACGGGCTCCTCTACCTGACCAGCGGCTACAACCTCGGTGGCGTGATGCTCGAGCTGTCGGCCGACGGCAGAAGCTTCACCGAGCGGTGGGCCGAGAAGCGGCCCGACCCGACCCACGGCGGCGTCATCCTTCTGGACGGGCACATCTACGGCTCGGCCCAGAGCCGCAGCGGAAGGTGGTTCTGCGTCGAACTCAAGACCGGCGCGGTCAAGTGGGGGCAGCCCATCGTCAAGAACGGCTGCGCCGTCTACGCCGACGGGCTGTTCTACTGCTATGGCGAGCGCGGCAACCTCGCCCTCGTCGAGATGTCGCCCAAGGCCCCAAGAGTCGTCAGCCGGTTCCGGATCACCAAGGGCCGCGGGAAGCACTGGGCGCATCCGTCCATCAGCAACGGCCGGCTCTACGTCCGGCACGGCGACGTCCTGATGGCGTATGACATCAAGGCGAAGGCGGAGAACTGAGCCCGGGTTGCTCTCTTGAAAAGCGAGATCCTTCCCTGACGCTCAGGATGACAACCTGCACGGATAGCCGCTCTCTGTCATTCTGAGCCCTTCGGCTTCGCTCAGGACAGGCTCCGCGAAGAATCTCTTGACACCACTGAACCCGCCGTCCCAGCAAAGCGAACTCGGTGCGGCGGAGGTGTGTGTAGGGGCGGTTCGCGAACCGCCCGCGCTCGGCGAAGGCGCCGCTACCCACCGACCAGCCCGATGCATTCGTCGAGCACGTCGAGCGCCTGATCCATCTGCTCCCGCGTGATCGTAAGCGGCGGCGTCAGCGTCAGGATGTTCCCCATCGTCAGCTTGAAGCTCATCCCGCGGTTGAGCGCCTCGTACATGACGCGCTCGGTCTCGTCGGTCGCGCGCTCCTTGGTCGCGCGGTCGCGAACGAGTTCGACCCCGAGCATGAGGCCAATGCCGCGGACGTCGCCGATGATGCGATGGCGGTCCATCATCTCGCGCATCCGCGCGAGCGCGTGCTCGCCGACCGCCCGCGCGTTCTCGATCAGCTCCTCCTCTTCGATGACGCCGATTGTCGCGAGCGCGGCCGCGCAGCCGACCGGGGTCTTCTCGTGCGTGTAGTGCCCGAGCGCCACGCTCGCCCCGACGTCGAGGTCTTCGCGCGTGATGACGGCGGCAAGCGGAAAGACGGCGCCGCCCAGCCCTTTGCCGATCGCGAGGATGTCGGGCTCGACGAAGTGCTCGCACGCGAACATCCGGCCCGTGCGGCCGAGGCCCTGGCAGATCTCGTCGAAAATCAGGAGCGCGCCGTGCCGGTCGCATGCCTCACGCACGGCCTGCCAGTATCCGGGCGCGGGGATGGTGGGCGTGCTTCGGATCGGCTCGGCGATGACGGCCGCGACGTCGCCCTCGTGCTCGAGCACGTACTCGATGTACTTGGCGCACTTGAGCCCGCACGTCGAGCAGTCGTCACCCCACATGCATCGATAGGGCACGCTCGGCGGCACGTGCTCGGCCCCGGACATCAGCGGACCGACGCCGCTCCGGAAGATGGGCTCGCCGCCGATGGAGATGGCGTCGAGCGACGCCCCGTGGAACGAATCCCACATCGAGATCGTCTTGTGCCGGCCGGTCGCGATGCGGGCGAGCTTCAGGGCGATGCCGATGGCGCTCGTGCCGCCCGGAGCGAACAGCACCTTGTTGAGACCA
Organism: uncultured Planctomycetota bacterium; assembly: GCA_964385685.1. Taxonomy (GTDB): domain Bacteria; phylum Planctomycetota; class PUPC01; order PUPC01; family PUPC01; genus CAYLQD01. The sequence goes on along the minus strand of CAYLQD010000021.1, from coordinate 29,184 downwards.
CCGGGCGCGATCTCCGACAACTTCTTCGCGAGATCGACCGCGACGCGGTTCGTATAGCGCCGCGTGCAGAACGGCAGTTCGTCGAGCTGCTTCTTGATCGCCTCGATAACGGCCGGATGGCCGAACCCGACCTGGTGGACGCTGTTGCCGTGAAAGTCCATGTAGCGGCGGCCCTGAAGGTCCTCCAGGTAGATGCCGTCGCAGCCGCGGAGCGCGTTCAGGCACGGCGTCGAGAGCGACTGCCGCAGGAAATATCGCTCGTCTTCTTCGAGCAGCTTGCGGGTCGCGTCGTCGAGATTCTCTTCCTGCCACGCCCCGCGTAGCGGCGACACGTTGACATCGCCTTCCGAGCGGTCGACGGACGGCGCGTTCTCGTCCTTCTGCATCAAATCGCCTCTCCTGTTTGCCGCGGTTTCTAGCCCGACCGGGAATACACGATCTTACCGCCCACGACCGTCGTTTCAACCGAAATGTCACGGATGGTCTCGTGTGGCACTTGGGTCGGGTCGCCGGAAAGGAGCACGCAGTCGGCGAGCTTGCCGAGCGTGATCGATCCCTTGAGGCGCTCCTCGAACGTGGCGTGGGCCCCGCCGAGCGTGAAAACGCGGATCGCCTGCTCGGGGCTGATGCGCTGCTTCGGCCCGTAGACCTTGCCCTCGGCCGACCTGCGCGTCACGAGATCCTGAATTCGGAGCATCGGGTCGGCCGCGCAGGCGGGATAGTCGGAGTGTCCGGCGACCGGGATGCCGAGGGCGAGGGCCGACGCGTTTGGGTGCATCATGTTCCATCGCGCCTCGCCATACGCTTCCATCTTGTCGCCGTGCTCGTGGATGTACGAATGCAGCACGAGGACGACGCCGGCCTTCCTGATGCGCTCGAGGATGCGCCGGTTGACGACGCTGCAATGCTCGATGCGGTGGCGGTGGTCGGGCCGCGGCGCCCGTGCGAGAGCGCTCTCGACCGCGTCGAGCACCATGTCGATCTCGCGGTCGCCGTTCGCGTGGACGGCTGCTTGGAGCCCGGCGTCGTGAATCTCGAAGATCAGCTCGTCCAGTTCCTTCTGCGAGCGGGCGGGCGCGATGCCGCGGTAGCCCTTCGGGATTTCGTAGGGCTCGTAGAGCCAGCACGTCTGGCCCGAAAGCGAGTTGCCGTGGAAAACCTTGACCGTCGCGAGCCGCAGCCGCGCGTCGCTGAGTTCGCACGGCATCCGGAGCGAGCGGGCCTCCGAGAGGTAGCGGTCGCGCAGCATCAGGTTGACGCGCAGCGGCAGGCCGCCTGTGGCCGCGTCCCGGTAGAGTTCGATGCTTGAGGGTGTGACGTCGGCGTCACCGATGCTCGTGATTCCCTTGCTGGCGAAATGGTCGAAGCAGCGGCGGAGCGAGGCGAGCTGTTCGTCGCGGCTCGGTTCGGGGAAGGGCGGGCCGGCGTCGGTGACGATGGTCCGGGCCGGTGGCTCGCAGCAGAGGCCGTTCGGCTCGCCGCCCTCCGAGCGGCCGAACCCGCCGCCGGGCGGGTCCGGCGTGTCCTTCGTGATGTTCGCGGTCTCAAGCGCGCGCGAGTTGACAACCCACATGTGCAAGCTCGAGTGCTTGACGAGGATCGGATGTTCCGTGGACGCCTTGTCGAGGTCCCGGCGCGTGATGTGCCGCCCGAGCTTCGTGTCCTGATAGTCGCCGCCGCAGACCCATTCGCCCTTCGGCGTGGCGGCGGCCTTGGCCCGGAGTGAGGCGATCAGATCGTCGACCGTCACGGCGTCCGTCGGGCCGAGGGGAACCTTGTCGGGCGACTCGGGATGGAGCGGCTTCGTGTGGACGTGAGCGTCGTTGAAACCCGGGACGAGCGTCCGCCCGGCCGCGTCGATCACGGCCGTGTCCGCGCCGAGCCACGGCTCGACGTCACGGGCAGAGCCGACGGCGGCGAAGCTCTCGCCCGCGATCGCGACGGCCTCGGCACGCGGCGGCGCATCATCCACAGTGATGACGTTCGCGTTAAGGATGGCCAGGTCGGCGGCGTGTTGCATCGCTCTGCGTTCCTGTCGGTCACTTCGCGGGAGGCGGCTCGGCCACGCGGTCGCGAACCGGTGCGAATCCGATCGACGTCTCGAGCCAGCCACCGCAACTGCAACCCCCGCCGCCTTCAGGGGATAGGATCATCCCGCTCGCGGGGATCGTGCTCAGCCAGCAGTCGGGCCGCAGCCGCCGCCAGTTCGTGACCTTGCCCGTCTTCGGCGACCAGATGCCGAGGTTCCCGATCCGCGAGATGATGGCGCCGCTCGCGGCGGCGTAGGTGCCGCACGTCCCGCGCACCATCTTCTGATGCAGCTTCCGGCCGGTCGCCAGCTCGAACGCGGTGGGCCAGACGTAGACGACGTCGCCGACGATGGCGGGCCGTGACAGGTGGGCGCCCTTGTTCCGGCCGAGCCACTTCACGCGCGACTCCCACGCCGGCCGGCCGTTCGCCGCGTCGAACACGGCGACATGAAACCGGCCGCCGCCGCCGGGCGCCGATGCCACGATGACGAGCTTGCCCGCCGGCCGTGTGGCGGGCTTGCCCGCCGGTCGTGTGGCGGGTTTCCCGCCGCCGTGGGCCATGCTGAACATCGTGATCCCGTCGTCGGTGTCGATCGGCCGCTCCCAGCGCTTCCGCCCGGTCCGAGAGTCGAGCGCGACGAGGAACTGCTGCTGCCACAGCTCCTTCGCGCCGATGCGGCGCGTGTCGAGCGCTCTGACCGCGGGGTGGCGGCTCTCGACGAACCACGCGGTGCCGGCGGCGGCCGTGATCGACGTGTTGATGATGACGCCGCCCTCGTACGTCCAGAGCGTGCGGCCGGTCTTCTTGTCGATCGCGAACAGGTTGTCGCTGCACACCTTGTGCGTGAGCGGGCCGGCCTCCTGGTCGTACCAGTATTGGCCGCCCCAGAACTCCTGATACGCGGCGCCCTGCTTGACGGCGCTTCCGAAGAGCAGACCGCCTTCATTGCCGACGTAGCCCCAGTCCCATTTCCACTTGCGCTTCCCCGCGGGCGCGGCGTCGTGGAAGCGCACGACCTTGCCCGTCGCCGCGTCGATCTGCCAGCACTTGTCGCGGATCGCGGCGTAGACGTACTTCGCGTCGGCGCACCAGTTCGCGCTGTCGGCGCGGACGTTGAACCGCCTCAGCCCGGGAATCTCGAGCGCCCACAGGATGATGCCGCTGTGCGCGTCGAGCGCGATGATGCGTTCGAGGCCCTGGAGGAAGAGCCGCCCGCCGACGGAGAGCGGAGCCGCCTTGCGGTTCTGCCGGTCCGACTGGTACCGCGGGCCGGGCCGGCCGATCCACTGGACCTCGAAGTCGTCGGCACTCGTGGCTCCGCCGAGCATCTCGCCACCGTAGGCCGCGTTGTCGGCGCGGCCGTACTGGTGCGTCCACTCGCCCGCGCCGGGGAGCGGCCCGCGGACGATCTTCGCCCACAGGCCCCCGTCGCGGCGAAGTTCGTATTTCAGCTTGGCCGCGTCGAGCCATTGCGTGAGCGCCTCGGCGGTCAGCCTCTTCCTGGCGTCGGGCGGCTGGCCGATCAGCGCGACGCCGCCCGGCCGCAGCACGCGGTGAACGTCCGCCGCGCTGCCGATCAGCTTGCCGGTCGTCAGCGCCTCATCGGACACAATCAGATTCGCGCAGCTTGACGGCAGCGGCAGCTTGTCATAAGAGGGGACCTGCAGAACGGTCGCCCGGACCCCGTAGATCCCGGCGGCGTGGAACCGGCGACGCACGTCGGGGACCCGCTTCGCGTCCGTCTCGAGGACGACAACGCGGAAGCGGCTCGCGGCGGCCAACTCATAGGCAAGCCGCCCGTCGCCGGCGCCGAGGACGACGCACACACCCGGCCGGGCCGCCGACTTCCTGACAATTCTGGCGGCGGCCTCCGCAAGAGGGACGCCGGCCGTCTTCGGATAGGGGTGGGGGCGATTCAGCACGCGGCCGAGCGCATAGTTGAAATGCGTGTCGCACCCGAAGGCGGGCGAATGCTTCTCCTTGCCGTCGACGACGGTCGTGATGACGTAGGAATAGACGCGATTGCGCCTGAGCCCTTTGAGCCGGGCCTCGTGCGCCGTCTTGGGCTTCCTGTCTTCGAAGCTCGGCTTCAGCCCTCGCCAGCCGTAGCGGAGTATCGTGGGGGAGGGCGCCGCCGTTCGCCAGCGCACGACGGCCTCGCCCGGCGCGACGAACTGCAAGTACGGCCCGATGACGATCTCCGGCGGCACCGCGGGCAGGACCGGAGCGGCCGGCTTCTTCTTCGGCTGGACGGCCCCCTGGCGGGGTGAGGTATCCTTCTTGCCGGCGTTCGGCCGAAAGCAGTGGATGGCACCATCGTCGGTGCTGACGTAGAGCGCTCCACGGGCAACGGCGAGGCCGTGCGCGTCCCCGTCCACTTCGTACTCGGCGATCGTCTTGCCATCGGCGGCGTTGACGGCGCGCACGCGGTCGCGCCCGCCGGCGAAGATCGTGCCGCCGGCGTGGACGACGCTCAGTTCGAAACCGCACGGCACGCGCCACAGCCACTTGACGGTCTTCGGCTGGATGGCTCCGAGCACGGTCGGTTCGAGCACGTAGCAGGTGTCGCCCGCGGCCGCCATCACGCGCCCGCCGACGAACTTCGCGTCGCTCTTCCCGGAGGCGCCGTCGACGCGGCTGAAGTACCCCTCTTTCGGCCCCGGCCCGACGAGGAACACGTTGTCGGCCGTAAGGAGCGCGAAGCTCCCGCCCGTCGTGCGGAGTTGGCCAAGTGCGCGCCCGTCGGCCTGATTGAACAAGAACGGGGCCGTGCGGCCCTGCGTCGCGAATATCTTGCCGCCGCTGACGACGAGCGGGCCTTCGAGCGTGAGGCCCTCGTGCTTCGTGACGTAGACGCGGGGATCGGCCCCGGCGGCCTGTCCGGTCTTCGCGTCGACGGCGCACAGATACGACTCCTTCCACGGCAGGAGCGAGGCGCCGAAGTAGGCGATCCCGTTGTCGATCGTCACGCCGGTCCGAACCGGCCAGCGCGAGATGGGACGGCCGTCGTTCAGGACGAGGCGGCGCCCGGCCGTCGGGCTGGACCTCCAGACGAGCATGCCCTTGTCCGCGGTGATGCAGTAGGCGGCGCCGTCGTCGGAGCCGAGGTAGAGCTTGCCGTGGTGCCAGGTGGGCGGGATGCGAACGGGGCCGCCGGTCGTGAACCGCCAGCGCTCTCTTCCCGTTCGCGCATCGAGGCAATGGACGGCGTCATCGGCCGAGGAGGCGTAGTAGACGGCGTCGCCGACGACGATGGGATGGTGGGCGACGTCGTAGTCGCGCATCGAACTGATGACGGGCCGCTTGACGTAGGCGTCCCACCGCGCGGGCCCCGGCCACGCGGGCTGCGGCGGATGCGCGGGCCGGTGGACCCAGGCGCGGCCGAGCGACGCGGCGTCGATCTTCTCGGACGTGGAGCCGGACCGGCGGTTGTCGTGCCGGAACGCGGGCCAGTCGGCCGCGCGCGACACGGCGTCTCCGCACGCGCAAACCAGGAGCAGGGCTGCAATGACTCTTGCGACCATGAGGCAACCTTATGATACGGGCCGCCGTGTCAGTCGACTCCGAGGGAGCGCCGTTTCGCCTCCCACGCCTCCCGCACGTCGGGGTTGAGCGTGTTCTTCGGCAGTTCGCCGCGGAGCAGCATCTCGATATCGTCGAGGCATTCGGTCTCGAGCCGCTCATGCGCCTCCCACGTGTAGAACGCAAGGTGCGGCGTGAGGATCACGTTGTCGAACTCGTGGAGCGGGTCGTCGAGCGTCAGCGGCTCGTGCGGGAAGACGTCGAACCCGGCGCCCGCGATCTGCCCGGCCCGGAGCGCGTCGACGAGCGCGTCGATGTCGACGAGGGCTCCGCGCGAGACGTCGATGAGGAAGGCCGAGCCCTTCATCCGCTCGAACTCCTTCTTCCCGATGATGTGGCGCGTCTCGGGCGTGAGGATGCAGTGGAGCGAGAGGAAATCTGCCTCCTCGATGACGCGGTCGAGCGTCGTGAACTCGAGGTCGCCCCAGCCCTCCGTGTCCTGGGGCACATAGGGATCGCAGATGAGGCGCTTCATGCCGAACCCGCCGCCGCGGCGGGCCATCGCCTTGCCGATGCGGCCGAATCCGATCTGCCCGAGTACCTTGCCGCCGAGGTCGAAGGCGCAGTACTTGGGCTCCGGCCAGAGCCAGCCCTCGCGCTGCATCCCGCGGTCGATGAGGGTCAGCTTGCGGGCGAGCGCGATCAGCAGGCAGAAGGCCTGGTCGGCGACGGTGTCGGTCCCGTAGTCGGGGCAGTTGACCACGGGCACGCCGAGCGTCGTCGCGGCGGGAATGTCGATCCCGTCCACGCCGACGCCGTACTTGACGACGCCGCGCAGTCGGGGCGCCGCGGCGAAGACCGACTCGGGCAGCGCCGCATAGCACCGGTAGATGATGTCCGCCTGGGGCGCGAGGTCGACTAGGGTCGCTTCCTCGTCGTCGGGGGCGGTCAGGATCGTCGCGAGCGCCTCGAAGCGATCCATCGCGTACCCGCCCATGTTGAGTTCGGCGTCGGTCCGCAGCACGACGGGTTTCGCCATCACGTCCTCCTCTGCAACGTGAAGCCCGGCGCGGTGAGCAATCCTCACTCCGCTTCGGTCTCGACAGGGCGATTCACCTCAAGCAGTTCGCCCCCACCTGGCTCAAGCTGCAATTCGACTTGCGTTCTGTCATCGACGGTCTTCGTCTTCAGGTCGACCCATTCGCCGGTTTCCTTGTCCATCCGCTTGACGGATTCGATCTTCCCGGAGAGCGTGAGCGTCGCCGTGCGCTTCGCGCCGGCATCACGGTTGGCCACGAGCAGGAAATCGTTCTTCTCCTTGTCTTGGAAGAAGCCGACGACGATGTGTTCGCCCGACGGCTGCGCCCAGTAGCCCTTTGGCGCCTCGACGGTCCAGCCGGGCAGCGGCTTCGTGTGATACACCGCGACGGACCGGGCCTTCTTGAAGATGGGCGAGTAGGCCTTGACGGCGGCGTTGATCCTGACGACCTCTTTGCCGGGGTCGGTGAGCGCCGGCCGGCCGTCGCTGTCTTTCTTCCCGAAGTTGAAGAACCCCCCGCCGCCCCACCACCGGAGCCCGCGCACGCCGTAGGCCAAGCTCATATACGTTGTCTGCCGGAACTTGGCCGGGTTCGCGTCGACGTGAACGATCCGGATGACGGGTATCCCGCCGGCCTTGATCGCCTCGTCGCGATAGTGTTGGAGGTAAAGGAAGTGCCGCTCGCCGTGCCGGCCGCCGTGCCAATGATAGTGGTAGTATTCGAGAGCGCGGGGCTTCACGACCTGGATGAAATAGGGCAGGCCGCCCCAGACGGCGCGCGTGGTGTAGATCGCGGGGTGATTGGGGTCGCCGGCCGCCATCTGTTTCTCCCATACGCCGAGCTGCGGGAACTTCTTTGGCTTCTGCCGGTCGCACATGTAATAGGACAAGATGGTCTTGTTGTTCTTGAGCTCGGGCGCCCACTTGATCGATTCGTTCGGCCACGCGAACAGGAAGACGCGGAGGCCCGCCTTGCGGCACATCTTGATCTGCGGCTTCGTTGCGCCTGTCGCGTTGAAGCCGGCCTTGGCGAGCGCGTCCACGAATTTCACGTCGTTGCCCCAGTTGTGTCCGTGGAAGATGGACACAACGCCGGGCCAGTCGGCCGTCGCCGCGAGCTTGTCGGGCCTGGCTGGCTCGGCCGGGGCCGCCTCCTCGGCCGCTGCGACCGATGAGAACACCACCGCAAGAAGACACACGCCGTACGTCACAGTACGCGACATCGCTCGCGCCTCCTCTATTCGCTCTTTTTCTTCGCACGTACGACGCGGATGAGCTCGCAGCCGCCGTGCTCGAGCTTGACCTTGACGGCCGCACCCTTGTCCGCCGCCTCGACCGGCAGAGCGATCCACTTCTGTGTCTTCTTGTCGATCCTGCTGACGCTGACGGCCTTTTCCTGGAACGTCAGCGTCGCCGTGCGTTCGCTGCCGATGTCGCGGTTGCCGACGACAAGGTAGATGTGGTCGTCATAGTCGTCGTTCCGGAACACACCCATCACGACGTGGTCGCCGGACGGCTGCACCCAATAGTCCTTCGGCGCGTGCCGCGTGCCGCCGGGCAGCGGATTGGTGTTGTAGACGGCGAGCGACTGTGCGGTCGTGATGTACGGGCTGAAGGCCTTGAGCGTCGTGTTGATGTTTCCGACCTCTGTGCCGATGGGCGACAGGAGCGGCGGCACGTTCTCCTTGGTCTCGTGGATCTTGAACATCGTCCAGCCGACCCACCACTTGAACCCCTTGACGCCGTAGGCCAGGCTCATCGTGACCGTCTGCCGCATCTTGGTCGGCGGGTCGCCGTGGACGTGGCAGTAGCGGAAGATGGGGATGCCGCCGGCCTCGATGGATCTCGCCCGGAAGGATTCGAGGTACGCCGCCTGAAGATGGTGGCCGCGGGTCCAGTGGTAGTCGTAGTATTCGAGCAGCCGCGGCCGGACGGCGTCGACGAAGTACTCGAACCCGCCGTAGCGCACGTACATCGTAAACTCGCTGGGGTGGTTGGGGTCGATCGACTCGTAGTGACTGCGGATGTTGCCGAAGATCGGGAACCAGTTCGTCTTGCGCCGGTCGCTCTGATAGTACGAGATGATCTGCTTCTCGTCCTTCAGCTCGTAGGCGACCCAGTCGTTCACGCCGTGATAGAGCAGGTAGAATCCGTGCTTCTTGGCCCACTCGAGATCGCCCATGCTTCCTTCATAGCCGTTGAAGTTGGCCTTCTTCATCGTGACGGCCATGCTCTCGGCCCCGACCCTGCCCATCACCCAGCCCGGGCCGAGGAACGAGATGAGAGCCGGCATGCGGAACCTGCCCGGCAGCGCGCGGCGGACGGACTTGGCGAACGGGCCGACGCCGACGACGTTGCCCGTCTGGCGCTTGGGCCAGACTTCGATCTCGTCGAACTTGCCGTCCTTGTACACGGCCTCGATCCGCCGGTTGCCGGAGAGCGCGAGGCGGAACGACACGTCGACATCCTCGGGCCAACCGGGGAAGAGGTATATCTTGCCGCCCTGGGCCTGAACGATCATGTCCCTCAGAACGTCCGCCAGCGGGTCGGCCGCCGCGTTCTTGGGCAGGTTCGCGAAATCCGGCCCCCACGACCCTTCGAAGCGGCCGCCGCGAACGAAGCTACGCATGGTCTTCCCCGCCTCGACCTTTGCCCTCCTCAACGCCACCCTCACCGGATTGGAGGCGGCCCCGGACGGCCCCTTGTACTCCTTCAGCTTGCCAGTCGGCTTCGCTCTGAGCAGGTACGGGCCGCGGCCGCTGATCGCGCCGAGCCACTGCTTGCGAACCAGGGCCTTTGTGATTGTATTTGCGTCGTCACTTCCCGCGACGAAGACGCTCCGGTGCTTCCAAAACTCGCCCCACGCCTTCAGGTGCGCCTGAATCGCCTGGTCCATCTTCACGTTGCGGTTAGCATTGACGGCGTTGTTCGCCTGTTCTGCCCAGTCCTCCCCCTCCGCCTTGACGACGTGAACCTGAAGGTCGAACGCCGCGGCCGGCTTCTCCGACTTGAGCGTGGCCTGGACAGGCGCACTACTGTAATCGACCGGGGATACCGTTCCGTCGGCCAGCATCGCGGCCGTCACGTTGCCACGCCGACACAGAACGCGGTTGTCCTTCGTGGTTAGAGCGGAATCGCCAGACGGCTTAAGCGCGGCGGTCATGTTGACCGCCTTCTTCGACCGAACCTGTACGTTGACCACCGGGCGGTTGGCGTCGACCCACACGGAGAACGTGACGGACTCGCCCTTCTTGCCCGCCGTGACGTCGACCCCACCGTTGCCGAACATCAGCGTCTGACGAAACGTCTTCCTGGTCGGCAGAGCGGGATCGAGCTTCACGCGAACCCGGCCGAGCTTCGTCACCTTCTCGCCCTTCGCATCAAGCCGGCCGATGCCGAGAAGCAGGTCGCCGTTCCGCTCGACCCAGACGTTGGCGAGCACGGTGCCGTTGCCGATGGGCATCGCGCCCGACGCATCTTTGCTCGGCGACTTCCAGACGACGTTCTGCTTCGACAATTCGTCCCACGGCTGGATGCGGGGCGGGCTCAGCGGGGCGATTGCTGCCAGCTCTTCGTCGGGCAGCTCGCGATCCGTGATGAAGATCTCGGTCGCGCCCGGGTTCCATCCGCCGTGCGAGTTGAGGAACTTCATCGTCAGCTTCCGCACGCGGGCCTTGGGGAACCGAATGCGGTGCCCGGCGTAGACCTTCGGGAACGAGCCTTTGGCGACGGGCTCCGCTCCGCCGTTGATGGTGACCTCGTAGTCCTTCCAGCATTCCGCCTCCTGAAAGGCCATCCGGGGGTAGTAGATGATCTGGCTGGCCGTGACGGGCGTCGTCCACTCGAACGTCAGCGTGGCCTTGTCCTTGGCTTCTTTGCCATTGACCGCCCACGACTTGGCGGGCTTGTCGGGCGGATGGAACTCGAACCCCTGGCAGCCCTTGTGCGCGAACCGGCCGTCGGCAACGTTCGGAGCGAACAGCTTCTGTTCCGTGTGTTCCGACGAGGCCGTGATGGTCGCCTTCGACGCGAGGTTCACGAACGCGCGCTCGGCGGCGACACTCTCATTCGCGGTCACGCCCGCACACGATGCCACACAAACCGCCAGCAGCCCGACGATCAGAAGACGCTGCATCTGCTCTCCTCCAAGATGACACGCCCAATCATGCCCAGGGGGCTCACTGCCTGCTGAACTCGATGTATGATACGTACCGTCCCCGCGATTGCGGGCAAGTCGTTGCGTTCCAGCGCCGTAACGGCCGCGCTACTGCCGAAGCACCTGTATCGCGTTTATGAGCGGCGCGCGCTTCGAGCCGGGCTTCCCCTCCAGTTCGAGCGTCAATTCATGCCCGAGCGTGACGTCCGCGTCCTTCCAGACGGCACGGTCGGCCTTGCCGGTCTCCTTGATGATGTCGAAGTCCTTGAGGACCACCTTCCCGTTGAGCTTGACATCGAACACACGCTCGGCCTTCTTGTCGCCCGGAAGAGCCGAAAACCCAAGCCGCACCTTGTACTTCTCGCCCTTCGGGTCCTCCGAGATCGGGAATGTGCATCTCTCCATCCCGACCAGACACGTGGCGAAGACGAACGGGGCGTCTGTGTTCTCGATCGGCGTGTAGACCGCACTTCGGCGAACGGCCTCGCCGCCTTCAATGCCGACGTTGTACTGGAGATCCAATGCCATCGGCGACTTCGCCCTCGGCAGCACCCAGAGCCGGCCCTTCTTGTCGCGACGGTCGCCCGTGCAGCCGAAGTCGAGGCGAAGATGCTTCACGGGCAGAGCGGGCCCGGGCTGGCAGAAGTACTGCGACAGGGCCACGGGCGTCGGGACCGTCCCCATGGCGAACGTGAACGGCATCGACACCTCGCACTGGCAACTGATTGAGTGCGGCGGCTTGATCATCGTGCCGCCGGAGCTGGACGTGTCGATCCAGCAGCTCGAGCGGCTGTGGAAGATCGTGTAGAGCCCCTGGTCGCTGTAGAGGTCCTGATAGGCGACGCCGCTCGCCCGGCCGAAGAGGAAGTACTTCGATCCGGCGATCGTGCCGCACTGCTTGTCCCAGCGGTAGTAGACGAACTTGGCGCCCTTCTTGCCCGAGACCGGATGGATGCGGCTTCTGGGCTCGCCGGTCCGGATATTGAATCCCCACGGCTCGGCGTAGATGAACTCGTTCGTCACGACGGGCCGCGCGCGATAGTTGCCATACCGATACCACAGGAGCTTCCCGGTCGCGCCGTCATAGACGGAGAGCGCCCGTCCCGCGTAGCCGCCTCCGGGCCAGACGCGCCAGCACTTGTCGGCGGCGCCCTCCGTGCAGAAGATAACGACCCCGCCGTTGGCCAGAACGGCCGGCCGTATGTGCGGATGGTACCCCCTGTCCCTCCTGCCCGTGTAGTTTGTCACGTGCCGCGTCCAATTGCCGCCGGCGTTGGTCGTGTCGACAGGTTTGCGGTACAGGAACTTCCCGGTCTTCGCGTCGTGGGCCGTCAGCATCGTGAAGCTGTGGCTGGTATCGATGTTCTTCTCGAGCACCCTGTACTCGGCGCCGGGCATCTTCTTCAGCGCCGTGAGCATGTCGGCCTTGCATTCCGCAAGTTCCTCGGCATTCGGTTTGCCGCCGACTCCGTAGATGCGGCCGTCGCTGATGCAGTTCCAGTTGCCCCACCGCCTCTCCGCCCCCGGCCCGCCCACTTTCCAGAGCACATTGCCCGATGGGACGTCGTAGGCGAGGACGCACGACCACCGCCTTCCGTCGGCCACGCCGGTCGACGCCAAATAGAGCGTCGTGCCGTTCCGGTCCATGGCCATCTTGGTCCAGTCGCCGTTCGGGTACAGCGGCGTGATCTTCTTGGCGATCTGACCCGTCCAGGGATCCAACTGAATGAGAAACTTCTGGTACCGCAGAATGACGGCGCCGTTCGCCCCGACGGTATCCGTGATGCCGCCCTTGTTGTGCCAGAGCCGCCGCCCCGTGTATTGATCGTAGCCCTCGATGTATCCCTGCGGGTCGTGGGCGGACCGGAACTGATGCACGAAGACGCCGTCGGCCATGATGGCCGGGGTGCTGCCGAGCCATCCCTTGGCTATGAACGGCCGTCCGATCCACACGCAGCCCAGCGGCGGCTTCAGGACTTCGTCATTGCTGCACATCGTGTGGCCCGCGTCGCCCGCATTGGTGCTCCAGGCGCCGGCGCCCTCGAGCCGGGGGCCGGTTCGGAGCGCCCAGCGTGAGCCGTCGGAGCCGGCGATTGTCCAGTCGTCCTGCCGAGTCCACTTGATCCAGTCCTTCAGAGCGGCCTCCTGCTGCTGGCCGCCAATCACGGCCCTGCCGCGAACGGGCTTGAGGAGTCGATCCAAACCGTCGCGCGTCTTGGGCAATGCCTTGCCGTAGGCGGCCGCCTCCGAGGTGACGAGGTCGGCGAACCGTGGCGGGAACGGAAGCGGTTCGCCCGGCTTCCGAGTCCACACGATGATGCGAGACACGTGCAGGTTCGCGTCGCTGACGGCCTTGCGCGCGGCCACGGCCTGAGCCTCGTCGTCGAACACGGCACTGATGTGGAGCTTGGTCCGCGCGGCCAACTCGCGGGCCAGTTCGCCCGTGGTGCAATCGAGCACGAGGGCATAGCCATCGACAACGCCGGACCGCTTGACGATCTCTTCCGCGGCCTTTGCGAGCGAGGGGCCCTTGACGAACGGCCCCTTCTTGACGGGCTCGTCGATCACGCCGTACGTCTTCGCCCCCTTGGGAGCATAGCCATAGACGGTGCCGTCGCGGGTGCTCACGAACAGCCGGCCGTTGGCGGCGATCACCTGGTTGGGCCATTCGTCGATCTTCGACGACCATACGTTCTTCTCGCCCACGTGCGCAAACACGGCGCCGGCAACGCCGCCCTTCGCGCCGCCGCCATGTCGGACGGAGAACAGAGCCCCGTCGGTGGTGATGACCGAACAGAGGTCGGGATTGTAGATGAGGGGGGCGTACCGCATCCTGGGAGTGCCCTGGATCGAGCCGGCATCCAGGCCATACCCCGGCGTCTCGGGCACGCCGTTCGCCTTGAGCGGCTCGAAGTCCTTGCCGCCGTGCTGGCCGGGGTTGCGGGGGTCGCCACCGCCCCAGTCGACGTGCCTGCCGTCGCTCCGCCTGAATGCGTTGTGCTCGATCCATCGAAACGGCTTCGCGTCGTTGGGAATGTAGAGGTTGGTCTCAGTCGCGTAGATGTTGCCGTGCGGCGAGACGGCCCACCGGAACCGCGTCTCGGAATGCGTATCGTTCTTCCAGATGAGCTTGCCCGTCCTCGGATCGAGCGCGGTGATGAACGTGCCGTCGTGGGGCAAGACGCCGCAGCCGAAGTAGGCGACGCCTTTGTCGATCAGCACGTTCGTCCGCACCGTCCACACGGACATCATCTGGTTGTACGAGAAGAGCCAGCGATTGGCGGGCGCGGCCTTGTGGACCCATACGTCCTTGCCCGTCTTCGCGTCGATGCAGTAGACGTGGCCGTCGTCGCTGCCGGCGTAGACCTTGCCGTCGAAGTATGTCGGGGGGCGGTTGACGCCGCCGCCCGTGACGCGCTCCCATCGCAGTGCGCCGCTCTCGGCCGCCAGGCACAGAATCCGGCCGTCGGCCTTGCTCGTGACGAAGACGGCGTCGCCGCCCGACGAGATCGAGACCTCGTAGCGGGCGCGCTCGACCGAATGCTCGAACTTCTGGCTGCCCCGAAGCCACTCCGGATGCTTCCACTGCCTCAAGCGGTAGACCCAGATCGAATCGAGCGGCAGGTCGAGCTTCTCCTTCGTGGTCGCCGTCAGCTCTCGGTCGTGGCGAAACATCGGCCAGTCCTCCGCCGCTGCGGCAGGAATGACACACAGGAGGAGGGCAATCAGGCAGGCGTTGCGATACATAGGGCGGTGACTCCTGGCGGCTATTCTTTGCGCGGCGGCGCCGGTTCGTAGTCGATCACCAGCGCGGGCGCGTTCTCGGGATTCATGAACAGGCCGGCCGTCGACCAGTACACGGGGCCATCGAGCGCCGTCGGCTCGAGAACGAGCTGCACCCGGCCCTGGCCGTGCGTGTCGCGTGGGATGTCGGTCGGCAGCGTGGCCTCGACGACGTTCGGGTCCCACTCGGCGGGCTTGAGGGGATAACCGCCGGGCTTGAGCTTGGGCAGGTCCGGATACTTGAGCGAGTCTACATTCACGTCGGTCTTGCTGTCGATAAGGCGGAACCGGCCCCAGCCGTCACGCCTCGGGCCGGGATCCGTCTGCCGGCCGAACATGGCCCGCCAGGCCGCTTCCAGCTGGGGGGCATAGTGAAGTCGCACGCGCAGGCGGTCTATCCTGCCGACCTGCTGCGGCACATGGAACTTCACCCACGAGCAGGCCGCGCCGAGGTCGCCGGACTCCCTGGCCCCCTTGGACGCCGGGAACCGGCCGACGTAGTGGGCCGGGCTGCCGCGGCGTGTCCACGTCTCGTACGTCGTGCGCGTCATGCACCATCGCCCGCTTCCGCGCTGCACCATACGTTCGAGCTTCCCCAAGCAGTCGACGGTCAGTTCACACTTCGTCTCGACCTTGCCGGTATCGGATACGAGCTTCACCGTCAGCGTGTGGGAGCCCGTCTTTGCCGGTTCGGTGTTCTTGATGCTGACGTTGATCTTCTTCCGCGTCGCCGGCTGGAGCATGACGGTTCCGGCGTCGGGCAGCGTTGCCACGATGCCTCCGTCGGTCTCGACGACCAGCTTGCCCGTGAACGGGGTGTTCCGATGGTTGGCTACGTGGACGGTCACGACCTTCTCGGGCTTTGCCTCGTTCAGCCAAACCGGCTTCGGCGCCTTGAGCCCGAGCGTGGCGATCTCCTTGCGGAGAATCTCCATGGCGTTGATCAGCGGCATCTGTTTCATGGTGGGCTTGTCGGCCTTCGCCACCAGGTCGAGCACGAGGTTGTCGGCGAGCGAGAGCGTGAACTCCTTCCACACGGCGCTGTGGGCGGCCCCCGCTTCCTTCACGATGTCGAAGCCCTTGAGGACTCTCTTCCCGTTGAGCAGGACGTCGAAGACACGCTGCCCCGGTTTGTCGCCGGGCAGAGCCGAGAAGCCGAGCCGGACGGTGTAGGTACCCTTGCCGTCGTCGGGCGTCGTCACCGGCACGACGCACCGCTGCAGCCCCAATGCGTACGCGTCGAACAGGAACGGGTCCGAGGTGTTCGCGGCCGGCACGTCGCTGGCGCTCTGCCGGCTGTAGGTGTTGGCCCCTCCGTGGCTGTTCACACCCACGCCGTAGTAGGTGATCACGGGGGCGAGCATCAACTGGAGCTTGCTTGGATGGTGTTCCCGTGCCGGGTTCAACCACAGGGCCCCGGCCTTGTCCCTCCTGTCGCCGGAGGCGCCGAAGTTGAGGCGCAGTTCCTTCACTGGCAAGCAGCGGCCCTGCTGGAAGAACGTGTAGGGGATGGCCGGTTCCTCGGGCATGGTTGTCATCGCGATGGTGTAGGGCAGCGACCACGGGCAGCCGCAGTCGGCGTTGAAGGGCGGCTTGATCATCATGCCGCTGCCCGACGCCGTATCGCTGTTGCAGTTCTGGCGGTGGTG
Source organism: uncultured Planctomycetota bacterium (assembly GCA_964385685.1). Classification (GTDB taxonomy): domain Bacteria; phylum Planctomycetota; class PUPC01; order PUPC01; family PUPC01; genus CAYLQD01. The sequence continues at coordinate 13,004 of CAYLQD010000021.1, read as the reverse complement.
CCACGAGATGTAGAAGCCGTTGTCGCGAAGGACGTCGAAATAGCCGAACCCCTTGCTTCGGCCGAAAACGAAGTGCGTCGAGCCGTTGTAGTTGCCGCACTGTTTGTGGTAGCGGACCCAGGCGTAGTCGCCTTCCACGCCGGTCACCGGGTGGGCGCGCCGTTTCTTCTTCCCCGTCGCCAGGTCGAAGGTCCACGGCTCGGCGTAGATCGCCTCGTCGCCAATGACGGGATCGAAACGGTGATTGGTCTTCCGCTTCCAGAGGAACTTGCCCGTGGCGGCGTCGTGCACGGCGATGCTGCTGTTCCGGAACGCCCCGCCGCCAAAGCCGCCCCACCACTTCTCGCCCTTGTTGTTCAGGAAGAGCAACTTCCCGTTATGCGCGGCGACATACGCGTTGCAGTCCTGCACGTCTACGGCGCGGTTGTATAGGATCTCTCCCGTCATCGCGTCCAGCGCCGTGATGCGCTTGATTTGGCGCCGCAGGTTCTTGAAGTCCTTCAAGACCTCGGGGTCGTTCTCCTTGTAGTACGCCTTCTGCGCGGCGGTGAGTTCCGCGACCCGCTCGGCCGTAGGCCCCGCGCGCAGGATGAAGATGCGCCCATCGTCAATGGCCGCCCACCTCTCGTACGGGACCCGTTCCCCGTAGAGGCCGAAAGGTTTCGTCTTCCCCGGGCCTCCGAGGGTCCAGAGGATCTTGCCCGTCTCCGTGTCCATCGCGTAGAGGCAGGTCCAGTCGCCCCGCGTCTTCGTCTTGTCCCCGTATCCGGAACGCCACATGGTCTTGCCGTCGGGGCTGACGGCGAAGTCACCCATGCGCATTTCCGGGTACGGCACTTGGTACGTCCGAATGACCTTCCCCGTCCAGAGGTCCAGCCGGACGATTCCCCAGTTGTTGATGTTCTGCATCACGTTGCCGTCCGGGATGAAGACGCTGTTGCCGCCAAGGGCCATCATATCCACGTTCCTGCCGGCTTCGTGACCCTTGTGCCGGGGGACATCATACCGCCAGAGCTTCCGGCCGTTGTATGCGTCGTACGCCTCGATCACGCCGTTCTTGCTGTCGATGGGACAGACCAGGACGCCGTTCAGGAGAAGGGGCGGGCGACCGCGCGCGTGCTGGGTATGCGGCGCGCCGTACCAGGCCATGCCGAGGGGCGGCTTCAGGGCGGAGTCGTGGCTGCTCATTGTGTTGCCCGCGCTGCCCCTCGCGTGCGTCCAGCCGCCGGCGTTCTTGAGCGCCGGAATAGTACGTCTTGCCCATCGGAGGGCGGGTTCGGGGGAGACAATCTTCCAGGCCGGCTTCACCTTGGGCTTGTCGGTAGGCGGAGCTTCAGCCGGGGGCTCCTGCGCCTTCACCCATGCATCGAGCGGCACCTTCTCGGGTTTGCCGTCACGCGTCATCTCCGAGCGCCCACCGACGAGGGCGACGCCGCGAACCGGCTTCAACAGCCGGTCGAGTTCGGCCGTGTAACGTGGCATCCGCCCGTACAACGTGGCCTGCTCCGAGACGATCAGGTCTGCGAAACGCGGCGGGTATGGCAGCGGTTGCCCCGGCTCGCGGATCAAGACCGAAATGCGGGAGCAATGCAGGTTGGCCCTGGCGTAGAGTTCGCGGGCCTTCTGAGCCTTCGCCTCGTCGCCGAACACCGCGCATATGTACATGTTGCTTCGCTTCGCCAGCAGATACGGCAGGAAGCCGTTCGTGCAATCGAACACGAGCGCGAAGCCCTTGGTGTCGAGGCCGAGGCCCCGGTGCCGGTTGTCCTTCGGCGCGAACATGCGTTCCACGGCCCAATGGCCGGCGCCCCAGGCTTCGTGCGTGATCGGCACCCCAGGGCCCTCCAGTTTACCGTCCGGTTTGAGGCGGACAAACGGATTCGGCTCGACGGGCTCGTCAATCACGCCCGCCGCCGGCGTGCCCTCCGGCGCGTAGCAGTAGATCGAGCCCTGGCGGGTCGACACGAATAGCCGCCCGTTGGCGATCGCGAGTTGGTGCGTCCTTTCCGGAATCGTGGCCGACCACAGGACCTGGCCGTCCTTCGGATTGACCGCGTAGACGGCCCCGCCCGTGCCGCCCGGCGGCCGGTTCGGGCCGCGATGTTCGTAGGCATTGCCGAGCAGGTAGAACACGCCGCCCGCGTAGGCCGTCTGCCGCGGATCGAAGAGCATGCCATTGATGCGTTTGTACCAGTGCGTCTTGCGCTTCTGGCCGGTGCGCTCGTCCTCGTCGATCCTCGCCGTGAAGCCATTGTTGTGGTCCGCCGTGTATCGGACCCCGTCCACGACGACCCCGCCGCCGCCGCCGTGCAGAAGCTCCCGATTCGCCTTGACCTCGTCGTCCCAGTGGCCCCTGTATTGCGCCCCGCTCGACCGGGTGAACATCAGCTGGTGGCCGTGAAAGCCCTTGAGCCCCGTCGGCAGAATGAGAACGGACTTCGAGAGGAAGCTGTGCCCTGCGAGACCGTAGCCATAGCACGCGCTCCGCCACTTGCGCTCCTGCGACTTCACGTCCAGCGCGTTGACGAACATCCCCTCGTGCGGAAAGATGCCCGAGCCGAAGTAGGCCACGCCCTCATCGATGAGAATGTCGGTCCGCACCGGCCAGACCGACGACATCCGACCGAACGAGATGAGCCAGCGGTCCGGCCTCACCGGATCGTGCTTCCAGAGGAGCGCGCCCGTTTTCGCGTCGAGGCAGTAAACGTTGCCGTCGTCGCTGCCGGCGTAGAGCTTGCCGTCGCTGTAGTTGGGCGTGCACGTAATGGCTCCGCCCGTCACGAAGTCCCAGCGGACCCTGCCCGTCGCAGCGTCGATGCACAGGACGCGGCCGTCGTAGCCCGCGGCGAACACCGCGTCGCCGGCACTGCTGATCGCCAGGGAATACCGGAGCTGGTAGGGCAGCAGCTCGCGCTGGCTGGCGCCAAAGGCCCGGCCGATCTCGGGCGACCGGACGGGCAGGTCCTTCGGTGCCACGTGCACGAGGCGGGACCGGAAGTACCACACATTCTTCAGCGGAAGCTGGAGGTCTTCGGTCGACACCGCCGACTGCAGCCGGTCGTGGCGGTACTTCGGCCAATCCTCCGCCCCGGCCGTGCCGCCCGCGATGCAGAGGATCAGGGCGAGCCACGTCACAAGTCTCAGGGTGCGCATGAATCCGGTCTCCTAGTTCGTTGACAGGTGGAAGAGCGCCTCCTGTGGAATCTCCTTCTTGCCGATGCCGGGCCCGCTGTAGAGGACCCTCAGCGCCTGGCCGCCGGACACCTCTGCGTACTCGACACGGATGGCCTGCATGCCGGCCTTGAGCGCGATCGCGCCCGACCGCTCAACAGCTGGATGCACGCCGTCGTTGTTCACGACCATCTTGTCCCCGATGTAGAGCTTGCTGCCGTCGTCCGACGCGCTGTAGAACGTGTACGATCCGTCCTTCGGGATCTTGATGTAGCCGATGAACTGGAGGCCGAAGCCGTCGTCGCGCTTCCGCGGAGCGAGCGAGAAGCCGGTCACGACCCCGCTCGCCGCCGGCTTGAGCGTCCGGAAGTCCGGCAGCTTCGGCCAACTGCCGACATAATAGTGGTACTGCAGGCCGAGCGCGAGCTTCATCCCGTTCCACAGGATCGGCTTGACCTGCTTGAACTCGACCGAGCTGACGGGGCTCTGGCCGCCGTCCTCGTGGATGATGCGCGCCTTGACCGTCAGGGTCCGGCCGACGGGGATCGGCTTCTCGTATTTCGGCGAGTTCCTGGTCGGGTCGCTCCCGTCAAGCGTGTAGCGGATCTCACCCTCCTCGGTCGGCCTCACGATCTCGCACGTCGACCGGGTCGAGAAGACGCGCTGTTCCGCGCGGAAGGTCGGCGCGGGATAGCGGTCGGGCGCGAGTACGATGGTCGTCTGGAAGTTGTAGGGGCAGCCGCAGCCGCTCGATGCCTCGGGCATCAGGACCAGCCCGCCGGCCGTGATCATGTTGATGAAGCAGCCCGGGCGGATGCCGCCGACACTGTGCCCGCCCGTCGTGCCTGCCGTGTCGAGCACCATTGGATTGCTCGTGCGGAACAGGAGAGCGTGTTCCGAGCCCGAGACGGTCCCGCAGCCGCGGAACCCGCCCCAGCGCCATTGCGCCGACCCGCCGCCCGGCGTGGCGACCGTCCGCATCTTGCCCGTGCGGAGGTCGTAGGCGAACGGCTCGTCGTAGACCCACGTGCTCGTGATGACGGGCGCGCGGACGTAGGCGCTGCAATGGTGCATCGGCTGCGGCGTTCGGGCCATCCACAGTTTCTTGCCGCCAGCCGCGTCGTAGGCCGTCATCCCGCCGCGGCTGCACGCGAAGAGCACGCCGTGCGCGATACGGATCTGCTGGTAGTCGGCCAGCTCCTCCTCGACCTTCCACGCGACCTTGCCGGTCTTGAGGTCGAGGGCGACGAGCCGCGTCTTCGGCAGGACGGTCTCGCCGCGACGCTTCGCCGCGTCGACGACCGCTCCGCTGACGCGGTCGATCAGAAAGACCCGGCCGCCCGACACGGCGATGGCGTTGTGCGGGACCGTGTCGGCCGCGGCGTATGCCCACCGCAGCCGGCCGGTGTCGCGGTCCATCGCGAACACGTGCCGTGTGCCCGGCGCGAGGCCGATGAAGCCGAGGACCTCGCCGACCCGCGGGCCCGTGTAATCGTGTCCTTCGCTGCTGAACTCCCAACCGTGCTGGAGGGTCTGCGCCGTGTCGCGCTGCTCGACGACCGAGCCGACGATGGCGTCGCCGACAACGGCCAGGTGGCCCCAGTCGATCTGCTTCGCCGCGAGCGCCGCCGGCAGGGCTGGCCGCCTCCGGACCTTCGCCGCCCGGTCGAGATCGACGACGAACCGGGCTCGGAAGTTGGCCAGGCGGTGGCTGGCGTTGTTGGCGAACTTGTAGCTCCGCCCGCTCCGAGTCTGCCCGTTATCGGACGAGTTGAGGATGACGCCGAACGCGAGGTCCGCGGGCCGCTCGCCGACAAGCTTCGCGACCCTGTCCCACGAGATGCGGACGGTTGTCCGGCTGCCGCTCGGCACCGGCTTGCCGTCCACGTCGATGGCCGGCGCGGCCGACAATGCGCCGCTCCGCGACGTCGGCCTGGCCAGGTCATCCGTCGCGGGGACGACGATCAGCTGAAACGCGCCGGGCCCGTAGAGAACGGATCGCTTCGCGGCGGGGCGGAAGTCGAAGAACAACTCCCACGAGTCGCCCCACGTCGGACGGGTCTGCCGCACGGCGTTCGCGACCTTCGCGTCCTTGGTCGTCAGGACGAGTTCGAGGGCCGTCTTCGTCGACTGCACGACGACCTTGCCGCGCCCCGCCAGCGAGAACGTCTGCTTCTGGTCGAGGATGTAGCTGCTCGGCGCGAGCGGCAGCCGGTAGTCGCGCCGGACGGCGCCCGTCGCCGCATCGAGCCGCAGGCAGGCGTCGCCCGTCGTGATATAGATGCTGTCGGCGTCGGCGACCAGGTTGCCGCCGCGGATGTCGACGACCCGCCGCTGCACGGACGGCAGCCCGCGTGTCCAGAGCTGGCGGCCGTTGTAGGCGTCGAGCGCGATGATGTCGTGCTGGCCGAGGATGAACATCCGGCCGTTGGTCGACACGGGCGCCGTCCCCCGCAGGTGCCGCTGCATCATGACCCCGGGGCCCGGCTCGCCAAACCACAGGACACGAACGGGCCAGCGGACGCGCCGGTCGCCCGACGACGCGCTCTTCCCGGCGTCGCCGTAGAGGTGCGTCCAGTCGCCCGCGCCGGGCAGGACGCCGCGAACCGTCCGGTCGATCGTGCCCGAGACGCGCGAGTGCGTCATCTCCTTGCCGGGGACGACGGCCGCGCTCGCCCGCTTGCCTCCGTGTCTGTAGATCCGATAGGCCGTGCCGCCGCAGGGCCGCAGGACGCGGCGCAAGTCGGCGGCTGGCAGGCCGTTCGCGTCGTCCGACAATTCCGAGGCCACGACGACCAGGTTGGCGAAATACTCGGGGTAGGGGAGCTGGCCCCGCTCGACCTTGTGGACCACCACGCGGGCGCCGTAGAGCCCGGCCGCGCCCAGGAGCCGGCGTGCCGCGGCGACCTTCTTCGCGTCGGGCTCGGCGCAATAGACGCGCAGGTCCGACTGCTGGGCGAGCGCCGCGGCGAGATGCCCGTCTCCGACGCCGACGAGCAGGCAGAAGCCGGCCGAAATGCCCGAGTCCTTGATGAGCTGCTTCGCGAGGGTCTCCGCTCCGACCCGGCACTTAATCGGACGCGGCTTCAGGACTTGTGTAACCGGCTTACCGACCTGTGCGCGGCTGAAGCAGATGATTCGGCCCGTCGTCGTGCTGACGATGAGCTTGCCGTCGGCGACGGCCAGCCCGTCCGCCTCGCCGTCGAGTTCGGCCGACCACAGCTTCTTGCCGTCGGCGGCGCTATGCACCGCGACGAACCCCTTGCCGCCGGCGATGACCGTCTTGCCCGCGGCCGCGAGCGAGACGACCTTCCCCGCGTCCACGCTCCACTTGCCGCCGAAGCTGGGGAGGGCGAAGGCGCTCAGCTTGCCGTTGCCGGCCGCGTAGCACGTGTCGTCGCTCATCGCGGCGCACGTCATGCCGCCGATGTTGCGCGCGCCGCCGCCCGCGAGCGGCCATTGGGTGATGTATTCCGGGCGCGGGCGGAAGGCGCCGCTCTTCGGGGGCAGGTTCTCGTTCGCCCCGTGCGGGCGCGGCCCCGACAGCACGACGTTGTCTTTGATGATCGCCCAGCCGTGGCCGGGGCCGGCGGCCGTCGCGCCATCGGCGCGGTTGATCTTCCAGACGTTCGCTCGGCCGGTCGGGGCGACGAGGGTCGTCTTGCCCGCGGCGAGGTAGCCCTGCGGCGCGAACCCGTCGCGGCGCTCTGACTTCCAGACCTCGGACCCGTCCTCGGCGTTCAGCGCGCACAGATACACGCCCTCGAGCGGCCACATGCCCGCAGTGAAGTAGACGACTCCGTCGTCGACGACGAGACCGTTCCGGAGCGGCCAGCGCGAGACGATGTGGCCGTTGCCGATGATCCGCTGGTCGAGGGGCCCGGCGCGGTGCTTCCAGACGAGCTTGCCGGTCTTCGCCGAGAGGCAGTAGACGTGGCCGTCGTCGGAGGCGACGTAGACCTTGCCCTTCCACACCGCCGGTGCGAACCGGACGGGCGCGTCGGTGTGGAATGCCCACTTGGCGTGGCCCGAGTCGAGATCCAGGGCGGTGACCGTGTGCTGCGACGATGAGCCGAAATAGAGCATCCCGTCCGAGATCGCGACGTGGAAGGCGCGGTCGAAGGGCATCAGGTGCACCTCGCGCAGCGGCTCCGGCCACGCCGGGTCGGGCGCATGGACCGGCTGATATATCCACAGTTCGTGGAGCGGGGGCGTCAGGTTCTTGGCCGTGGAGCCGCTGCGGTCGGACCCGCCGCGGTAGGCGGGCCAGTCGCCCGCGCCGGACGCCGCGACGCAGGTCGCGATGACGAAAGAGCCGACGAAGAAGCGCGGAGCAAACCGGCGCAGGATCATCGTGGATCTCCTGTTCTCGTCAATGGGACCAGCCAGACCAAGTTCTTTCGGCGGCGCTCGTCAATAACGCCCGCCGCCTATTGCCATCTTATAAGGTGGGACCGGGACCCGCCACAGGAATCTCAGGCGGTTACATCTATTTACCCCGACTTCGGTTGCCCTTTCTGAGCTGCGGGCCGCCCGCGCTCGCGAGATGGCGCGCACCGGGGCGGTAACTGTGGGGCTGTTGAAAGTGCCTTCTTGAGCCTGAAAGGCTCGAAGCGGCAGCCAAGCTGCCGCTGTTGCCCCTTCGGGGCAAGAAGCAGACTTTTTCAACAGCCCTACTGTCTGAGTCATCCCCAGTTTGCGCAGGAGGCGAGGCCCGTTCACGGGCCTTTGCGAGGAGCTTCAGCTCCGAGTCCAGGCCCGGCCTTTGAGGCCGGGTAAGGCGGACGATCGCTTCCTCAGTGGCCAAAGCCCCGTTGACGGGGCTTTTCCAGCAACAGAGGGCCATGGCTTGAGCCACCCGGGGAAGCCCCGTGAACGGGGCTACATCGGGAAGGAACGGCCGGACGTGCGACCCCCGCTCAAAGCGGGGGCCTGGACTCGGCCCTGAAGGGCCTCGGAAAGCGGCGTAAACGCCGCTCAAGCAAGCTGTTAGGAAACTGGGGATGACTCACCCCCACTGTACCCGTTGTTGCCAGCGGAAGACAGGACGTTGCGTCTGGGACACAGGCGTAACCAACAGTGGGACAGGTGCTTATATCTCTGTGGCCTCTGGGCGGCCGGCCGACCGTCTGTTCAACGCAACGTCGCCAGGGCCGAGATCGGCTCCGGCGCAAGGAAAACGGGGGATCAACAGTCCGCATAAATCAAGCGTTGCGTGCGTGTTACAACACACGATGCCCGCGTCGGCCCTTTTCTCAGCGCCTTTTGCACGCGCTGTGCTCTTAGATACAAGTGAAAAGAGGAACGTGGCTGGGTGCTCTCGTCCGGGAGGGCGAGTGTTCCTTTTCAAGTTCGTTCTTGCGGCTCGCGAGTTTGCGGCAGCCGGCCTCCATGAGAGCGGAGGAATCCGCTGTCATGGACGGGCGCTACAAGAACGAAGTTGACGGAACACTGGAGCGTTTCAGCGTGCGTGGCTGGAGCATCGCGTGCGTGTGGTGGGGTCGCCCGTTCGGCCCCAGGTCTGCTCTGTGAGGCGCGGCGGCCGGGCAAGAGGAGTCGCCCCGGCATATGCCGGGCGGCTTGATGACGGATCGCAGCCCGGGGCCGCTCGCAGGCGCGAGGCGCCGGACGCAGAGCGGAGGAGGGCGCTGGACAGAGCATGACAGGCGCCCCGGTGTCGCCTGCCGGGGCGAATGATGGGTATGGGTGCGAGGGCTTCCGTGTAGTGGGCTCGCGCACCGCCTGAACGAAATCACCCGGTTTCGCGCCGGGTTGTAGGTCGTACCCGCCGGGCTCGCCTGCGGAACCGGCATCTGACGGTCGCGCGGAGCGAGCAAGGCGAACAAGCGGATCCCTTCCACCTTGTGTGGAAGGTGAGAAACGGGCATCGGCGCAGAGCCCGTGTGGGACGAGGCCGCCGGCATGGCCGGTGGGGCGCCCACATCGTGCGCGGGTGTTCCGGTGGACTACTGTGCTGGGTTGCTCCCTTGTGCACGGGGCGCAAAGCGCGCCCTGCGCGCAGGGAGCACGGGTGTGGTGCGCGCGCAGTCTGCGCGCGCACCGAGTTGGCGCATCGAGAAGGAGGTGTTTCGTGGCACCGAGGCAGACATGCAGGCACGAGCGGGCGCGGTTCCACGGCGTGCAGCGCCTGGGGAAGCTGCCGCCCGTCGAGCTGTGGCACTGCCCGGCGTGCAAGAGCACGCTGAGCGCGGAGACGCTCGGCAAGCGGCGGAAGCCAGGGGCTCCGAAGCCTTGGCGAAGGAGGCAGATCGCCGCCGCTTAGAGGAGATTGTGATGTTGCAGGTGTGTTGTCTGGTGTTCGGCTCCCGTTTGGGAGCAAGGTGGGGCGTGGAGGGAAGCCCCTTGAAGAAGAAAGGAACATCGTCCGTAGGTTGAGGGACGAAGCCCAGCTTGCTGGGGTTCGTCTAAGGCGACACGCCGCAGGCGGGCCGGTCGTCCGGCGGAGCTGGTTGATCGATTACGGAGTGCGGGGCGCGCGGCCCCGCGCTATTTCTAACGCCCTCTGGTTGAGGAAAGGAGACGTAAGATGAAAAAGGCAATAGCAGTTCTGATGATGCTTTGTGTGGCGTCGGTTGCGTTCGCGTTCGTGGTCGATCCCGGTGACATTCTGATCGGGAACAACAACTGGATGGGCACCAGCACGATCGACAACATTGATCCGGTCACGGGCGACCTGGAGACCATCTCGCTCAGCGGCGACGGCTACCAAGGGCTCCAGTGGCGCTTGCTGTACTACGACTCGGCGGCCTATCCGGCTTGGACGGGGAAGATCATTGCCTCCACGTGGAACGCCGGGACCGGCGAATATTTGCGCGGCATCGACCCGGCGACCGGAGTCACCACGGTCTTCTCCAACGAGAAGAACGGCAGCCGGACGACGGGCCTTGCTCTGAGGCCGGACGGGAAGGTCCTGAATGCGTACCGCTACGTCGATAACAGCTGTACTCTGGTTGATCCTTCGGATGGATCGCAGACGGTGGTCATTGGCCCTCCGGGCGGCACAAACATCTGGACCGACATCGCGATGGACCCGCTCGACGGGACCGGTCAGTCGTTCTTCGCCATCACGAACTGGCAGACGAACCCGGGCCTGTCTTACTGGGACGGCGCCACGCTTACGACCTGGACCAACAGTGGGTATGCGGGGCACGTTGAGGTTGATGCCGCCGGCAAGATCTACGTTCACGAGAGTACGGGGACTCAAGTGAACATCTACGAGATCTCCCGTGCCGCCGGACATGCGGCGACCCTCATCGCGCAGGTCGACGCGGCGGGAGCCAGCGGCTTCGACATCGAGGCCGACGGCAACTTCGTCGTGTCCCTGAACGACGGCGCTGTTTGGAGCCTGGACCGTATCACCGCGAATCCCGGCGATCCGGGCTCAAGCGCGGTGGGACTGATCCGTGCGGGGATTTCGGGCACGCCGAACGTCGTTCCGGGCGGTGACCCGGGCGTCGTCATCCCCGAGCCGGCTGGTTTGGGTCTCGTCGGACTGGCGCTGCTGGCCGTTCGGAAGCGGCGTTCGTAACGGCAAGTGACCGGTGACCCGTAATCAGTGACCAGTGGTCGCTGAGAACGGGAGTTGGTTGTAGTGAAGAATCCCGCGCGGTCCAGAACGGCCGCGCGGGGTCCGCATGTTCGGCCCACCCTTTGCGTTTCCTGCGTTGCATCACGATTCGCGGATTCTCCCCGAATGGCTGTTGACCAGGCCCCGATTCCCTCCTAAACTCACACGCCTTGACGCGGCGCAGGCGCCGACTCCCAGAGGCCGGGCAACGATGACGACCGAGAAGGCACCGCTTGACGATGCTCTTGTCAATTGTCGCGCGCCGGAGGCCCCGAGTGAGCTGAAGCTCGCGGGGCGTGAGGTGACGCTGTATGCGCGGGTCCGGTTCGCGGCCGATGGGTGGGGCGCGCCGATCCTGTCGTGGGGCACGCGTGACGACCGGACGGGGTTCCGCCTCGAGACGGCCGATGATGACTCGGGCAAGATGCTCTGGTTCGAGCTGGAGACCGACTGGGACGACGAGCGCAACGAGAGCCGGCCGCTGCGGCTCAGCGTGCCGGCATCAATGATCGGCGAGGATGCCTGCTGCGACGTCATCGTGCGTTTCACCGGCCCGAAGCTCGAGCTGTTCGTCGATGGCGTCCTTGTGGATGAGGACTGGCCGGTCGGCGCGCTCAGGCCGGCGGCCGGCAAGCCGCTCCTGAGCGGGGACACGGTCGAACACGTCGCGGTCTGGGACTGCGTTCTGTCGGATGCCGAGATCGTCGGGCTGAGCGGCGGGGCGGAGACGGTCGCCCGCCGCGACCTCGAGATCCTGGGGCCCGAGCAGGCGACGCTCAACTACTGGAAGCCGCGCGGGCGCAACACCAGCGTCGGCGACTGCATGCCCTTCTCACGCGACGGCTGGTTCCATCTCTTCTATCTCTTCGACCGGCGCCACCACGGCAGCAAGTGGGGCCTGGGCGCACACCAGTGGGCGCACGCCTCGTCGGCCGACCTCGTGAACTGGGAGCACCATCCGCTTGCCGTGCCCGTCGGCCGCGAGTGGGAGGGCTCGATCTGCACCGGCTCCACCTTCTTCCACGACGGGACGACCTACGCCTTCTACGCGGCCCGCATGCACGACGGGGGCCCCGGCCAACTGACGGCGTCGATGAGCACCGACGGGATCCACTTCACGAAGGGCGACCCGCTCTTCACGCTCGACCCGCCGTACGAGCCGGTCGGAGCGCGGGATCCCAACGTCTTCCGCGACCCGGACACGGGCCTCTTCCACATGCTCGTGACGACGAGGGTCCTGGACCCGCCGGTCCCCGGGCACGCCGGCTGCCTGGCGCACATGGTGTCGTGCGATCTGCAGACGTGGGAGCAGAAAGAGCCCATCTGGGTTCCCGGCGAGTGCCCGGACTGCTTCGAGTGGAACGGCCGATACTATCTGTTCACGGGGCACGAGGGTGTGACGCGCTATCGGATGGCCCGTTCGTGGTTCGGGCCGTGGGAGCGGCCGCGGGTGGACGTGGTCGACGGGCCGCAGTCGTATGTGATGAAGACGGCGGCGTTCGGCGAGAACCGCCGGATCGGCGTGGCGTGGGTCGGTGAACATGGCTGGGGCGGCCACACGGTGTTCCGCGAGATGATTCAGCACGGGGACGGCACGCTCGGCACGGCGTGGGTCCCGGAGATGGTCCCTCCGGCGGGCGACCCGGTTGCCCTGTCTCCCGAGGCGCTCGCGGGCGAGGTGTCCGCTGCGTCGGGCCGCGTGGCTGTGAGCGCCCCCTGCGGATTCGGCGCCGCCGCCGCGCGGGGCGTGCCCCGGAACGTTCGCCTCCGCCTGCGGGTCGTGCCGGGCGCTGGAAGCGCCGCCTTCGGGCTCGCCGTGCGCGGGAGCGGCGAGTACGAGAACGGGCACGAACTGCGCGTCGAGCCCTTCCGCCGGAAGATCGGCTGGCGTCCCTGCCGGGGCAACACCGTCGAGGAACGCGAGCGGTTCGCCCTGTACGACGTCGACGGGCTGGACGGCCCCTTCACGCTCGAGGTGCTCGTGCTCGACGACCTGCTCGACATTTGCGTCGACGGCCGGCGCACGCTGATCGTGCGGATGGCGGAGTGTCTCGAGGGCAGCGGCCTGTTCTTCTTCGCGTATTGCGGCGAGGTGGCGCTCGAGGATATCGAGGTCCGCCCGCTCGACTATTGAGGTTCATGTCGCTAATGGAATCACGGCAGCTTACCGAGAGATTCTTCGCTAACGCTCAGAATGACAGAACCATCGCTCATGCGATGAGACATGTCATCCTGAGCGAAGCGA
>CAYLQD010000020.1:0-42398 GCA_964385685.1 uncultured Planctomycetota bacterium | reverse complement strand
TCGAACAGTACTCCGCGAAGTACATGGTCGGGCTGATTGTATACGTTCTTTTGCTCTTGTCCGGCGTGGTCTTGCTCTTCAGCCGGTCGCTTCGCGATGCTGTTCTTGGACTACCCGGCGCAGCAAGCAGCGCAATCCACCGGTCGCCCTGCTTCTGCCGTCCGCGCCTCGTGTACCTCATCACAGTGATCCTCGCCGTCAGTTACCTCGCGCGGGGTCTGCACTACGTGGCGAACTCAACTCATATGGGCGCGATGGACACCCGCTCATACGCCAACGAGGCGTTGTACGTGAAGGAGCACGGAGGAGCGTTGGCATCCCCCCTCACGCGGATCGATGGGACCTATCACGAAGCGTCTCAGCATCCCCTGTACCCGACGCTCCTTTCTTTCGTTGCGGCCAGAGAACCGCAATTCTTCGTGAGGGCGAAGCTGCTGACCCTGCTCTTCGCGTTCCTTGGCTTCCTGGCCGTCTTCCTGCTGGCCAGGAGGCGGCTCGGCGATCTGACGGCCACGATGTTGGCCGCGCTCCTGCTGTTCAACCACGACGCATCGAGGCTGGCGAGCGTGATCGCCTGTGAGGCCGTGCTGATCCCGCTGGTCTTCGCGGGGTGGTACTTCGCGTTGAGAGGATTCGAGAAGCGCAAGGCCTGGCTGGCGGCCGGGGTGTTGTTCGGCCTGGCGTACCTGACCAAGGGGTCCGGTCATGTCTTCTTCGGTCTCATCATTCTCGGCGCGGTCGTGGTCACGAAGGCCCGCGTTCTGAGGGATCGCTTCTTCTGGCTTGGGGCGGCCCTTTTCCTGGTTGTCGCGTCGCCGCTGCTGATCCGAAACACCGCCGTCTATCACAACCCGTTCTATAACGCGAACTCGGCCCACGTCGTCTGGTACGACTCCTACAGCCAGGCGTACGCGCCGCCGTCGTGGGAGAACCCGCCGACGATGCTCGGTTATCTCAAGACCCACTCCCCCACGCAAATCAGTCAACGGCTCATGATGGGCATGGCGGAGCAGGCCGTGACATTCACGAAGAGCCTGAGCGTGGTTCGGGGACGCTGGGCGCTGCCCGCCGGCGGGTGTCTGCTCATCCTCGGCCTCCTGGGATGGGCGTCGGACCCGGACCGCGGCCGCAAGATCGTCAGCGGCGTTCTGTTCGTGGGCGGGTTTCTGGCCACATCGTGGTACTGCAAGGTGGTGTTCTTTGCTCCGAGGTTCATGTTCCCCCTGGTTCCGATCTTTCTGTGTTATGCCGCACTCTCCCTGACGGGGATCTGCCGGCTCGTCGCCGAGAGGATCGCGCCCAAGATGCCTCGCAAAGAATCCCTTTGTGTCGCGCTGGCAGCGGCCGCCGGGATGGCCGCCTTGTTGCTCTATCTACGCCCCGGGCTGGCAACCGAGGTACGTGACTCGTATCAATATGCGAAGGGGTATGCCGCCTTGAACGAGTGGGCCCAGACCAACATCGGACGCGACGACCGCGTCTGCCATGGCCCCGACCACATGTATCTGCACCTCTGGGATGCCCCCGCCAAGACGAATCACTATCCGATCCGCAACCCGATCATGAACCCCGACGGCCCGTGGCACTACGTGCCGGTGTTTGAGGATTCGGCAGGCCTCCTTGCGTATCTTCGGGAACACTCGATCACGTATCTTGTGATCACGAGGAACACGCTCAAGGAGGAGCACGCCACTTTGGGAAGACTGTTCGCCTGGGACGACCAGGACGGCTTGTCGCATAGACAGGAACTGCCCGGGCTCACGCTGGTCTTCCAGGACGACACGAAGCCCGTACAGTACTTGGTGTATGAGACGCGGTTCGACGAGTGATGGGCCGCGCGCCCGCCCGTCGCGGCGGGCCGTGTCACGAGCGCTCCGACAAGACGGAGATCCTTCGTGAGCCTGTCCTGAGCGAAGAATCTCTTGAGCCGCCGGAGACGGGCAAAGACTGGATCGCGCTCCGCGGCGCGAAACTGCAGCAGATGGAGACCTGAGACCGGGCGGCACGCAGCCGCCCCTCCCCCGCAGATCCCGAGCTAAGACTGGTCGGTCTTCTTCGCCGTCGTCTTCCTCGGCGCGAAGTGCGCCGCGGGGCCGCCGGCGGTGAAGAGCACGGCGAGCCGTGTCACGAGCGCGCCGAGCAGGACATACCCCAGAATCACCTGGATCATCAGGAGGATCTGGCCCTGCCATACGTCGGCGCGCGCGTGGATGTCGCCGAACCCGAGGGTCGTCATCGTGACGACGGAGAAATAGACCGCGTGCACGGCGGACGTCATCCCGCCGGAGTCGTTCATCCCGGAGAGCCAGTGGGGGAGGTAGTAGTAGACGCCGGCGAACGCGGCGGCGAGCAGCGCGAACACGAGCAGGATGCGGGCCATGGAGTTCCCATAGTCGGACATCCACCAGAACGGCCCGATGACGGCCTTCTTCAGCACCCGCAGGTATCCCGGCCCCTGGTCGTACCATTCGCGCCATCGCTTGCGGCGGACGTTGTATTCGAGGAGCTGCGTCAGGCCGGGCTCGATCCGCGCGGCGCCGAGCCCGACGCCGGTGAAGTCGGTGTCGCGATCGAGGGAGCACTCGACGATGCGGGTCGAGCTGTCGATGAGGACGAACTGGAAGTCGGCCCCCTGGAGCGCCGCATTGAGGAACCGGGCCCCTTGCAGATGGGCGTGGTTGAGGACGGCGCCTTCGAGCCGCGCGTTCGAGAAATCGGCCTGCACGAGGTCCGCCTCCTTGAGAAATGCGTCGTCGAGGCGCGCGTGCAGCAGCGCGGCGCGTTCCATCCGGGCCCGCCAGAGGTTCGCTCCCTGGAGGTGGACCTGCCAGAAGTTCGCGCCTTTGAGCCGGGCGTGCCAGAGGACCGCTCCCTCCAAGTGGGCGCCGTGGAAGATAGCCCCCTCCAGCGCCGCGCCGGCCAGCACGGTCCCCTCGAGGTGCGCGTTCCGGAAGTTCGCGGTGTCGAGGTTCGCCCGCTTGAGGTCGATCCCGCTGAGCCAGACCTCCTCGTCGGGATGGCTCTCGCGCCACTGGTTCCATTCGGTGACGTCCTTCTTCGCCGAGCAGAGCATCAGGAGTCGTCGCTGCCGGATGTTGCAGCACGAGCCCGGTTCGAATTCGTACTTGGAGCCGTAATCTCTCAGCGCCATGAGGAGCGCCCCTCCGTCCCGCGTGATCGGACTCGCCGGGGCACCTCACGGCGAGACCCCGTCTGTCCGGGAAGTCAGGATAGCAGCCCGCGCGCGGCTTTGCAAGAAGCACGGACGGACGCGAGGGAGCGCGTCCCTCCGACGACGGTCATGTCGATCGCGCCAGCCGGAAGGTCCCGCCGGGAGGGCCCCGCGCCGTCGGGGCCACGGTGATAGCGGCCGCCAGGGAGCCGGTTACGCTGTAGAGGGCTGATCCTCGACGGCCGAGCGCTGTGGTCGTGCGGCGGTAAGCGTAATTGCCGATCCCTCCGTGGCCTGCGCAATGCGGTGAACCGTCCGCACGGAGCTAAGTCACAGTCGAGGCGGGCGCCCGTATATGTCGGTGACAGGGTGTTCGCCTGCACGTGCAGGCGAACACCCTGCGCATACAAAATGCGATGTCATCAACAGGCTCGGTTTCGCCACCGTTCCGGGTCCCTCCGTCGCAGCGGCCCGCGGCCGGCGGCTCCGGTCGGGCAAGGCGATACCTCCCGACGCAAGTCTTTTCTGGTCGAAGAATCGCCAGGCGCTCGCCGGATTTGCAGCGGAAAGTCCTCTCGCCAGGCAGACTGCTCAGAACGTCCCCTTTTCCTTCTTGTGCAACTCGCTCGGCACCAACGACCTCCGCACATCGCAACCGGCTCTCGCCGGAGATGCCCGAGTTGACGGTTCCGCGGAACTGGGCTATACTCCGCGCCTGGCTCATATGGAGTGGGCGCGATGACGGGCCGCAACACGAAGCAGAAGCTGGCCGAGTTTCGGCGGCACTGGAAGCACTACATTATTCAGAGCTTTCTGGCGGCGCTGGCTCTGTTCGGGGCGCTGTGGCTGGTGCGGCTCGCAGCCAGCGAGCTGATGCGCGAGAGCGCCGTGATCGTCGGGTCCATCGGCTCCACGGCCTTCATCGTGTTCATCCTGCCGAGCGCACCGACCGCACGGCCGCTCAACGTCGTCGGCGGCCAGACGGTCGGCGTCCTCTGTGGCGCACTGGGGAGTGTCGCCGCGACCGCGGCCCCGTCCGTCGAGATCGGCTGCTATTCAGCGGCCGTCGCGCTCTCGATCCTGGTGATGGCCGTCACCGACACGGAGCATCCGCCCGCGGCGGGCACGGCGCTCGGCGTCGCCGTGCTGGGCGCGTCGTGGCCCATCGCCCTCGTCGCCGTCGGCGGCGCCGTGCTGCTGTCGATCTGCCACCGCCTCTTGCGCCCGTGGCTTCGAGACCTTCTTTGACGTGGTGGCCACCGCGCCCGCCAGCCACGGGCGTTGGCAGTTCGGCTCCGCCGAACTCTCACGTCTCCCGGGGCATTCAGCCCCGTGAGACGCGGCGCCCGTGGCTTCGAGACCTGCTTTGACGTGGTGGCCACCGCGCCCGCCAGCCACGGGCGTTGGCAGTTCGGCTCCGCCGAACTCTCACGTCTCCCGGGGCATTCAGCCCCGTGAGACGCGGCGCCCGTGGCTTCGAGACCTTCTCTGAAGCAGCGGCATACTCAGCCGTGCAGCTTCGCGAGCAGCCAGGCGATGTTCTCCCCCAGAAGCGTCATCGTCCGCACGCCTTCCTCATCCTCCTCGATGTCGCCCGGCTTCAGGCCGATGCCGAGGTTCCAGTAGCACGAGCCCGGCACGACCATCTCGCCGATGAAGAAGAAGTGGTTGATGGCGTCGAAGGCGGCGATGGCGCCCGCGCGGCGCACGGCGACGACGGCGGCGCCGACCTTGCGGCGGAGCAGGTCGTCGTTCGCTCTCGCGACGAGCCCGGCACGGTCGATGAGCGCCTTCATCTCGGCGGACACGTTCGCGAAATAGGTCGGCGATCCGAGGATGATGGCGTCCGCTTCGAGCATCTTCCCGACGCATTCGTTCACGGCGTCGTCCGTGAGCGCGCAGTGCCCGTCTTTGTTCTCGAAGCACTTGTAGCACGCGATGCAGCCCCTGATCTTCTTGCCCGCGAGCGAATAGGATTCGACCTCGATCCCCTCCCCCTCCAGCACGTCGGCGACGTGCTTGATCAGGTGGGCCGTGTTGCCCTCTTTTCTCGGGCTGCCATTGATGCCGAGCGCCTTCGTTCGTGCTCCTCCTTCGCGATGTGGTCCTGCAGGAACCGTGCGGCAAGGGCGACGCAGTCGCCGCAGGAGAGTTGCTTGAGCTTTCGGATTCTCTTGCAGGCCGTCGAGCCGGCGTCGCGCTCGAACGCGGCCTCAAGCTCGTGGGCGACGGCGGGATCCCGCAGCAGGAGCCGGGCCGCGTGCAGCGCGCCGCAGGCGCCGCCCGGCGCCTTGCCCTCGCCAGCCGATTCGCAGGCCGCGATCTCCTTGTCCGACGTCCCGAAAGCCGGCTGGAACGCTTTCAGGATGGACTGGGCGCAGTTCAGCTTGTTCTTGCCGCGGAAAAGGTCTCTCGCCGTCGCCTCATTCATTGCGCTCTCCGGCCCGGCTCACTTCCACGGATAGAGCAGGACCTTGCCGCAGTTCCCGGAGCACTGAAGCTCCCAAGCCTTTTGGATGTCGCTCAGCGGGAAGGTGTGGGTGATGAGCTTGTCGAGCTGGTCGCCGACGGCGGCGATCATCTGCATCATCGCGGGCGCGTCGGCCATGTTGTAGTGCCAGACACCGTGGAGCGTCAGGCCCTTGGCAATAATGGCGCCGCAGTCGACCTCGCCGCCCCAGCCGACGAAGCTCACGTGGCTCTTGCGGCGCGCCGCGTTGATGAGGAACGGCTTCGCGCCCGCCGCGCCCGGTGGCTGCGGCGGGCGGGTGGAGTTTGCCGAGGGCAAACTCTCACGTCTCGCGGGGCGTTCATCCCCGCGAGACGCGGCGGCCGCGGACCCGCTGGTGTCGACGGACTTGTCGACACCGAGCCCGCCGGTCAGGTCCATCACCTGCTGAACGGCATCTTCATCTTCGGGATTGATGACGGCCTCGGCGCCCAGCTCCTTCGCGAGCGCCGCGCGATACGGCTGGCTCTCGACCGCGATGACGCGGGCGCCCCGGAAGCGCGCGTTGATGACGCCGCCCAGGCCGACGGGGCCCATGCCCGTGATGAGCACGGTGTCGAACGGCCCGACGGTCATCAGCTTCATCGCGTTGAACGTCGGCCCGAGCCCGCAGCACGCCATGCTCGCGTGCTCGATCGACATCCCGTCGGGGATCGGGATCAGGAGCCAGTCCTGTTTGACCGTGTATTGCGCGTAGGTCGCCGTCGCGGGGGCCCCGTCGTAGAGGCCCGACACGTCGCGGCCGCGCGTGCAGTGGATGTACTCGCCGCTCAGGCAGAGGGCGCACTTGCCGCACGGGTATTGCGGCATCACGACCACGCGATCGCCCACCTCGACCGCCCCCGGCTGCGCGACCTCGACGACCTCGCCCGCCGCCTCGTGCCCGAGGCAGTCGTTCTCGCCGTCCGCGTGGTGGCCGTGATATTCCGTGCACGTCGGGCAGACGAGGATCTTGACGACGGCGAACTCTTCCTTCGACACCGGGTCCGGCTTCTCGACGACGCCCGCCTTGTCCTTGCCCAGCTTCGCTCCGACCAGCATGTGCTCTCTCCAACGGTGTGAGGGGCTCTAACAAAACAGTGGGGCGGACATTTTTGTCCGCCATCGGTCAGGCCCCGCTGGAACAACGGACCGAATGCCTGCCCCACTGGGGTTCTGCCGCACTCCGCTGGGCTATTGTCCTGCCACCACGTCAGCCAAGCGGTCGAACAGGTCATCGGGCGGATCGAACCCGGCCATCTCGATCGGCCGGCGTTCGACGGTGCTCTGATACAACGCCAGCACGACCGCCCACTCATGCAGCGACTGCTTGAAGTTCGTGCCCGCCGGGGCGCCGCCTTCGATCCAATCGAACATCGCTTCATGGAACGCCGCCTGCGCCCGGAGGTTCTTCACCATCCAGTCCTCGCCGTCGTCGAACCGGCCGCGCTGCTCGCCGTCGGGCGAGACGATCTCCCAATCGCCGAACTCTTCCCAGAGCACGCGCCCCTTGTCGGCATAGGCGGCGGCGCGAACGTGCTGATAGGAGGCCTGCGGATCGCCGCACGTCCACGGCGCCGTCGTGCCGTTGCTCCACATGCCCCGAACGCCGTTCTCGAAGAGCAGGGAGCCGACGGTCGTGTCGGGCGCGGGGTGTACGCTCTCCATCTCGGAATCGCCGCAGGCCGAGCCGAAGACGCGCGCGACCGGCGAGTCGCCGTTGAGCGACATCGCGTAGTCGAGGATGTGCGTGCCCTGCCCCGAGATGTTCATCCCGGCGGAGAACTCGAGGAACTTGATCTCGCCGAGCTTGCCCGACGCCAACGCCTCGCGGCACTTGACGAGGTCCTGGTGCCAGCGAAACTGGTGGCACACGGCGATCTTCGTCTTGGTGCTCGCCTCGAGCGCGCAAAGCTCGTGCCAGTCGACGACGCCCGTCGCCAGCGGCTTCTCGATCGTGCATCCCGGCACGCCGAGATCGGAGCAGAGCGTGAGGAGATCGACCCGCGCCGTCGGCGGCGTGCAGACGTGGACGAGGTCGGGCTTGTGGGCCTCGATCATCTCCGCCGAGTCGGCGTAGGCCGCGAGCCCGAACGCCGTGGCGCGTCCCTCGGCCTTCTCCGGCACGATGTCGGCGCACGCGACGACCTCCGCCCGGTCGATGTGCTCATACGCCTCGATATGCGCGCCGCTGCGGGCGCCGCAGCCGATTACGGCTGCGCGATACGTACCCATTGTCGTCCTCCGTAACTCACCGCGAGATCAAGGCGCCGCGTGGGCCACTGAGGCCCGCTGCGCCGCCAATGCTTAACCGAAACCAGAGCGACATGCAAGGGTGTGTGGCCGGCGGGCCCGGATTCCGAACACAGACGCTCTGTCAGAGGCCGTCCGTTGACCGCCTCGCCCCCGGGTGGCTCGGGCTCCGTCCGGGCGGCGGCTTCCTCCGCCCCGCTGATCCGCTCCCGACCAGCCGCCACGTGTGATACTTCATGAATTCATGACACTCGATGGGTGCCCCGCCCGAGAATCCACGCACAACCTGCCGGAGGGACGTGACCAGCACCTCACGTCGAGTGCAGAGCAGCGGTTCTGTATCTCAGCCTGCATGTTCTACGCAGCAGGGTGTTCGCCTGCACGTGCAGGCGAACACCCTGCGCATAGCAGATGCTATGTTCTTCTCGGGGCGTGAGTGGATACTCGGAACTCGGGGGCTCTTGCCGTGGTGGCCGCCCGCGGTATGGGGCGACGGCCCCCGTGGCACGGCCATCTTGGCCGTGCGTCACACGCCCATATTGGGCGTGCACCTCACGGGCAGGATGCCCGTGAGACGCACGGGCGGGACGCCCGTGCCACGAGAAACGCGACCTCGCGCGCTTCCGCACCGCGAGAGGAGAGTATCAACTCGCAGGGCGTTGTGACGTGATTACAGGACCGACAGGATCGCGGGCGGTTAGTCGCCGAGCTTGACGGCGGTGCCGTAGACGAGCAGCTCGGCCGCGCTGCCGATGACGCTCGTGGTCATGTAGCGGACGTTGATGACGGCGTCGGCCCTCATCGCCGTGGCCTGCGCCATCATCCGGTCGGTCGCCGCCGCGCGGGCCCGGCCCATCATCTCGGTGTACTCGGTCAGTTCGCCGCCGAGGATCAGCCGGACGATGGCGGACAGGTCCTTCCCGAGCCAGATGGCGTAGACCGTGTGGCCCTCGACGAGGCCCAGGTTCTCGGCGATCTCTCGGCCGCGCACTTCGGGCGAGTTCACAAGGAGAATGGAGCGGTCGGGCTCGGCCGGGGGCGGCTCGTCCGCCGCCGGCTTGAGCTTCCGCTGCTCGATGGCGACGGTCAGCAGGACGACCAGGATGCCGCCCAGGAGCATGAAGACGGCGACCTGCAGCCACAACGGCACGGCCGGATCATCGGCAGCGATCGCGTGCCACGGGATTCCCCCGAACACCGCGACGAACAGCCCCAACACGAACGCCACCGAGCCAATTTGTCGAACCAGTTTCATCGCGCCTTCTCCTCCGGGACATCCCCTACGGCGTCTGGCAGCTCTTGATGATGAAGCCGCCGGACTTGTCGTCGTGCTCGAGATCGAGCCGCCCGGCGGCCGCGGCCTCCTCGAGGAGGTCGTTGAACGAGCGGAACCCGTAGTAGGATTCGCTGAAGCCGGGCTTGCGGCGCTTGAGCGTCTGCTTGATCATCGAGCCCCAGACCTTGCCGCCCTCGCCGCGCTCGCCGACGAGCGCCTCGTAGGTCTCGACGATGAGGTCGAAGGCCTCCTCCTTCTTGCCGTTCCCCGACGCGGTCGCCTTGGCCGTCTTCCCCCGCGTCGTCTTGCGCGCCGCCGTCTTGCCGCGGGCCTTCTTGCGGGGCGGCTTCTTGCGCACGAGGTCGTCGTAGTAGATGAACTCGTCGCAGTTCGCGATGAGCAGGTCGGCCGACGAGCTTTTGACGCCGACGCCGATCACGACCTTGTCGTTCTCGCGGAGCTTGCTGACGAGCGGCGAGAAATCGGAGTCGCCGCTGATGATGACGAACGCGTCGACGTGAGCCTTCGTGTAGCACAGGTCGAGCGCGTCGACGACCATCCGGATGTCGGCGGAGTTCTTGCCGGCCTGCCGCACGTGCGGGATCTCGATCAGCTCGAACGAGGCCTCGTGCATCCCGGCCTTGAACTCCTTGTAGCGGCTCCAATCGCAATAGGCCTTCTTCACGACGATGTTGCCCTTGAGCAGGAGCCGCTCGATCACCTTGCCGACGTCGAAGTCGGCGTAGTTCGCCTCCTTGACCCCGATGGCCACGTTCTCGAAGTCGCAGAAGACCGCCAGACTCTTCGTTTCCGCCTGATTTGGCATGAGCACACTTTCTCCAACAAATGTTTCCCGGGCGCGCGGCACGGTCGCCGCGGCGCCCCCTGGATGCCGCACCGTCACACGGCGACGCACAGAGCCAGATATGGAACCAGGTTGAACGCGAATATCAGTATCTTGAAGAGCGAGATGCCCGCGTAGTGCATCGCGTCGAACTTCTCGACCGAGATGTTGAACCACTTCGAGTGCATTCGGTAGGTCCAATCGTGGGCGAGCGTCAGGAACAGGAACCAGAAGAGCAGCAGCCCCATGTTGAAGACGAAACACCACAGGAAGGCGTTCTTGACCACATCAATCGTGAATGGCATCCCGCGCCTCCTTTCGCGAACCGATTATTCCGCCGCCTAGAATAACCCGAAATCGCCGCGACATGCAAGGGGGCTCGCGTCTTCGGGGCGGTCACGCCTCGCCGTCCGTCCGTTCGTACAGGGCGAGCAGCCACGGCGTGCGGGCCCTGACCGGTGCGAACAGGTTCACCACGGACCGGGCCGCGCGGAAAACCGCCGAGCCGAACCCGCGACAACCGGGCCCCTTCGCGCGGCCGCCGCCCGGCTCGCCGTGGACGTGACGGCACTCGGGACAAGTGGCCCATTGCGGCGCAGCGGGCCGGCACAACCGCACGTAGAGGGCCGCCGCGAGCCCGCCGTACGAATGCCGCTTCCTCGGCGGCCCGATCTCCAGCGTCTTCACGAGCGCGAACTGCTCGACCAACCTGCCCAGCCCGATGCGGCTGAAGCTCCTCAAGTGAAGATGGGGATTGAAGCGGGAGCCGCACTGGCGGCAGACGACGAGACACGTCCGCAGGTCCTGGTTGTTGGGAACGGTGACGAGAATGTACTTGGCACTGACCCGCTGGAGTTCACTCAGGCCCGCCCGGAACTCCGGCTCCGGGATGTGCTCGAGCACCTCGAGGCACGTGACGAGATCGAAGCTGGCCGACTCGAACGGCAGATCGGTGATGCTCCCCTGGACCGTCTCTGCGTTCACGTGGCTTAGGGCTTCCTCGCTCGGGTCGAGGCCGACCACCCGGTCGAACCGGCCCGGCTCGCCGTCGGCGAGCATGTTGACGAACAAGCCGTTGCCGCATCCGACGTCGAGCAGGGTGCGCGCGTCGGGCGGGATGCCCCCGATCGTGTCCTCGATCCGCTGCCGTTGCCCGAACTCCTCGAACGACGTTTTCTCCCACACGCCGGGCAACTCGTAGAACTGCCGCCGGTACTCGCGGTCGCCGGCCGCTCCTGTCTCGTTCAGCTTGTTCATTCGGTCACGCTACATGTTCCGTCCGGGAGATGATCTCGGCCTGGAGGTCTTCCCAGAGGGCAGTGAATGGAGCGCTGTATCCGGCCACGCGAACCATCAGGTCCGAGTGTTCGTCGGGACGCCGCTGAGCTTCCAGAAGCATCTCGCGGTCGACGAGATTGAATTGAAAGTGCTGCCCGCCGGAAAGAAAATGCGAGCGGATCAGCGCCGCAATCCGGACCACGCCCTCCTCCGTGTCGATCAGCTTGGGGTCGAGCCGGACGTTCAGGGTCGACGCGGTCGGGAGGAGCCGGTGCGGGAGCTTGGCGACGGAATTGAGCAGGGCCGTCACGCCGGAGCGGTCGCGGCCCTGTGCGGCGCCCATGCTGTCGGCGAGCGGCTCGCCCGCCCGCCGGCCGTCGGGCGTGGCCCCGGTGACGCGGCCGAACTCGATGTGCATGTTCTCGGCGCCCGCCAGCGTGCCCAGGATGTACTCCCCGCCGCGGAACGGCGCGCGCCGCTTCAGGAGCGCGGAGAACCGCTCGATGATCTTCACCGCGAGAAGATCCGCGGCGTCGTCATCGTTCCCGAAGTGCGGGAACGCGTTGAGAATCCGGCGGCGCAGCGGCTCCCGGCCCTCCCAGTCCGACCGCAGCGCGTCGATCAGTTCGGCGAGCGTGCAGGCGCGATCCTCGAAGACCAGCTTCCGCACCGCGGCGAGCGAATCCGCCAGGTTGGCGACGCCGACGACGTCCCAGTTGCAGTGGTTGTACCGCGCGCCCCCCTGCGTGTATCCCTGCACGTTCTCGATGCAGTCGTTCACGACGAGCGAGCAGGCAAGGTCGACGTGCTCCGCGGCGCCCCGATCGCGAGCGACCGACGCCAGATGAGCGCACTCGGCGACGCGATCCATCTCGGCCTCGCACGCGTCCCACAGATCGTCGAAGCTCGCCAGCCGGCTCGGGTCCGCGTCCGGCGCCGACGCGGGCTCCAGGCCCAGGACGTTGCGCAAGATTTTGGGCATATTGACGAACCCCTCGACGGACCCCATCTGCGCCTTGCCCGCGATGATGACCTCGTGGCAGCCGGAGAGGGAGAAGTCGCGCGCGTCCTCGAGGGCGATTCCCGTGCCGACGAGCGCCGGGACGATCTGCTCGTCGTTGCAGAAGTCCGGGCTGCCGCAGCGGACGCGAAGAACCCGAACGGCCCTCTCGAGGAGTGCGTCGGGCGTCCCGCGGTTCCAGCGCAGCCCGATCTGCGGGCGCTGCACGCCGAGCTCCTCCGTCACCTCGAGACAGAGCCACGTGACCTCGTTCGAGGCATCCGAGCCGTCCGGCTTCACGCCGCCGAGGGTCAGATGGTGCAGGGCCCCGACGGGCTGGACGGCGCCGGCGTGCTCGTAGTACTTGAGCCAGAGACAAGTCAGCAGTTCCTTCGCGGCGTCGCGGGTGAGCAAGCCGCTCTCGATATCCCGGCGATAAAACGGGTCGAGGTATTGGTCGACCCGGCCGGGCGCGTCGGGCACGAGGAGGAAGCAGAACCAGAGGCACTGAACGGCCTCCCAGAACGTGCGGGGCGGCGAGGCGGGAACGCGACGGCAATGGGCGGCGATCTGCGTCAACTCCTGCCGCCGCTCCGTGCTCTCGGCGCGGCCGGCCATCTCCTCAGCCAGGTCGCCGTAGCGGCGGCAGAGGTCGACGTATCCCCGTACCAGGATGGCGAGCGCGTCGAGAAAACGCTCCTTCTCGTCGGCACCGGGCTCCTCGCGGCTCAGGCGCGCCTTCCGCTCTTCGGCCCGCGCGATCAGGCCCTCCAGGCCCGCCTCGATGATGCCGGCGTAGTCGAGGGTCGTGTGGTTCCCGGCGAAGCTGAGCACGCCCTGCTGGAAGAACTCCGCGAATCCGTCGGGCAGAGGGAACCCGGGCGCATCGAACCGCTGGCGAAGACCGCGCTCCGGCTGCGGCGTCGTGTCGCCGTAGCGAATCCCGGGGCGGGCGCCGACGATGAGTTCGTCGTCGCGGATGGAGATCGGCCGCTGCTCGCAGTAGGAGGCGAAGCCGCGGGCGTCGCGGATCAGAGGCGGTTCGCCGGCCGCCTCGGCCGCGGCCTCCTGCCACACGCGGTCCGCTTCCGGGTCCGGGCCGACGGACGTCGTCAGCGCCTGCTCGCGCAGCCGGCACACACGTTCAGTCATTGTCAGCCCGCTCCGCTTCCCCTCCGGCCGATGCGCCCGCCCAGTCCGGCACCATGATCCGGGCCTTCATCTCGTTCACGGCGCGGTGCCACGACTTGATCTGCTCCCCCAGGTCCGGCTCGATGCCGGTCAGGAACTCGGTGGTCAGGAAGGTCTTGACGATTTCGCCGGCGACATAGGGCGTGGTCAGGAACTCGCCCATCGCCAGGACGTTCGCGTTGTTGAGCACGCGCGACCGCTCGGCCGCAAAGACGTTCTCGCAGAGCGCGCACGAGATGCCCGGGAACGTGTTCGCCACCATCGACACCCCCATCCCGGTCCCGCACAGGACGATCCCGAACGAGCCGGGGTGCGTGGCGACGCCGACGGCGACGCGGCGTGCGATCTCGTGGTAGGCGATCCGCTCCTCCCCGCCCGCGGGATTCACCTCCTCGATCGGATGTCCCAGCGACCGGCACGCCTCGGTCACGTGCCCGTGCAGTTCCCCGGCCCACGGATCGCTCCCGATGAACACCATCTCTTTCTCAGCCATGCTTCACCTCGTGGTCGCTCCCCTAACCGGCCCGCTCAGCGGCGCCCGAGCGTCCCATACATACTACATGATGCTGGTCCGCATGGCCACTCCTGAGCGGGGGCGTACGTTCCATGCTTCGTGTGGCTTGCGTGGGGGCATGGCAGCCGCGCGGACATCCGAGCGCGCGAAGTATCTGCAGGCGCATCGCCCGGGCGCACGTGGCCCCGCATCTGATTCAAATCAGCCGCGGACGGCCCGCTTGACTCGCTCGAAATCCTTCTGAAGTTCGGCCCGCCTTTTCGAAATGTACCGTCGCGCCTCCTCGATGGTCTCAAAAACGCGATCCCCCTTTATTGCGTTGCAGTAGCCGCAGCTGGTCTTGAGGTTCCCCTCATCGTTACTGCCGCCGCTCGTCCACGGGTGAAAATGATCAACAACGCTATCATGCCAGTTGTCCAGTGATTCCAGGCCATCCTTGCCACAATACTGGCAGAAGAAGTTGTCCCGCTTCTGCACGGGATGCCACAGGAGCCCTTTCTCCGTGGTCGACATCTTTCCACTCCTCCAACGTACTGAAAATGCGCGATCCCCCCAGTCGCCACAAGTCGCCAAAGCGTCGCAGGGTGCTTCGGTTGTCCGGTTTGTCAGACGTTCTGGCCTTGCTCCTCGAACCTCATCGGCTTCGTCAAGAACACCAAGCTGCACTTCCCAAGCGCCGTCTGATTCTTCTCCGCAACACACTCGACCACGCGTTCGTCCCTGGCGGAATCGTCCGCACTGTCGACACGCAGCAGAAGGTCTGCTTGCCGGCCCAGGGATTTGACCTCGTCATCCCCCAAGCCGTGCCCCGGCGCGGCGCCACAGACGACGACCGGGACCTTGAACTCTCCCGCCAACGCTTTCAGTTTCGCGGCACGATCCGCTCCCGCCAACAGGAGGTCAAGAACGAGCAACTCGATGCCGAACTCGGAATGCACCTGCCGGCACTTGGCTCGCAAGGCCATCCAACTGAGATCGCGGACGTCTTCCACAAGAACCGGCGAGTCATACAAATCTCCGGCCGCCTCGCGGATTGCAGCCCAAGCCGACTCATCCAGGTCTTCGCGGCTCAACATCGCTGAGTCGATTCCCGCATGGCAGCAGAGCAGGCGCTCAGAGATCTCCTCTCTGGACGTCCCGCCGCTGCACAGCAATACGCCGCGCTCCGACCGGACCCCGATTTGCTCGACCAGGTTGAGAGCGAATTCAACAGCCAAGTTGCCCGTGATGACGGCCAGTTCGCCGGAACGCAGTCCGCCGATCAGTTGATCAAGGCATGTGTAGCCCGTTTGAAGTGGCTTGTCTTCGGTTCCAGAGCCCATCGTCCTCTCCAACTCCGCCACCAGCTCCCTTCGTTACGCGCTTTGCCCCGCCCTCTCGTCAATCTCGGCGAGGCGGAGGCGGACGCTCATTATGTACGGCTCCTCCCCTTCTGTCCAGTGGCCGTAGGTGGTGGTGACGATGGTGCCGTCGGTCCTACTCGGCGACGTCCGCGAAGTCCAGACGCGGTACCTTCACCGTGGAGGTGGCGAGGTCGCGGTGTGCGGCGATCTCGTTCAGCCGCTCCATCACGGGGCCCGGGTAGAAGCGCTCGCCGCACTTGGAGCATACGCCGACCGGTACGTTGTCGAACACGAACAACTCCCCCTTGCGGCGGATGTCCACGGTAACCTTCTTCTCTCGGACCCGGCCGGCACAGTATTCACAGGGATCGTAGCG
Source organism: uncultured Planctomycetota bacterium (assembly GCA_964385685.1). Taxonomy (GTDB): domain Bacteria; phylum Planctomycetota; class PUPC01; order PUPC01; family PUPC01; genus CAYLQD01. The sequence goes on along the minus strand of CAYLQD010000020.1, from coordinate 26,663 downwards.
TCTCATTGTCCTTCTCGCTCATAGACAGTAATGATGCGGAGGCGCCCGAGCGGCGTGAGCCGGCATACCACGCGAATGCCGCGGGCATCGGTCGCCTTGCCGGAGACGGTGTATTTCCTTCCGCGCGTGTCCCGCTGCGCCCTGACGATGCGACCGCCGTAGATCGCACGCTTCACGTCCTCGAGGAGAAAGGCATCCTGCTCCATCTCCTCCTTGGCGTGCTGCGTCAGTTCATATTGCCCGGCCGCCAGCTTGCGTCGGAGGGTAACGATCCGGGGCGCCATGGTCCTGCTCCGGCTTTCTTTGCCCCATTATACCGGCCGGCCACGCCAAAGCAAGGCGGGCCCTCGGACGTTCCCTACGTCGCCAAGCCACGGTCAAGCGTGCGGTACTGAATCGCTCCTGCGGCGGGTTCCGGGTCCTGCCCCGCCGGCGCCGGCGAGCATTCAAGCGATTCTCGCCGCTCTCTCATCAATCTCGGCGAGGTGGAGGCGCACACTCATTATGTATGGCTCCTCGCCCTCTGTCCAGCAAGTCGCGGCCAAGAGCGGCTTGGCGGAGCCGGACTGCCAGCGCGCGAGCCACCCGGTGTCCCTATCATCATTCTCTGGGCGCCACACTCCCGGTGCGACTAGAGTTCGACCACGCCGGCGACAAGCTTGTAGCACAACTCCGGCTTGTTGTATTCTGGCAGCTCAATCGGTTCGGTGAGACTGATTGTCAACAGGCAATTCGGCCCGATCGTCTCAGGTTCATTAAGACGCCGAGTTATCTCGGGATCAGTCACCCCCAGGCAATACTCCCATCCGCCAGGTCCCACGGAGAATCTCGCCTGCCATCGATTGTTCTTGTACTTATCCTCCTCGAACCGAACATCACCGCTGTGAACTAGCTGCAGCGATGTCCATTCCTCTGGAGGGCGCGCTTCGATTTGACCGGGTCCAACAACCTTGCCGTGGTTGTGGAGGATTTCCTCTGTGTCTTTACAGTACTGTTGGGCCTCGTTCACGGTCGCCTGACGGACTCGCCACCAGTCCCAGGTCAAGACCTCACGATTCTCGCACTGGAAGCGAGTGTCGAGTTTCGGCTCATCGAGCTCAAGTTCGATAACGTCCAACAGCGCCAATGGTCGTCCTTGGACTATAGTCTGGTCTTCGAGAATCGCACCGCCGCCAGGCGGGACAGGGCGGACCCATTCACCGGATTCAACGTTGATCCCCGCAACGCAGCGGCCGCCAGGCCGCCACGAATTCGCGAGACAGATCAGTTCGGCCACCGTGCTTCCCCCTTACAGATGTTGAATCTTCACGCCGCGCCATTCGCGCTTGAGGTACTCAGCCACCAAGCGGCGGTGACAGTGGTCCGGCTTCGGTTCACTGCACAGCAGGCACCCCTCATGGAAGTCGTCGCGGTCCAGCCGTTGCACCGGCCTGCGCCCCTGGAGGAGGTGGCTGAAACGCCGCTCGTACTCATCCCAGTCGATTCGCTTCTTCCGATATCCGTCGAGCATTTCCTTCGTCGGGGCGAACTCCGGGGTGTGAACATAATCAATGTTGGCAATGACGCGCAGGAAATACACCAAGTCTCGCTTCTTCGTGAATCCGGCAAGTTGCGACGCGTTGTTCAACCGAATATCAATTACTCGCTTCACGCCAGCATTCTGGAGTGCCGCGAAGAACTCCTCAGCCGACCTACCGGAGGAGCCGATCGTGAAGAGCCGGATAGTGGTCCCGCCCAGGGCCAGAACTGGCTCGGTCATTTCTGCGGAACTCCTTCCTTTGCGTGGTAGGCGATCTGCTTGCCGCGTTCGCTATATGCGCGCTCGATCAGATCGGAATCAGTCAGATGTTGCTCGAAGAGGTCGGCCGCAACCCCCGTCTGTTGAAGGAGGCGTCTCTCGGTCCGCTCGTGGTCCTCCACGCTACCATCTGCAAGAATGTGACGAATGTGGAAACCAAGACGCTTCAGATGCCGGCACACCAGGACCGCGCGGTGACAATTCAGCGGCTCCTTTTCGGCACACATCAACGCTATCAAGTACTTCTTGGCGCCCTCCTGCAGCCGAGACAGTCCTTCTTGGAACAGCGGGAGTCCCGCGACCCGCTCGAACACGACCTGCCTGTCTGCGTAGCACTCTGGCTCTTCCCGGCGAGCGCCGAGTTCGCGGCCCATGAAGACATAATCGATGCCTTCAACCTTTAGCGCCGCCTGCAGCGCTTCTCGATTGAAATGGGGGAGGCGACTGTACGGGGCGGACCTTACGTCGACGACTGCGGTAATGCCATGCTGTTCGAGAAGGCTGATGAATTCCTCGAGCGTGTGAGTCGAATATCCGATCGTATATGCAACAAGGCGCGCGGCCTGTGTTAGCCCTTGCTCCGCGATGGTTCTCCTGAACGACGCTCCGGCCTGAGGATTCGCTACGCTTCGCTGCTCCAGCAGCGAAAGGGCTTCGTTCAGGAACTGCATCGGGCCACCGTGAGGACGCCCCCTTGACTTCCAAAGATCTGTGGCCAGTTCTTCGGACTTCTCCCTGAGAATGCGCTCTGTCTTCTCGTGCTTCTTCTCACGCGCTCCGATGCCCGGGTGGCCGTCCGACACTGAGGGAAGGACATCCGGAACAACCTTGTGGTGCCCGCAATATGCATCGAAGAATGAGGCGATCTGCACTCCAGCGTTCCGGATCTGCAGAGCGCACCGCCACATCGCCGTCAAGAACAACCACGTGAGCAGGGCTTCTTGATTCTTGACTTGCGCGAGACATTCCTTGAACTGCCGCGTTCGCTTCTCGTTCGGCTGATGGGCGTAGCGCGTGTAGAGAAAGACATCAATCAGGCGCTTCCGTGTGAATGTCCGTTCCTCGTTGCCCGCGAGAGGGATGAAATCCGGCTTCCGACCCAGTTCTGCCTCATAATCGGCCAGCACGCCCGTCACCCACCGCGCGACCGGGTGATCCCCGAGCGCAGTGGCAAATACGCACACCGCCTTTGCGAAGTTGGCTGGCTCCCCCTTCATGTACAAGCGGCGGAAGATAGTGACGAAAGATCGAATCTCCTCGTCGCTGACAGACGTCTCGATCTCCGATTCCCTCGTGCCCGCGCTCGTCAATGTTCCCGGCCCCTCGTTGAAGAACTCCGTGGCCGTAAGCTCCCTCAGGTCCCGCGAGAAGTAACCGAGAATGCCAAGCTGCTCTGAAGAGAGAGATATGGCGTCAAGGATGACTGGGGTCTTGTCCGCCAACATGAACTCAGCATCATGCGGTTTCGCTCCGGCCGGAAGCAGGACGCTGTCGGGATCACCCGTCAGAACCGCTCCCATCTTCGCCATCGGGAGTTCATCACCCTCCTCATCCTCGAAGTAATCAGGGATGCAGAACGTGCTGAAACGGCCGTCTCGTTCAGCAATCTGCTTCAGTTCATCGGGAGAGCGCGCCTTCTCACGAAACAAGTGCCGATGGCGAAGGACACCCCGCCGATCTCCAGACGTGCGCATCTCCTCACACAGTTCGACAGCCGCCTTCGTCACAGGGTCAAGCGAGTTGGTGTCCAAGTAAAGATCACGGTCCTTGAACTTCTTGTCGCGTGTGTCCAAGTATCGGATTCGCCAGAAAAGCAGCACGCGATGCCTCCCGAGCTACATGGATCCTGGCGGCCATTGCTGCAGTATCAAGCCAGCTCAGCAACGAACGCCCATTCCACCATTCAATGTCCCATCGAATCGGGGCACTGGCAGTTTCCCCTTATCCGCCAACGGCACATGTAGCACGGAAATGAGCAACCGTCAAGAGCTTCTCGTCAGGCGATTCTTGCCGCTTTCTCATCGATCTCGGCGAGGGTGAGCCGCACACTCATTATGTACGGCTCCTCCCCTTCTGTCCAGTGACCGTAGGTGGTGGTGACGAGGGTGCCGTCGGGCAGGACCTCGACGGCGGGATAGGCGCAGTCGGAGCCGACGAGGTCGATCAGCGGGATGCTGTAGCCGCGCGGCATCGATGATTGCACTGCGGTCCTCCGTGGGGGACACGAGACTGAGGAACTCTTCAGCGTGCACGCTGCTACCCGCGGGCAGACCCGGCTTCGGGGTGGCCCGGACTCCGTCCGGGTCCGCGAAGCGGACAAGAGGACGAAGCGATTTCCTCTTGTCGCCTATCGGCGACCCCGACACAGTCGGGGCCACCCGTCTGCAGCAACCTCGGGCGAGGTCCGGACCCAACGAATGCGGCGGCCTTCGCCCTGGACCGGTGAATTGAGGGCCCATCGGCTCAAGAGAGCGCTCTTTCAATGACCCCGCATGCGCCCGCGGCGGTCACTTCACGAGGTCGATCTCGTACTTGGCGACGAGGGCGGAGTCCATCTCGTCGTCGAACCCGAATGTGACGTATTTCGCGTCGTCGGCTCCGAAGTCCACGTCCACCGTCGCCCGCCCGATCTCGAGGCCGTCCTTGTTCAGCGCCTTCGCGCGGAGGGCGCCCTTGTGCGCGTCCTTCGACGTGAGGTAGACGACGATGCCTTTCTTGTCCGTGCTCATTCCGGTCGACTTGCTGACCGTCTTCGCGAATCCCTTCTCGGTCATCGCCGGGCCGAGCTGGACGTCGACCTGCATCGCCTCGTCGATGCCCGTCCCCATTCCCTTGACGAGATCCGTCGCCCCTTTGCCGATTCCCCGGCCGGTCTTCTCGGCGAGACTCTCGTCGTCATCGCCGCACCCCGCAACCGCGAGCGCAACAAGTGCCAGACACGCCAGCATCGTCCTCATCATTCTGCACCTCCCACAGGGTCTTCCGGACTTCTACGCGACCGCCAACCAGGGCGGGCTAACGCCACTACTTCGACAACACACGTAACAGCCCACCGCCAGCCGCGTCGAGCGGGATCTTGACCATCGCCCTTTCGTTCTTGATCGTCAGCTTGAGGGCCTCCCACTTGGCGGTTTTCTTGTTCATCTTCGCGACCTTGAGGCCGGGCTCGGTGAAGTGAAGCGACGCCTCGTGGGCGTTGAAGGCGTCGCGGTTGGCAAGCACGAGGTACCGCTTCTTCTTCGGACCGGCGAACTCGCCCAAGACGACGTGGTCGCCCGACGGGCGGACCCAGTAGTTCTTGGGAGCTTCCTTCGTGCCCGGGGGAAGCGGCAGCGTGTGAAACACGTCGACGCTGCGGGCCGTCTTGAAGACGGGCGAGAAGGCCAGGATCGCCTGGTTGATCTCGGCCGCCTTCTTCCCGAGCGCGTTCGGCTTGGGAACGCCGCGCTCGTCGCGATCACCCGTGTTGAACAACCCGCCACCATACTGGAACCCGCGCACGCCGTAGGCGAGGCACGTGAAGATGGTCTGGCTGGTCTTTCGCATGTCCTCGGCGCGGGTCTCGAGGAGCCGGATGATCGGTACGTTGCCGTGCTTGGCCGATTCGCGCCGGTACTGCTCGAGGAAGAAGAAGTGCAAGTGCGGAGCGCGGTTGCCGTCCCAGTGGTAGTGGTAGTACTCGACCGCCCGGCCGCGAACCACGGGGAAGTATCGCTCGATCCCGCCCCACGCGCGCGGGGACATGCTGAACACCGCGGGGTGGTACGGATCGCCCTTGTAGGACTCCGCTTCGAGACCGGCCCACGTGCCCCACCGGTTCGGCGGGATGCGGTCGCCCAGGTAATAGCAGAGCACCGCGTCCTCGTCTTTCACCTGGGCCGGCACGGTCTTCGCTTCGTGCGCCCAGAGGAACACGAACGCCTTGAGGCCGCGCTTGGCCGCGTGCTCGATCTGCCAGGCCGCGACGCCGGTGGCACCGTAGTTGGCCTCCTTGATGGCGGTCACGAACTTCTCGTCGCCGCCCCAGTTGTGGCCATGGTAGATCGTGAACAGCCCCGGCCACTCGACCAGACCGGCCTTGACGACAGTCGTCGGGTTCGCATTGACCGGTTTCGCCTCGCCGGCATCCTGGAGTTGCTTGGTGAGCTTCGTGACCAACTCCTGGGCTTTCGCCTCGGTCTTCACGCCCGACTTGACCGTCTTAATGGAGGGTTTGCCCGGCTTTTTGGCCGCCGCATCGTTGTCGCCCGCCTTCTGCGCCACAGCCCATTCGACCGTCGCTTCCGCGTACTTCGTCGTCACCCGGATCTTCTCACGGAGCATGAAGTCGCTGCGAACGGCCTTGACGGACTTCCGCCCCTTGATGTCCTCAACCACGCACACGTTCCAGACGTCGAGCTTGGCGCGGTGCTTCTTGCGAAACTCCGCGCGGGCCTTGTCATCCATCTCCTTGACGCTCGCGATCCCCTTCACCGTGGGCGAGACGGGCTTCGGAACCGGATACTTCTTGTTCTCAGTTGTCGCCACCCAGTCCTTGTAGCCGTCCTTCCATTCCCGGACGGCCCGTTCGTAGTCGTCCTTCTGGTAGCCCTTCACGTCGTCGATCTCGTAGCCGAACAACTCGACCACCATCACGACGCCGTTCGGCTTGGAGATTCGGTACAGGTACAGTCCGTCCTTGTCCACCGCCATGGCGGAAGTTGCGCTGCAGCCGCATGCCAGGACCAGAACGCCGAGCAGCGCCGCACCCAACCGAAGCTTCCTGCAGGACATCATTCGTCCTCCATCTTAGCAGTTTGTCGGAACGTGTCGCCTTACCGCCTCAACTTCTGCATCAATTCGCTCCCCTATACTGAACGCGAGTTGCGCGCTGTGTCTCTGGAAGTCGGCTGGGAGTTCGGCGAGAGTTGACTGGATTGGCCGCAACGCCACGCCGACAGCTGCTATGCATCGTACTCCGCCAGCTCTTCGCGGATCTTCTTGACCTTGAAGCCGGTGATTCTGGAGAGGGCAGCAAGGCCATCGCTCAGTGAACCTCCGTACGCTTCGAGCCAAGGTGGCGGGTTTGCCACGCGGACATCGATCCAGGCGGTGTCGGTCCCGGCTGCACCACCGTGCTGACTCGCTATGCGGCCTTCGACCTTCCATAGACGGAGGATGTCGGTCTTCGGGATCACCCAGCAATGCGCATCGAAAGGAGACACGCCAAGACAGATCGCGAGTTCATAGTCCTGGTCTCTGAGTTGCTGGAACTTGTACCCACCGTTCGCCCAGAGGGTGCTGAACTTGATTTCGACCCGCTTCCCCTCGATGACTCGGTCGGCATCGGAGTCAGGCGATCGTGTGACGTTGAAGTCTCGTGCCGCCAGCCACCCGGCGACAAGTTTCTCGCCGATTGCGCCCTTCTTCCGCGACGGGTGCGACAGAATCCATTCAAAGGGACTACCCTCCCAATCCCTGTTTTCGCTCGTGTACTCGACTTGGAGGGCCTGGCTGAGGCCGGCAAGTATTCTCACTTCTGGATCCCTGATCTTCATGCGAACAAGCTCCTTTGCACAGTGCTGGCGTTCTCTTCGTCGGGGGTCCAATCATGCCACGCCACGTCGAAACCCCGGAAACGCTTCTCCATCACCCTGAGTGCTTCCGGGTTGTTGTCGATGAGTGTGCACTCGCGATCCAGTGTGGCAGCAGATTCGCCGAGCGTTCCACTCCCGGCGAAGAAGTCGCAAACCAGGTCGCCGGGCCGCGTATGCACACGAAGGATGCGGTCGACAATGCCGCGCGGCTTTTGGGTCGGATAGCCAGTCTTCTCCTTCCCGTTGGGGCTGACAATCGTGTGCCACCATGTATCTGTTGGTGTCTTGCCGCGCTTGGCCTTCTCTTCTCCGACGAGCGAAGGCGCCATGTAGGGAATACGATCACACTGATCCAGATGAAACTGGTAATCGTCGGGATCGTTGGCATACCACAAGATATTGTCGTGTTTGGCAGGCCATTTGGTCTTGGAGCGAGCGCCATAGTCGTAGGCCCAGATGATTTCGTTCATGAAGCACTGTCGGCCAAACAGTTGGTCAAGCAGGACCTTGCAGTAGTGCACCTCTCGGTAGTCGATATGGAAGAACAGACTCCCGTCGGTTTTCAGTATGCGCCGGGCGTGCTCCAAGCGTGGCTCGAGAAAAGCCAGATAGTCGTCGAACATGTCCGCATATCTCTTCGTTCCGAGCTTGATGGTCCGGTAACGCTTCCCCTGAAAGCCCGTTCGGTCCCCGTTCTCATCCCGAACGGTGGCAATCCGTGTGCGGGACTGAACCTTGCCGGTGTTGAATGGGGGATCGATGTATATCAGATCGACCGACTCGCCCGGCAAGTCTTCGAGAACGCGCAGATTGTCACCATAGTAGACCGTAATCTGAGCCATTGCCTTGCCTCTTGCCTGACACCTGAGCTAGCTTCCTGCGTCGGGCAGTCTCTCCATCAGACTCCGTTCGCCCGGATGAGTATTATACTGCGCCTGATGGAATTCGCCACTGCTGAACCCACGTTCTTCCTGCCGCGGTAGCGGCAAGTCCATTGGCGCGCTACGGACCCCGCGACGTCCATGATCTCCTCGTAGGGAGGTCGGTTCTTGGACCGCTATGTCGCCTCGTCACGATACGCGGCCGTCTCCTGCTCCCGGCCGAGCAGGCGGGCGGCGAGGTCGACGTACTGGCAGCCGTATTCCGCCGCGGGCTCGATCTGATTGCCGTACTGCCAGTCGTTCCAGCCGGAGATGAAGATGATCTCCGGGTCGCCCGTCCTCGCGCGGAGCAGTTGGCGCTCGAAGAACGCTCCGTCCTCGCGGTCGGCGACCGATGCGTGCTCGCGCACCGCCGCCAGATCGGCGTTGCCCTCCTTCCGCGCGAGAAACGCCTGCTCCAGGAACGAGTCGTATCCGGGGCTGACCACCATCCAATCGCGGCGGAGCGGCTGCGGATACGGATGGATGTAGCTCCACACGTCGCTCTGGTAGGGGCGGATGCGGCGGAACGTGAAGTCGTCGTTGCGCCACTCGACCTCGTCGATGGAGTCGGGATACGTATTGAGGTACGGCGTGACGAGCGGCTTGCCCTTGTAGCGGAAGTAGAAGTCGCGGTCGGCCAGGTTCTCGCGGATGAAGCTCAGCGCGGCCTCATACTCCTCCTCGGTCGGGTTGCCGTTATACTTCTCGATGTAGATGGCGAGTTGGAGTTTCCGCGTCTCGCCCTCCTGGTTCGAGAGCGCGTCGGCCAGCATCGGCAGCGCGCGGTCCCCGGCCATGTCGAGCAGCGAGAGCGCGTCGGAGGCGAAGGCGTCGTAGATGATGAGGTCGATTCCGGCGCGGCGCATCTCGCGGAACTGGCGGGCGAGCGTGTCGGGATCGTCGCTGCGGTAGGTGCCGGCCGCGGGATGATGCGGGCCGCCCAACTCCCGGATCGTGTCCCAGTCGCGCGACGTGGCCTGGAAGTGCGTCGTGAACCAGACCGCGACCGTTCCCTCGAACCGCGTGGCGATTGCCTGGTCGGCGTTCATCGATGTCCTCCTCGTCGTGCCCGGGCTGCAACTCTACTTTGGCCCCGCCGAGAACGCAACCGCAAACCGACAAGCGTCCCGGGGGTTGTGCGACTTCTGTAGGGGCACGGCCTGCCGTGCCCCCATCACGTTATCGTTGTGCGTGGGCACGGCAGGCCGTGCCCCTACATCGCAGGTTCGAGGCAACAACCGTTGCCATGCAGGTATTGGAGCGATCATGCGAGCCGAGCCGGCCGCCGGCCGCGCCTTGCCTTTCGTCTGCGTGTACGCGGTCAATCCGTTTACCGGCCCGCCCCCTTTTTCAACGGGAGTCACACGTCCGGCCGTCGCTGTCGCGTGCAGCCCCGTTCACGGGGGTTCTGGTAACTGGTAATCTGAGCGTTCACCTGAACGCTCAGAGTCCGAATTGCGGCGTCGAGGAATTCACCGCGCCCGGCACCGAGCACGGCGGCCGCGCGGAATCGTTTCTGAACCTCATCGCCGCCATCAAGGACGGGACGAAGCTCCACGCCGACGAACTCGACGGCCTGCGGATGAACGAGATTCTCGACGCGATGGAGCGCAGCCGCGCGTCGGGCATCGCCGAGGACGTGGTTCTTCACGAGTGATCCGCGCGGCAGGCGCGCGAGGCGTTCGTTGATGCCGACAAGTGACCGCTTCCCGAGCAGATCGGAGCCGGCTCAGCGGCCGGGCGGATAGAGAGGCGAGAGGTCGATGTAGACAAGATACTCCCGTATGCGGCCGTCTCTCATTCCGTAGATGTTCACAAAGGGGATCGTCACCTCGCCGCCGTCCAGCCGCGTGTAGGTCACCTCGCCCTGGCAGATAACGGTGTCCGGATGCTCCCAAGTCTTCAGGATGTGGTGCCGCAGTCCCTTGATGCTTGAGAAGAAGCCGTCCACGGCTTCCCGTATGGCCCGCTTGCCCGTGGCTTCCGGGGCGTTCCCGAACCGGAACGTCGCGTCGTCTGCGAGGAATGAGACGAACCTGTCGCTATCCATCGCATCGATGCTCCCGAAGACGTCGCTGATCCAAGCGGCCTGATCCACTGTGTTCTCCTTCGCATTCCATCGAGCGCGGCGCCCCGGGCATCAGGAGCCGGCTCGCTCCGCGTCCAGAAACGCCATCACGTCGCGGGCGCTCGGCCGCCGCGCGAGGAGGTCGGAGAAGTCCTCGCGCGTCTCGACGGCGTGCTTGACGGGCGCCGTCAGCGCCGTGTCGCCGAGCAGGATGGCGCCGACCAGATGACTGTCGCGGAAGAGGAAGCGGAAGTAGGCGCCCTCCCCCTCCTCGTCGATCGCGCGGAAGCTCGCGTCCTCCGGGGCGACCGGGCCGATGCTGACCAGATCGAGCCCGAGCACCTTGAGCGTGTTCGCGCGCGGGATGCCTCCGAACTCGGCGTTCAGGCCGACGGCGTTCATGCCGGCGATTCCGCCCTGAAACTGCGACGGCCCCCACACGCCATAGACCGTGCCGTGATGTTCCGCGACGTCGCCGGCCGCGAGCACGTCGGGGTGCGAGCTGCGAAGATGGTTGTCGACGACCACGCCGCGGTTCACCTCGAGCCCCGCCCGCCGCGCCAGATAGCTGTTCGACCGGACGCCGGTCGCGATGACCACGAGGTCGGCATCGATCAGGCGTTCGTCCTCGAGCAGGACGCCCCGGGCGCGCTCGTCGCCGACGATCTCCCGCGGCCGCGCGTTCGCGATCAGCCGGATGCCCGTGCCGGCGACGTGCTCGCCCAGGATCTCGCCCGCCCGCTGCGTCAGTTGGCGGGGGAGCAGCCAGCCGTGGCCTTCGAGCAGCGTCACCTCTGCGCCGCGCCGCGCGAGCGCGCCGGCCGTCTCGAGTCCGAGCAGCCCGCCGCCGATGCAGACGCACCGCGCACCCGCCGTCGCGTGCTCCAGGATCGTCTCGGCGTCGGCGAGCGTGCGCAGGCACGTCACGCCCTCTCGGTTCGCGCCGGCGAATGGCGGCACGAACGGATGGGCGCCGATCGTGAGCAGCAGCTTGCCGAACCCGACCCGCTCGCCGCCCCGCAACTCGACGGCGTGTTCGTCGAGGTGCAGTTGTGCAACCTCGACGCCCCGCCGGAGCGCGACCTCGCGCTCGTCGTACCACTCCTTCGGGTGGATGGGCAGGTCGCCGGCGCCGATCTCGCCCGCGAGGTAGCGCGTCAGGTTCAGGCGGTAGTACGGGAGGCCGGTCTCCTTGGAGAGGAGCGTGATCCGGGCGCCGGGCGATGCATGGCGGAGGGACTCGACGGCCGCGACGCCGGCGATCCCGGCGCCGACGACGACGACCTCGGCCGCCTCGCCCGTCTGGGGCGCGCGACCGGCCGTCTCGGCGATCGGTTCGAACCGGTCGGCCGGGGCTCCGCACACGGGGCACTCGCCGGGCGGGGCCGCTCCCTCGTGCACATACCCGCAGTTCAGGCACTGCCAGCGCGTCACGCCCGACGGCGCCGCGTGCGCCGGCTCGACGTAGGGCTTGAATTCCTCGCGGGGCGAGCCGCACACCGGGCACATCTCGGGCGGCTCCGGCCCGCGGTGCACGTAGCCGCACACACCGCAGCACCACGCAGTCACGCCGGCGGAAGACATCAGTCCCTCCCTGCGCACCCGGGGCCGGCGCACGGCCGGCCCTCGGGGCGAATGTCGGGTCACTGGATCTCGGAGAACTTCGCCTGGGCAGCTCCGCAGACGGGGCATTTTTCGGGCGCCGTGTCGTAGACGGTGTTGCCGCAGATGCCGCAGACGAAGATCGGCCGCGCCGCGAGATCGTTGCCGTCGTTCGCCGCGCTCAGCGCCTCGCTGTACAGGCCGTGATGGATCTCTTCGACGGCCAGCGCGTTGCGGAACGAGGCCACGGCGGGCTGGTCGCCCTCGTCCGTCGCCTCCTGGAGGAACTTGGGATACATTTCCTGGAACTCGAAGCCTTCGCCCTCCACCGCGGCCTCGAGGTTCTCGGCCGTGCCCTTGACGCCGCCCAGGGCGCGCAGATGGGCGTGGGCGTGGACGGTCTCGGCCTCGGCGGCCGCGCGGAAGAGCTTGGCCACCTGCGGCATGCCCTCGTCATCCGCCTTCTTCGCGAACGCCAGATACTTGCGGTTCGCCTGGCTCTCGCCCGCGAACGCTTCCCGCAGATTGTCCGTCGTCGCCATGTGCGGTCTCCTCGCCTCCCCGTTTGGTGGTCGTCGCAGAGCTTAGTCGGTTCTCGCGGCACGTCAGGCGCGCCGCGATGCCCGCGTTGGTCTCTTCCGGCGGGCTCTCAGATGATGATCTCGAAGCCCTTGGCGGCGAACTTCTGGCCCTGGAAATCGTTTCCGCCGACGTCGACGGCCGTGTCGGTACCTTTGCCGCCGTCGGCCTTCAGCTTGCCGAACGCAGTGCTGTCTTCGGCGCTCATGTAGTCGTCGCCGTCGCCCAGCTTGATGCTCAGCTTGTCGTTGAACGTCTCGTCTTCGAGGGTCACGGTGTCGTTGCCGCGGCCGGTGTCGAACTTGACGGCCCCGTTGAACGTGAGGCTCGTGTTCCCGTCGACGTTGATCACGTCGTTGCCGTCGCCGGTCTTGAACCCAACCTTGTCGTTGAACGTGCAGTCGTTGATGGTGAACAGGTCGGTGCCGGTCTTCAGGCCGACGCCCACGCCGCCGTGGAACACCGACCGCTCGACGAGCAGGGTGAAGTTGCCCGCCGTGTCTTTCACCTTGATCTTGCCGTCGAAGATCGAATCGGTGACCGTGATGTTTTCCGCCCCGTCGCCGGTCGAGAGAGACACACTGCTGTGACAGTCGAGGTCGTCGCACGTGATCGTGTCGGCCCCATCGCCGCCGTAGATGCGGAGCTTGTCGTGAAACACGGCCGGGTCGACGGTGAGCGTGTTCGTGCCGCTGCCGAGATAGATTCCGGTCTTGCCGTGGAAATCCGAGTGCTTGATGTCCACGTCGTCGTTGCCGGCCCAGCCGATGATCTCCGCCTTACCCGCAACGTCCGTCTGATCGAGGTTGATCGTGTCGTTCCCGCTCCATGTCGAGATTTCGAGATCGCCGTCGATGTCCACGGTGTCGAAGTCGACGATGTTGTCTCCAATCCACGTCTCGACCGTGACGTCGTCGGTCACGTTGACATTGTCGAGCTCGATCGTGTGGGCAAGGGGGCCCGTATCGATAATGAGCGAGCCGGGAAGGGTGACGCCCGTGACTCGGACGCTGCCCGGGCCGAGCGGGGAGCGAATATCGACGTCGCCGGTGACACCGGTGACGACGTCGGCCGCGCCGCCGTTGACGGTCGAGCCGCTCAGGCCGGTGACCGTGTAGCTGCCGGGAGCGCCGCCGGGCCCGACCTGCACGTCGCCGGACGCGAGGGTCTGGTGCGTGATGATCAGGTCGCCCTTCACAACGGTCGCCGTCCATGCCGCGGCCAGCAGCAGGCGCGGCTCCAACTCCTCGAACATCACCGGGCAGACCGACTCCATGTCTCTTCGCATTGTGCTATCCTCCTCATCACAATGGCGGCCACACTGCGTCGCGGGCGATCCGCCGATTCCGTGTGCGACATGATGCATCGTCCCGGCCCGCGCCAATGCCTGACTGCGAGTATAGGAGGGGATTGTCCGGCCGTCAAGCGCGCGGAGAGCTTCCTGTCGTGCGCATGGGAACGGCCGCCGGAATTTCGTCGTATACGGCCATGATTACCGGTATGGTGTCTGTTGGCTGTGGATGCAGGCGGTGTGCCGGGGCGACAATCCAGCGTTCTCGTCTCTCATTCCCACATTCGAGCACGTCGCAAGGCAGGCGTTCACAGCCCGACGTTTAGAGGAAACGAGGCGTGGAAATAGGTCCCGCCCCATTGAAAGAAAGACGAGCATAATGCCCTTCACCCGATTGAGGCTCATCGAGCCCTTACTCCGTGCCGTGCGCTCGGAAGGTTACACCATTCCCACGACGATTCAGGAACAGGCCATCCCACACGTGCTGGAGGGCCGCGACCTCCAGGGCTGCGCGCAGACGGGGACCGGCAAGACGGCTGCCTTCGCGCTGCCCATCCTCCAGCTCCTCGCCGGCCGCGGCGCCCAGAAGCCCAAGACGAGCCGCGCCCGGCATTCCGGCCCGGACAGGCCGATCCGCGCGATGGTCTTGACCCCGACCCGCGAGCTGGCCGCGCAGATCGCCGACAGCTTCCGCGTCTACGGCCAGCACACCGGGCTGCGGCAGACGGTCGTCTTCGGCGGCGTGAGCCAGAACCCGCAGAGCGAAGCCCTGAGCCGCGGAGTCGACATCCTCGTCGCCACGCCCGGACGCCTGCTTGATCTCCTCCAGCAGAAACTGCTCTCCCTCAGCGACGTGGAAATCCTCGTGATCGACGAAACCGACCGCATGCTCGATATGGGTTTCATCCGCGACGTGCGGCGCATCGTCGCGCACACGCCCACGAAACGCCAGACGCTGATGTTCTCGGCGACGATGCCGAGCGAAATCCAGGGGCTCGCCGGCACGCTCCTCAAGGACCCCGTCGAGGTACGGGCGCCCTCGGAATCCATGGAGGCCGACACGGTCAACCAGATCCTCTACCTGATCGACACACACAGCAAGCCCGAGCTGCTCAAGCACGTGATCCGGAGCGAGAACATCGAACGCGCGCTCGTGTTCACCCGCACGAAACACAGCGCCAACCGCGTCGCCCGGAGACTCACACGGGCCGGGTTCCGGGCCGAGGCCATGCACTCGGACAAGTCTCAGACCGCGCGGATGCGGGCGCTCGCGGATTTCAAGCGGGGAGCCATCAGGATTCTGGTCGCCAGCGACATCGCCGCACGCGGGCTCGACGTCGACGACATCTCGCACGTCATCAACTACGACATGCCCGACGATCCGAAGAACTACATCCACCGGATCGGCCGCACGGGCCGCGCCGGCTCGCCAGGCGAGGCCATCTCATTCTGCAGCCCGGACCAGCGCGACAAGCTCGCAGACGTCGAGCGGCTGCTGGGCAAACGGATCAAGCTGCTCCCGCACGCGATCAAGTCCACTCCGCGCCAGGGCTCCGCGTCCAGCCGCGCCAGCGGCTCGCACGACTCGAAGGGCCACTACGGCAAGACCCGCTCGCCCGAGCAGCAGAAGAATGATTTCTGGCGCCGCAAGCGCAAGTCCGGCAAGCGGCCTTCGCGGGGAGCGCATTCCTCCAGGCGCGGCCGCTGACACCCCTCACGCCGACAAATCCCTGTCCAGCGTCCGGTACTGAATCGCCTTCCGCCTTCGCCCCTTCGACAAACTCAGGGCTACACGGCGGACAGGCGGGCTGATCTTGGAGACGTAGCGCTGAATCTGGTGCGCCCCGCATGTGCGTTTCGCGGATGCGGCCTGCGGCGGCACTCGCGCGTCGGATCGCTGGGCGTTCACTACCGAGTGGGTATGGGCATTGCGCCGCGACTGCCGTCCATGCCGAGAGTCTTGAGCACCTTCCGAGAATCACAATCGATGACCGTGATTCTGAAGCGGCCATCCGCAGCGGGATGCCCGTCATCGACAAGAACGATCCATTGCCCGCGGACCTCGATCACCTTCGAGGCGTTGGGAGCTCCGGCAAGGCGTCTCGCCTGTTGGGCCCGCTCTTCGCGAGCTGCAAGTGAGGGTATCCTCGCGAGCATCTTTTCTAATGCTTTGAGGGGCTCCCAAGCGAGCATTCCGTTCGGCTGGAGCGGAGGGTTGGGAACGGGAAGGTCCTCTATGATCACCTGAATGCGATCCTCGGGTCTTTCGCGCCAGACACCGTACGGCGTGCGCAACACCTCCGAGGCGAGAATCAGACCGGGCGTGACGAGGCGTCCGCCGCGCCTTCCCTCCGTCCGCTTGGGTTCCCACCCCTGATATCCCCAAGGGTGCCGCCAAGTGCCCGCCCAATAGAGGACGCCCCATGGGGTAACGATTCTGTCATTGATGCGACCGTTCTCCATCTTCAGGTAAAAGCCCTTGTACGTGAGATGTCCCCAGCGAAGCCATCGCGGCTTGTCTTTCGCGCTGTAGCCCAGTTGCCAGGGTCCGTTCTTGTAGCCGCCCGGTTGGTCCCAATTGACCGATTGCGGAGCCTTCGCAACAAGGTTCCTTCCCGGTGTCCTGGCGCAGCCGGAGAGAAGGACCATCATAACGACCATGGCAAGACTGGATCTGACCATACCGCACCCTCCTAAATGTTTGACGCCTATCCTGGCGTCAAAGTTCCGGGAACTTACGGGTTCCGCTGGCGGTGTCCCAAAAGGAGGTGTGCTGCGGTGGGGGAGTTGTGGCGTTTTCGCCAGCTTCGAGGCACGTTCAGGAGTTGTCTTTCGAGATAGCCGCCTTGCGCTGGGCTGCTCTGCCCTCCTATACTTGGATATGGCAACAGCGGCGCTGGGAAACCCCAACAACCCGCGTATTTGAGGAGGGGGAGATCAGTAATGACAGCCCGTAGAAACCTTGTGCATCTTGTCGCATGTGTTGCGCTCGCAGCCGTCACCGGATGCAGCATCCTTAGCGGAACCAATACGGGCACCCAAAACGCCCGGAGCAACTTGATAATACATAGGACGACGCTCTTCAGAGCGGACGGGGAAACGCTCAAGCCCCTCAGCAAGGTCGGCCGTGATGCCTTCCTCGACCCGAGCGGCTATGTCTCCTGGATCACTGACATCTTTGAGAACAACGAGGTCGTCCACAGCTACTCGGGATACGGTGCTTCCGTCGAGGTGCACAAGCTCGGGCCAAGAGACGCCCTGACTTTGTTCCGGAAGTTCACCTTCCCCAAAGGGCAGTTCGTGAAGACCACGGCCCTGTCGGGAAACGTGCTTTTTGTAACTGGGATCTTTGGAAAGCGGAAGTTTGGGTTCGTTGACCTGCGCGTTCCCGTGCCGAAGTTCACGCCTCTGGAACTTCCCGAGAAGGTCAAGGGGAAGACCTATGACGATCTTATCGTGGACGGAGAGACGCTGCTCGCCGTCGACGACGTCATCTTGCCCAAGTGGCTTGTCATCTATGACATATCCGCCCCGGCAGAGCCGAAGCCAATCAAGATCGACGAGCTTATGACCGGAATCAACCTGGGAGTTCGAAAGGGCGCGATTGGGCCGAACCACTTGGCTCTCTTCTGCTGGAGCGTCTCAAGGGGAGGATCCACGCAATCAGTGCAAATATACGACAGGAGCGAGGGCTTGCTGAAACGCTTTCGTAAGAGCTTCAGACCAAGGGCCGATGTGCTGCTTGCCTGGGACCTTTGGAATGGAGATTGTGGGGGAGTCTGGTCGGAGCCCGAGATGTCCTTTGCCGGCGACTTACTCCTTCTTGCGGGCTTCGGCGACGGCGTCGGCGTGCTGGATTGCTCGGCTCCGCTCGACCGAGACACATTCCCCGCTGAGCTATGGCACCGAGACCCAACCGAAGAGGAAGTGCGCGTAAGTGACGCCGTTGCTCTGCCGTCACAGCGCGGCGTCGCGATCTGGCTGGGTAGAGCGAAATCCCCGATCATCGTAGACAAGAAGAGCCTGGTCTACCGGCCACGAAAGAAGCAAGCCAAACAAGCGAACGGCGATCAGGATTAGGATGAAGAAGGGGCGGAGCAAGGTGCCCCGAGCAAGGTGCCGAGCAAGGTGCCTGTCACCTTGCGAGGACGTATCCGACTCCACGGCAGTATGTTATGGCGCGGCCTGTCATTTCGGCGACTTTCCGCACGGGTTCCGCCCCGTGCCCACGCCCGCAAATCCCTGTCCAGCGGCCGGTGCTGCACGCCGGTCTCTTCCTGGCGACAAGCAGACGGCGCCCCTCCAAGCGGAATCGCTGAGCGAGACACTGCCTGCTATCTCTTCCCGGTTCGAATCGAATCTGCGCCGTCGGTGAGCCATTCGAGGTTGTACCGGGCGAACATGATGCTGTCGTATACGCTGCGCCCGCCTCTGCCGCATTCATACAGGGACCCGATGCTCATGTCCGGCAGCACACACAAGTCTGAATAGGCCGCCCGCTCGGGCTCCAGGACCTTGCCTTCGTTCCACGTCTTGCAGTTGTCGTAGCTGACGCGGATGGTCAGGTTCCTGCGCCTCGCGATGTGGTTCGGATTCGAGAACAGGAACCTGTTCCTGTCGTGGTTCTTCTCGTCGGTCAGGCGGATGAGGCTGTGCTGGCAATCCCCGTCGATTATGTTAGGCGTGATCTGGCTCGGCCCCCAGGTTGCCCCTCCGTCGCGACTCCAGGCAAAGGCCGCCTTGCCCCCTTCCAGACCCTTGCGGCCGCCACGGGGCCCGTTGCGCATGGTCATGTACAGGTCGCCGGCGACCGTCTCGGCCACGATGCATTCTCCACCCCCCATATACGGTGGGGGGCCCTGGCGCTTCCCGTCCTCGGGCGGCCGCGTTGTGCCGCCGATCTTCCAGGTGGCACCGTGATCGTCGCTGTACAGGATACCCGTCCACGCCGTGGCCAGGAGCCGTCCCTTATGCGGCCCGAATTGAAGTTGAATGCCGTGTCCCGGCCCCGTGCCATACCCGTCGCGGCCGGGGCCCGTGGCGACAGAGCGGATCTCGATCGGCTTGGCCCAAGTCTTCCCGTCGTCGCGGCTGTGAGTGACAAACGCTCGCTTGTTGTTGCGGCAGAAGAGCAGCCAAACCGTTCCCGTGTCACGGTCCACGATGGGGCAGGGGTTTCCTATCGTGATGGGAGCCCCGCCGCCCTCGTCGTGGACGAGCTGCATAGGCCCCCACGTCTTGCCGTTGTCGAGGCTTCGCTTGAGCACCAGGTCTATGTCGCCGTCGTCACGCTTGGAGTTCTTTCTACCCTCGCAGAAGGCGAGGATCGTTCCCTTGTTCGTCACGGCAAGTGCCGGGATGCGGTACGTATGATAGCCGCCGCCATCTCCGCGCGCGTATACGGCCTGGTAATGTATTTCCATTCCTTTTCCTTCGCCGGCTTGCGCCTGCAAACTGATAGAGCAAGCAGCCATCAGAACAGAAGTCACGGAGACCAGAGGCATCTTCATCGTGTTGCCCCACGTCTTCGGGTTCACCCCTGGCCTGGTCCTTCCGTCATCCCCCGTCGCCAGGCTGAATCCATCCTGTTGAAATGATAGGACTTCCCACCGGTTCTGACAATCGGCGCGTCCGAAATCAGCGTCGCGCCGTACGACGCAGGTGTCACTGAACCCTCATGCTCTCGTCTACGAACGCCGCTGGACGGTAGAGCATCTCTTCGCGTGCCTTCAGAACTTCCGCCGACTCGTTGACGTGTGCCATCGGGCCTCATCGCTAACGGCTACTCCCGTTCCAGTACCAGATTCGCGGGAACGTTCGTGATCTCGAGCTTCTCTATGATGGCGAGCCCTGTCTCATCCGCCTCTACCTTTCCGGACCGGACCGTCTTGCCGGCACGCACGAGCCGCCATCTGACCGGCTTCTTCGCCTCCGTCTCGAACTGCTGAAGACGCCGAAAACTCACGTCGGCCGTCGAACGGTTGGGCACCTCCGCTTGCTTCTTCAACTCCGATCCCTTTATCAGGCGCAACTCAATCACGAACTCATCGGGCGTGTCCTTGATGTTCCGCCATCTGAAGAAAGCGCCGATCTGGCCGTTCCGATCGCCAGCGGTGCCCCGAAATCCGGGAAACTTCTGATCCGTGCTCGCGTTCGCAAATACCGGGTACGCTCTGTCCCTGCGTATGGAACGCCAGGGGAACTCGACAGCCGCGGAATGGTAAGCGTCGACCTCGGCGCGATGACCGTGAGGGCCCCAGCAGAAAATCAATGGAAACCTGTTCCGCTTGAAATAGGCGACGAGCCTCTCCTGGCCTCTGCACCAGCCGTCATTCTGTGCCGAGAAATTCACCAGGATCGGCGGATCCGGGACCTTCTTGTTGAACACCCGTGCCTCGAGGTGTTCCGCCCCGGCAGGCACCGCAACATTGACTGCAGCGAAGATATCACCTCGACATAACCCAATCCCCAGGCTGCCGCTGCCACCCATCGATATGCCGCTGAGGTAGACTCGATTCCTGTCAATCCCGTATTTCCTTATCGCCCACTCGATGGAGGTAAGAACACGCTTCTCCGTGGGAGAATACTTGTCCGCATATTTGCCCGGCGCTCCCTTGATTGAATGCGCGCCCCACCACCAGTCATTCCTGTTCTTGCGACAATCCAGATAGAGCACCACCTGGTCTGCAAGCCCCACATAGTGAAACCACGTCGGATGCTTCATGGCATCGGCAAGGGCCGTGTCGCCGCTGTGACCTGCAGAATGAAGCACGACGTGGAGCGGACGGTTCTCAGGGTTCCCTTTCAGGGGCAGGATATGGAAGTAGTCCTTCTGAGGTCGCGCATACCCCCACTCGGGAACGCTGTCATGTTCATACCGCAAGACCCTGCGGCCGTTCATCTCCTTCTCGCTGACCAGCTTCATCTCGGGATCGCCGAAGCTCAATTCCGCAGCAGAGGCACCACCGAGAAACCCGAGCATCAAGAGAGAAAATATCGCTGCCCTCGTCTTGGCACGTATCGTCGTCAATGAACTCCTCCTCCTATTGAACTCCATGCTGATAATGGAACATCAGCGAGGAACAACAGAGGTCCCCGCCTGCGCGGCGGGCAAGCCCGCCTTGGGCGGGTGAACTTCGCTTCGCTCAGGATGACATGTCTCATTGTGTGACCTATAGTTCTGTCATTCTGAGCGTCAGCGAAGAATCTCTTGATAAGCTGCCGCGATTCCACTACCAACATGGACCTCAATAATGAAAGCCATCAGCCTGAAATCAGAACGTGTGCCGTCTTGCCCGACCGAGGATCGCTGGACCGCTTCACCGGTACTGACCGAGGGGCTCCTGCAACAAGGCGCAGTCTTATCTGGGATATCCCACGCCGCCCAGTGCCTCAGCTATCTCCGCCAGGATTGCAGGGTCGTCGATCGTCGCAGGCATCGTGTACTCTTCGCCGTTGGCAATCGTGCGCATCGTTCTGCGCAAGATCTTTCCAGAGCGGGTCTTGGGAAGGCGCTGGACCACCGCGGCTGTCTTGAAGGCCGCAACCGGGCCGATCCTTTCCCGCACCATCTTCACAGCTTCCGCGACGACCTCCTCGTCATCCCGGTCGACGCCGTTCTTGAGCACCAGGAATCCGAGCGGCAGTTGCCCCTTCAGATCATCGTTCACGCCCACAACGGCACACGCAGCCACATCCGGGTGAGCCGCCAGCACCTCTTCCATCGCGCCGGTGGACAGCCGGTGTCCGGCGACATTGATGATGTCGTCCATACGCGACATCACAAATACGTAGTCATCCTCATCCATGTATCCCGCATCGGCCGTCTTATAATATCCTGGGAACTCTGACAGATAGGATTCGACGAAACGATCATCGGCGTTCCACAAGGTGGGAAGTGTCCCGGGGGGAAGGGGCAGCTTAACAACCAGCGCTCCCACTTCCCCGCGCTTCACCTCGCGGCAATCCCTATCGACAACGCGCACATCCATGCCCGGAACCGCCCGGGTCGGCGAGCCGGGTTTTACGGGAAGCGGCTCGATGCCGAGACAGTTTGCGCAGATCGACCATGCCGTTTCGGTCTGCCACCAGTGATCGATCACCGGAACGCCAAGATGCCCTTCAGCCCATCGCAAGGTGTCGGGATCGCAGCGTTCGCCGGCCAGAAACAGCGCCTTGAAACACGACAGATCGTACTTCTCTGTAAACGCGCAGTCTGGATCCTCTTTCTTGATAGCCCGGAAGGCCGTCGGTGCGGTGAACAGCACCTTGACGTTGTGCTGCGATATGACGCGCCAGAAGGCGCCCGCGTCTGGGGTGCGCACGGGCTTGCCCTCGTAAAGCACTGTCGTGTTCCCGTTGAAGAGCGGCCCGTAGACGATGTACGAGTGGCCGACCACCCACCCCACGTCGGAGGCCGACCAGTAGACGTCGCCCGGGTCCACGCCGTATATGTTCTTCATCGACCACTTGAGCGCCACGATATGCCCGCCGTTGTCACGGACGACCCCTTTGGGTTCTCCCGTTGTCCCCGAGGTGTAAAGGATGTAAAGCGGATCCGTAGCCGCCACCGGCACGCAATCGTGCGGGGCCGCCGCCGCCATGACGTCGTGCCAGTCCAGATCCCTGCCGGGCGTCAGCTCGGCCCGCTCCATCGGGCGCTGGAGTATGATGCACTTCTCAGGTTTGTGTTTCGCGATCCGTATGGCCTCGTCGAGAAGGGGTTTGTAGGAAACTATCCGCGTCACTTCGATGCCGCATGAAGCGGACACCACGACTTTCGGCGTGGCGTCGTCAATACGAATGGCAAGTTCGTTCGCGGCAAATCCACCGAAAACAACCGAGTGCACAGCGCCAAGCCGTGCGCAGGCCAGCATGGCCACAACGCTCTCCGGCACCATCGGCATGTAGATGATGACCCTGTCGCCCTTGGCCACGCCGATGCTGGCGAGAGCCCCCGCGAAGGTCGCCACCTGATCGCGCAGCTCGCGGAAGGAGAAGGACCGAACCGTGTCGGTGACCGGGCTGTCGTATATCAGAGCCGCCTGTTCGCCTCGCCCGTTATCGACGTGGATATCGAGCGCGTTGTAGCAGGTGTTGACTTCGCCGCCCTGGAACCAGCGGTAAAAGGGTTTCTTGCCGTCATCCAGCACCCTCTCCCACCTGCGGTACCAGTGGACTTCCTCTGCCGCCTCGCCCCAGAAACCTTCCGGGTCTTTAAGAGAACGCTCGAACTGGATTTGTAGGCTGCTTCCGCTCATTTTCTTCTCCGAGCAACGTGCCCGAGCAACGTGCCTGTCGAGCAACGTGCCTGTCACCTTGCGAAGACGTATCCGCTTCCACGGCAGTACGTTATGTCGCGGCCTGTCATTTCGACGACTTGCCGCACGGTTTCCGGGCCGCCCTCTACGCCCAGAGGTCTCGGTCTAATGTCCTGTATTGTATAGCTTCCGCCACATGCTCCGTTTTGATGTCGCGGCAAGCGGACCCTTCGACTTTGCTCAGGGTCGTAGTGGATAAATCGGCGATGGTGCGGGCGATCTTGAGCACGCGGGTGTAACCGCGGGCCGAGAGCTTCTCGCTCTCCATCTGCGATGCCATTATGCCTGTGTGTGCGGGGAACAGCATCCGCGTCATCGTTCCACCCGGCGCTTGGCTCGTCTGCGTTTCTTCTTCTTCTTCTTCTCTATGATGGAGACGAGGCCCCGCAGTGATTCGTTGACCGAGTTCTGGTCCGGGAAGTACTCCGCCACATCCGGGTCGATGACCACCACGTTTGTGCCTTCGGCATATCGTTCGGCGTACTTGGCGCGAACGCCCTGGCTGAAATCGTATTCCTCCAGCAGGTCGGGATCATTCCGCATCTTCTTCATGGCGCAACCTCTCTTTCCGGGTAGCCGGCCTCGCACTGATGATGCGAACCCGGCCCCCTCGCTCCGTATGGACAACGACCCACAGTCTGTTCCGACACGAGCGTCCGATCAGGACAAACCGATCCTCTTCTTCCGAGTGCAGCGGGTCGCCAATTGTGATCGACAGCGCGTCACCGAACGCGGTACTGGCCTCGGGAAACGAGACCCGGTGTTTGGCGAGATTGCGCCGAGCCTTCGTGGGGTCCCATTCGAAGAGCAGCGTCAAGATATCCCACCTCTCTGCTTCCTGGCATACCCCGCGTCTGCAACGCTCATCCTACTACGCCCACAAGTCCCTGTCCAGCGTGCGGCACTGGATCGCCTTCCGCCTTCGCTCAAGCTCCCGCCTTCGCTCCAGCCCGCCTGGGCGGGCAAGCTTCGGCGGGCGAGACGGCGGACAGGCCGGCAACGGGCTCACGCCCATAAATCTCGATCCAATGTCCTGTATTGTATAGCTTCCGCCACATGCTCCGTTTTGATGTCGCGGCAAGCGGATAAATCGGCGATGGTGCGGGCGATCTTGAGCACGCGTGTGTAGCCGCGGGCCGAGAGCTTCTCGCTCTCCATCTGCGAGCCCAAGAGCCGCTCGGCTCCGGGCGTCAGCTCGCAGTGCCGCTTGATCTGCCGCGAGTTCATCCGCGCGTTGACGTTGATCTTCGACCGCCGGAACCGCCCGGCCTGCACGGCCCGCGCGGCGGCGACGTCGCGGCGGATCTCGGCCGAGGTCGCGCCGTCCCGCCCGTCCCGCAGCTCGCGATACTTGACCCGCGGGACCTCGACGTGGATGTCGATCCGGTCGAGCAGCGGCCCGCTGATCTTCGACACGTACCGCTGAATCTGGTGCGGCGTGCAGCGGCACTCGCGCGTCGGATCGGTGTAGAACCCGCACGGACACGGGTTCATCGCGGCGACGAGGATGAACTCGGACGGATACTCGACGTTCGCGGCCGCGCGCGAGATGCGGACCGTCCCCTCCTCGATCGGCTGCCGCAGGACCTCGAGCACGGCGCGGGGGAACTCGGGCAGTTCGTCGAGGAACAGGACGCCCTTGTGCGCCAGGCTGATCTCGCCGGGCCGGGGGTTGGCGCCGCCGCCGACGAGGGCCGGGCCGCTCGCGGTGTGGTGCGGAGCGCGGAACGCGCGGGTCGCCATCAACGCCTGCCCGGCGGGCAGCAGCCCGGCGACGCTGTAGATGCGGGTCGCATCGAGCGCCTCGTCGAGCGAGAGGTCGGGCAGGATGGTCGGGATGCGGCCGGCCAGCATCGTCTTGCCCGCGCCGGGCGGGCCGATCATCAGGACGTGATGCCCGCCGGCCGCGGCGACGACGAGCGCCCGCTTGACGTGCTCCTGTCCCTTGACCTCGCTGAAGTCGACTTCGTACTTCTTCGCCTCGCCGAAGAGGCGGTCGAGGTCGGCCGTGTGCGGCTCGATGTTCGCCTTGCCCGTCAAGAATCCGACCGCCTCGGCCAGCTTCTTGACGGGGAAGACCTCGATCCCGTCGACGACGGCGGCCTCGGCGGCGTTGTCCGCGGGCACGCCGATCCCCCGCCAACCGGCCTCGCGGCACGCCATCGTCATCGGCAGGCAGCCGCGGACGGGCCGGACCGTGCCGTCGAGGGCCAGTTCGCCGACGAAGGCGACGTCGTCATGCCGCGCGGGCACGACCTGCTCGCTCGTGACGAGCGTCCCGAGCGCGATCGGCAAGTCGTAGCAGGTGCCCTCCTTCTTCGTGTCGGCGGGCGCGAGGTTGACGACCGTCGCGAAGTTGGGGATCGAGTAGCCCGAGTTGTGGAGCGCGGTCGCGACCCGCTCGCGGCTCTCCTTGACCGCGGCGTCGGGCAGGCCGAGCGTGACGCCCGACCGCGTGCCCTTGGCGAGATCGACCTCGACCTCGACGGGGTAGGCGTCGATGCCCGTCACCGCCGCGCTCAGAATCTTGGCAAGCATGCACCGCTCCCAACCGTCCCGGATGTCGACGCTATGTTAGCGGAAGCAGGGGGGAAGTAAAGGGGCTGGCGTGTCGCCGCCTTGCCACTGCCCGGCGTTTCCACCCGCCCCAGCGGATGTCTGCGGCGCTACTTCCGCCCGCTGATCGGGACGTAGCCGCTGCTGGCGACCACCTTCTGCCCGGCCGGCGACAGCATCCAGTCGCGAAGCTTGAGCGTGTTGGTGTTCTTGCTCCCGCCCTTGCGAACGACCACGTAGACCTCGGTCGTATAGCGATACGCCCCGGTGCGGATCGTCTCCGGGGTCGGAATGACGCCGTCGACGGCGATGAGCTTGATCTTCAGACTCATCGCCATCCGCTGCTCGTAGAAGAAGACGGAATAGCCGAGCCCGTGCTTGTCCCCGGCGATCCGGTTGATGGGCCCCGCCATGGTGGCAAGCTCCATGTCCGGCGCCTTGATGGGCTTGAGGTCTTTCAGGACGAGCTTCTCCATCAGCTCCTGGCTGCCGGAGTTGCGGTTCCGCTGGTAGGCCTTGAGCGGCGCGCCCGCGCCGCCGACGTCCTGCCAGTTCTTGATGCCGCCGGTGTAGACCGACCTGATCTGCTTTGTGGTCAGCCCGGCCACTGTGTTCTCGTGGTTCACGATGAAGACGAAGGCATCGAGCGCCACCGGGCGGATGTCGAGTTCGACGCCCTTCTCCTTCGCGAGCTTCTTCTCATCGTCCGACGGGGCCCGCGCGACGAGGATGAGGTCGGCTTTGCCCCCAATCAACCGCACATACGATTTGTGTGTTCCCGTGTGTCGGCCGATTCGGGCTCTGTTGATCGCCGCGGCCAGATTCAGCGCCTGCTTGTGCGCGAGTCCCGTGGCCCCGGCGGCGACGGGCGCGGCAGGACGCAATCGGGCTTCTCCCTCGTATAAAGAGTCGAGCAGTCCGAAGGGCTGCTCGACAACCTTACTATCTCC
>CAYLQD010000019.1:39314-44127 GCA_964385685.1 uncultured Planctomycetota bacterium | reverse complement strand
ATACCCCCATCTTGCACTTCCGTCAAGCTAAATAGTATGATGTCCCCAGACTCCAGACTCACGAGTACGTGTCGGCCGTCTGGCCCCAGTAATCGAGCCGCACGTCCGGCTCTAGTCCGAGAAGTAGGGAGCCCACGGGAAATCCCGGTATCCGGATACGATTCTGAGACGGCGGTCACGGTCCAGCGAATCCAGCCATGCGATCACCTTCTTGGCGTGGTCCTGCAATTCCTGCAGGGGCGGGTCATATACTCTAAGCTTGATCTCTCGTGCTTCGGGATCTTCGGCGGGCGATAGAACAGGCCCACCACAGCGCTCAACGTAACACGAAGCTCGAAACACAGCATCCCTCCGAGATGACCTGAGGTCTCTATAGAGGAGGCTTTCAGCTTCTAGCCCCACTTGGGAATCGCTCCGGCACCCACCGGAGACCGCGAATGCGAGGCACACCAATCCGACACGACACCAATACCTCATGCCAGCACGGGTTCCCGCCATTTCTTGTGCCTCCAACTAAAAGCCAACCTCCTTCCACTCTCTGCGACCCCAACACGGGCAAGTCCCCTTGAAGGCCTGCTTCCGGGCGGGCCCCTTGAGTGAAAAACACGCATACTTCCCATACTCGTCAGCGTTGTCCGCCAGGGAATCCGTGCTCAGTGGAGCTAACTCCCACTTTGACTTTATCATCATGGTGTCCTCCGTCAACTGCTTATCCAAAGAGCAAGCCCCACGACCCCACACGACCCCACTGTGCTTGATGCTGACACCTCCGCGCGCCGCCGAGATGAAGACAACGATGTCCTCTCTCGGTTGAGCAAAGGAGCATGGAATGTGGCCCCAACCCTCATGTCGAAGTATTGGAATCACCCATATCCCAAAGAGGGAATAGGGGCCGCCCTTCGCCTGATGTCCTCCAAATGTGAAACCGTGGCACCAGTAGTCCTGCTTCTGATCCGGGTCCGGCTTCCATATCTCGACAAGGATTCCTCGATTGGTCGTCTTGGCAAAGAAGGATCTTCCCTCCAAGCCCCTTTCAGGGCGCGGCTTTCCCTCGCCAAGCGGCTTCCATGTGACACCCCGTTGCTTCACGTTATCACCGGCATCGTCGTCAATCTGCTTCGGCGGAGGCGAATCCTTCGGAGCCCCAGCGTTCGCGCGTCCCGAGGGATCGCGGTAGTCACTTGGCCTTGACGCCACATACTCATACAAACTCATCCCGTCGCCGTATTCGATGATGTCGCGCGCCGTCCAACGCCCGAGGAAGCCGTGATACGGACGCCGCCGGACATGATACAACCCCGTCTCCCAATCGTAATAGTAGCCCGCGAAGAGGATCGCGTTGTCGTAGTCGCTCACGCCGTCGTCGTCGGGGGACCAGTCGGCGTCGAGCACCGTGTAGGGGCCGTCCTCCGTGTTCACGATCACCGCACCGTACGCATCGTAGGCGTAGCGCTCGACGACCTGCCAACTGTCCACCTCGACCTCATCGACGAGGGCCGTCACGTTGAAGTTCGCGTCGGTCAGGTAATAGATCCGCCCGTCCATCACGCCGTACACGGTGAAGTCGTCACGCAGCACCGGCGAGTCGATGTAGCGCGTGCTCCACACGAACTGGTACTCGGGCGCCAGGGTGTCGGGCGCGGTGCTCTCCGTATCCGTCTCCCGCGTCTCGATCAGTTGCCAGCCGGTCGTGTAGTACATGTGCTGATATGTGTCGATCCCATCGGGGGCCGCGGGCGCCGCGGTGTCGATGTGCTTCTTGACCCGCCGCCCGAGGCGTGTCGGCAGCATTGTGGTCGGAACCATCGCACCCCCTCTTGTGGCTTGCTCCTCCACATTCAACCATACCACCGATAGAGGCGCTCGTCAACAACGTGACGCCGCTGAGTCGATATGGCGAACACGGGGAGTCTTGGGCCGGCCACCGTTATCCGGGCGGCCACGCGGCGTCGCCCCTACGACAGCGTCGCGGCGTGTTGACGCAGGCCCGCGGAGCCGCTCGGCCGTGAAATGTAGCACAGCCGCCCCCGGCTGTGGTGACATGAGATTCACAGCCGGGGGCGGCTGTGCCACATGCCTGCACGAGATTCACAGCGGAGGGACGCGCTCTGTCGCGTCCGGGGCGGCGCTCGCCGCTCTCCCTGTGCCGGCGCGTGTGTGAAAACCGAATCCGGCCATGTTGACTCTATGGCCGCTTGCTGATAGAATCCGCCGACATTTCGGCCCTCGTGGTTCAACAGGAGCAAGAACGTGGTCAAAGAGATCGACGCAATCCACCACCCGAAACCGATGATGCTCGAACTGCCGTCCATCCCCGTCTTCCAGTACGAGGACGGCGTCAACGAAGAGGCCGGAGCCGGCCGGCTCGACCGCAAGACGGCCCTCGAACTGCTCGAGCAGATGCTGATGATCCGCGCGCTCGAGGAGATGATCGCGGAACTCAAGGCCGGCGCCTATCAGCCGCTTCTGAAGTTCAACTACGTCGGCCCGACCCACATCTCCATCGGCCAGGAGGCGACCTCGACCGGGGCCGTCGCCGGCATCCGCACGACCGACTACATCACCAGCTCGCACCGCGGCCACGGCGATGCGATGGCGAAGGGCTATACGTTCATCAAGGGCCTCGATGACGTCGGGCTCCGCGCGCGGCTCGAGAAATACGCCGCGATGATCGACCTGATCGGGGCGACGCCCGCGTCGGACGCCGGCCGCGCCGAACTCGAAGAGGCGGCGCTCCGGCTGCACACGTATCGAATGATCGCCGAGCTGTTCGGCAAGAGCAACGGCTACTGCCGCGGCGTCGGCGGCAGCATGCACATCGCGGACTTCGAGAGCGGCCACCTGGGCGCGAACGCCATCGTCGGCGGGCACATGGGCATCGCCGCCGGGGCCGGAATCGGCAGCCGCTACAAGGAGACCGACGAGGTCACGCTCTGTTTCGCGGGCGACGGCGCCTACCAGAACGGCATCTCGCACGAGTCCATCACGATGGCGACGATGGCCCAGTTCCACAACGGCCTGATGACGCGCGAGTTCGGCGTGCCCGTCATCTTCGCGATCGTCAACAACCAATACGCGATGTCGGGCCAGTCGGTCGGCGAGACGACGGCCCTCGATTTCCTCGCGCGCCAGGGCGCCGGCTACCACGTCGATGCCTTGCATGCCGAGGTCGTCGACGGGATGAACGTGCTGGCCGTTCGCGAGGCGATCGAGCGGAAGGCCCAGCTCTGCCGCGAGGGACACGGGCCCACGCTCATCGAGATCATGACCTACCGCTACAAGGGGCACTCGCTCAGCGACGCCCAGGCCTACCGCGACCGCTCGGAAGTCGAGGCATGGATGGAACGGGACCCGACGATCGCGTTCCCGAAGGAGCTGCTCGCGGCCACGTTCCCGGACGACCAGGGCGGCCCGATCACCGAGAAGGACATCCAGGAGCTGACCGATCACGTCTGGCAGCGGAACGCGGAGATGTCGGAGAGGGCCTCGGCGTCGGAGGCGCCGCACCCCGACACGATCCTGCTCCACATGTTCCGCGAGAAGGCGGACGACGCCGTGCCGG
Source organism: uncultured Planctomycetota bacterium (assembly GCA_964385685.1). Classification (GTDB taxonomy): domain Bacteria; phylum Planctomycetota; class PUPC01; order PUPC01; family PUPC01; genus CAYLQD01. The sequence continues at coordinate 40,565 of CAYLQD010000019.1, read as the reverse complement.
ACGAGTATGCGAGCCCGAAGCCGGCCGGCGAGGTGCCGACGTACGAGCGGAAGAACGGCTGCCTCAGCTACCGGTTCGCGATCCGCGAGGCGCTCGCGGAGGAGATGCTCCGGGATGAGCGCGTGGTCCTCTACGGCGAGGACATCGCCGAGTACGGTGGCGCGTTCGCCGCGACGGGTGGCCTGCTCGCCGCGTTCGGGCGCGATCGCGTCTTCAACGCGCCCATCAGCGAGTCGGCCATCGTCGGCACGGCCGTCGGCATGGCAATGACGGGCCTCCGGCCGGTCTGCGAGATTATGTACGACGACTTCATCCTGATGACGATGGACCAGACGGGCAACCAGGCGGCGAAGTGGAGCTACATGTCCGGCGGGCAGAAGAGCGTGCCGATGGTCATCCGCACGCCGCACGGCGGCGGCCGCGGCTACGCGGGCCAGCACTCGCAGTGCCTCGAAACCATCTGCCTCCACATGCCGGGCCTGATCGTCATCTGCCCGTCCGACGCCTACGACGCGAAAGGCCTGCTGAAATCGGCCATCCGCGACCCGAACCCGGTCGTCTTCTTCGAGCACCAGTGGCTCTACGGCGAAGAAGTGCCCGTACCGGAGGAGGAGTATCTCGTGCCGATCGGCAAGGGCGTCGTGAAGCGCGAGGGGACCGACGCGACTGTTGTCGCGTGGGGCTGGCCGGTGCGGCACGCTCTGAAGGCCGCGGAGCAGCTCCAGGCCGAGGAGGGGATCTCGATCGAGGTCGTCGATCCGCGGACGCTCTGGCCGCTGGATATGGACATCATCCTCACATCGGTCCGCAAGACGGGCCGCTGCCTGGTCACGTCGCAGGCGGTGAGCCAGGCGAGCTTCACGGGCGAGGTGGCGTCGCGGATTATGGCGGAGGGGTTCGACTATCTCGACGCCCCGGTCATGCGGCTGGGCGCGCCGAACGGCGTGTCGCCGTCGGCCCAGTCGCTCGAGATGCCGTATCTGGTCGACGACGCGAAGATCATCGCCAAGCTGCGGGAGCTGCTGGCATAGATCCTATAGGATTTACAGGACCCATTCAAGGCAAGCGGTTCGCTCCCGCCCTCACCCTGAGTTCGGCGAAGACGGGGTGCCGGCCCGAAGGGCCGTGTGCCCAGGCTTCGTCGCGCCGCCGCGTAGCGGCGGACCTATTCCTTGAAGCGGTTCGCGCCGCCCTCGCCCTGAGTTCGGCGAAGACGGGGTGCCGGCCCGAAGGGCCGTGTGCCCAGGCTTC
>CAYLQD010000019.1:0-39214 GCA_964385685.1 uncultured Planctomycetota bacterium | reverse complement strand
GCCCTCACCCTGAGTTCGGCGAAGACGGGGTGCCGGCCCGAAGGGCCGTGTGCCCCAGGCTTCGTCGCGCCGCCGCGTAGCGGCGGACCTATTCCTTGAAGCGGTTCGCGCCGCCCTCACCCTGAGTTCGGCGAAGACGGGGTGCCGGCCCGAAGGGCCGTGTGCCCAGGCTTCGTCGCGCCGCCGCGTAGCGGCGGACCTATTCCTTGAAGCGGTTCGCGCCGCCCTCGCCCTGAGTTCGGCGAAGACGGGGTGCCGGCCCGAAGGGCCGTGTGCCCCAGGCTTCGTCGCGCCGCCGCGTAGCGGCGGACCTATTCCTTGAAGATGTTGAGAATGCGGTGGACTTCGCGGAGCGACTTCTGGATCACCTTCTTGGGGAGCCCGCCAACCGCCTCGACCGGGTCATGGATCGTCCGCTTCGCCTGACGCTTCATCGCGTCGAACGCGCGGTCGATGAGATCCTCGACGAAGACCTTGGCGAGGAGCTTCTTGTCGCGCTCGATCGTCCCGCACTCCCCGCACTCGGCCTTGATGAGGTAGCCCTCGGCGTAGGTGAACGTGAAGGGCGTCGCCTTCTTGCAGGTGAGGCAGTAGCGGGTCGACTCGACCTCGGTCCGCTCGTCATCGTGTTCTGGCTTTGCGGGATCGTCGCACATGGCTCGCCCTCGCCGGCGTGGAAGAACGTTCGAGCGCGATTATACACCAAAGCCGCGCGGCCCGCAAAGCAGAAAGGAAGGGGAGAGACGGGGGGAGACGGTGCCGCTCAGTAGGCGATCATGAAGACGGGGCTGAACGTCTGCTGCTGGAGGCCCTCCTCCCTGTCGGTGTCCTCGATGGTGATGTCGAACCGGACGGCCCAGGTGCGGTCGGCGCCCGTGAGCGTATCCGTCAGATCCCACGCGCCCGCGGCTTCGAGGTGGGCCTTCGAGTTGTTGAAGTAGTAGGCCTGGAAGTTCGTGATGTTGTGGCCGACCTTGATGACGGAGCCGTCTTCGGCGTCGGCGGCCTCCGTGGCAACGGTCGCGCGGTCACTGCCGAGCACCTTCCGCATCAGGCTGGTCTCGTCCAGATAGTACTGGACATACACGTACGTGTCGGGCAGCCCGTCAAGACGCGTGGCCTGGAACGTGATCGACTTGCGGTCTGCGCCCAGCTCGAGGTAGTAGTCGCTGGTGGTCGACGGCGACCGGGCGACATCGCCTGCGAGGTAGTCGAAGACGGCGGAGCCCTCGAACACGGTGACCATCTGCTGCTCGGACAGCCGGGCGAGGCGCGTGGCGGAGTTGAAGATGGTGTACATGCCGCGCAGGAGCACGATGCTGAGTGCGACGGCGACGACGAGTTCGATGAACGTGAACCCTCTCCGGGCCGAGCGGCCGGCGGATCGACGCTCCCAATATCGCAGCAGGCGTCTCATCGCAGCAGGTCTCCCGACAGGATGGTCGTGAAGCACGCGATCGCGGGATCGTTGCCCTCGGGGGGCATGTCTTCGCTATAGCCCTTGTAGACGAGAATCGTGACGCGGTAGGCCCCGCTGATTCCCTTGACGCGGTTGAGGATAGCCAGGTATCCGTATCCTTCCGCCGCGCCGGGCCCCAGTTTGTAGCCGGTGCTGGGCCCGTTCTCGTAGAACCCGTCGGGCACGGTCACCCAGACCTTGTTCTTGTCGCGCGCGCCGATCAGGCGAAACTCGTCGCCCTCTTTGATGCCGGAACTCGGGAAGCTCGCGATGCCGTTCTTCGTGGACGCGACCCTCGAGGTGGTGAAATTCGTGTCGCGGTCGAGCCGGAAGAGCTTCCACATGGCGCGGCCGCTCGTCATGAGCATCAGGGCGCGGTCATCCTGGTTCGCCTGGGCTCCCGAGGTCATGACGTCGAACGACTCGCCGTCGGCGCCGTCGAACGCGACGCCCATGTGCGTGTGCCGGTCGGGAAAGCCCGTATCATGCTCGCCGACCATCGTCAGGGCCTCGCCGGTGATTTCGTCGATGCCGCGCGAGATGGTGCCGTTCCACGAGAGCGTGTCGCCGTCTTCGTTCGAGCCGGCGACGTAGCCGCCGAGCCGGCCGAGGGTATTACTCTGCACGCGGACGGCGGCGAGCGCCCGCTGGGCCGTCATGGCGCTGATGGCGTCGTCGGTGCTCATCTGGCTGAAGCGCACGCCGACGGGGAACAGCGCGATCACGCCCGTGATGCCGATGAGGAGCACGAAGACGGAGATCAGCACTTCGAGCACCGTCACGCCGCGATTGAGATGTCGCCTCGTGCCGAGCATAGGTTCCCTCACTGATAGGCCGTCGGTATCACGTTGTGAATCGGCTTCTGGATCCAGTTGCGGATATCATCTCTTTCCGTGCCGCCGAGCCGGTCGTGGCCGCCGTCCTCGGTCGTCGCCCACGTCCGCATGTTGGGTCCCTTCGAGTAAAGCTGGAAGGTCTGCAGATTGTAGTAATCTTCCTTGCCCGGGGTGCGTTCGACGCCGCGGAGCGAGAAATCATATTCGCTCTTCGCGGCCCCGCTGATGACCTTGATCGTGCTGCTCGTGTAGATCAGATCCTCGTTCCAGGCATCGACGATCCGAAGGCGGTCGCTGTCGTCCTCCGTCACCGGGTCGCGGTTCTCGAACCACGTCGCGAAGCTCGCCCGCTTCCAGCCATAGCTCGACTTCGGGTCGGTCAGCGCGTCGGCGATCGTCTCCCCTTCGTCCGCGCCGGTGCTGAGCGGGAAGATGCCCATGTCGGCGTGGAACTGGTCGAGGGCGATCGCCATCAGGCGCATCGTCGCCTGCGTCTCTTTTCGGTTCGCGTGGGTGACGACCTCGGCAATCCCCAGCGCCGCCAACAGCCCGAGGATGATCATGATGCTGATGACGAGCATCAACTCGATCATTGTGAACGCGCGTGCCCGGTTTTGTGTCGTTCGCTTCATCGTCGTCCCGTCCTAGTGCGTCCCATCATTCAGGTTATGCGCGTCGTAGCCCCAGAGGAGCTCGTCTTTCCAGCTCACGACGTCGTCGTCGGTCCCGTAGACGCCGTCGGACCCCGCCGACAGGAGATCGGGCCTGCCGTCGCCGTGCTTCGGCGCGCCGTACCGGTTGCTGTCGCTGTCCGGTGTCGAGCCGGAGTTGTAGATGAGCCACTTCCCCCAGCCGTCGACGATACCCGGGGCCCGGCCGCCCGCGTCCTTGAGGAGCCGGCGGTCAAACTCGTAGAACATCTTGAACTGCTTGCGGCCGGCGCCGCCCGCGCTCGTATCGTACACGTCGTGCGTCCACCGGTAGCCGGCCGGCGAGGCCGCGGGGTCGTAGTGGATCGACTTCCCGCTCAGGTAGTAGACCAGCGCCTGCGAACTCCTGGCCAACTGCGGATGCCGGTCGGGCGGGTAGGTGCCATACACGGTCTTGTATGTTTCGAGACCCATCGACAGGCCCTTGATGGTGGCGACCGTCATGGCCGTTCCTTTTTGATCGCCGACCGATCCGAACACGGCGAAAATGAGCGCGGCGAGCAGAGAGATGATGGCCATCACGACCAGGAGCTCGATCAGCGTGAAGCCGCCGGTTCGTGTCTTCTTTCGAAGCGCTCTCACGGTGAGGTTCCCATCCTATTGCCCCCCGCCGTTGAGGCAGTTGAAGGCGTCGTAGCCCCATTCCTTCTGGTCGCGCCAGTTCGTGACGTCATCTTCCGAGCCGTAGACGTTGTCGGGCCCGGCCGAGAAGATGTCGAACTTCCCCTCGCCGTGCTTGGCGGCACCAAACAGGTTGTACTGGTCTTCGTTCACGTAGGGGTCCGGCCAGGCGGGGTCGTTGGGGTCCGTGCCGGGCCCGGAGTTGTAGATGATCGCCCGCTGCCACGGGTCGATCAGCGCCGGCGCGTCATCGCCGTAGTTCTTCAGCAGATTCGAGTTGAACGAGTAGAACACCGTCATGTTCTTCCGGCCGGGCGCATCCTGACTCGTGTTGTAGAGGTCGTGCTTCCACGGGTAGTCGTCGGGCGACGTGACAGGATCGTAGTAGATCGACTTCCCGCTCAGGTAGTAGACGAGGGACTGCGAACTCGCGATCGTCATGTTCGCCGGAACGGCCGGCGGGGCGGCCCGCACCTGGAAGAGCTCATCCGGGGGATACCGCTTGTATACGTCTTTGTACATGTCGAGCGCCATCGACACGCCTTCGATGGTCGCCTCGACACGGCCGATGTTCACCTGCTCGCGGATCTTGCTCAGGGTGGGCACGAGCAGGGCCATCAACAGAGCGATCACACCCATCACAACGAGCAACTCGATCAGCGTGAAAGCGCGCCGGCTTGCGGGCCGGGTGTTCGACAAACGAGCAACCATCGACTGCCCTCCTACTCTCTAGTTACTGCCCATCGTCTTCATCAGCTCGATAAGCGGCAGGAACAGGGCGATGACGATAAAGCCGACCGTCAGCCCCATGCCCACGATGAGCAGCGGCTCGATCAAGCTCATCATGCCGCCGACGAGCGCGTCGACGTCTTCGTCATACGTGTCGGCGACCTTGAGAAGCATCTTGTCGAGTTCACCGGTCTCTTCGCCGACGTCGATCATGTTGATGACCATCGGGTCGCATATCTTGCTCGCGCTGAGCGGCCCGGCCATGTTCTCGCCCTCCCGGATGCTGTCGTGCACCTTGCCGATGGCGACCGATATGACCGCGTTGCCCGTCGCTTCCTTCACGATATTCAGCGCCTCGAGAATCGGCACACCACTCGTGATCAGCGTGCCGAGCGTTCGGGCGAAACGCGAGATGGTCGACTTGCTCACGATCGTGCCGAACAGCGGGAGCTTCAGCTTCACGAAGTCGATCGCGTACCGGCCCGACCTCGTAAACGCGACCAGCCGGTAGGTCACGAAGGCGGCAAAAAGGACAACGGGGATCATCCACCAGCCGCTCTGCACGAGGTCGGCCGCCTTCACGAGAATCTGCGTCGGCACCGGCAGTTGCGTGTTCATGTCCTCGAACATCTTCTGGAACTGAGGCACGATATAACCGACGATGAAGAGCACGATGCTCGTGGCGATGGTGACGACCGCGATCGGATAAATCATCGCCGAGATCACGCGCTTCTTCATCCGCTGGGCCTTCTCCATGAACACGGCCAGACGTTCGAGAATCTGGTCGAGGATACCGCCGGCCTCGCCCGCCCGGGTCATGTTCACATAGAGCTTGTTGAATGCCTTGGGGTGTTTCGAGAAGGCCTCGGAGAGCGCCGTGCCCCCTTCCACGTCGTCGGCCACGTCCATCAGGGCGTTCTTGAGCACGCCCGGCTTGAGCTGATCGCCCAGGATCCGCAAGCTCCGCACGATCGGAAGGCCGGCGTTGATGAGCGTCGAGAGCTGCCGGGTGAACGTCGCCAGCTCCTTCTGCTTCACACCGCCGAAGGCGAGGGTCTTCTTGCGGCCGCCCGCGGCCACGGTCGCCTGGCGCTGCTTCGGCCCCGCCTTCTTGCCCGTCTTTTCCTTCACGCTCGTCGGAAACAGCTTCTGGTCTCGCAGCTTGTTCAGCGCGTCGTCGCTGTTCTCCGCCTCGATCTCGCTGCGGACCTCTTGCCCCTGGCTGTCCAGTGCCTTGTAGGTGAAAATCGGCATCGTCTCTCTCCTCACAAGCGGCCCAGCCGGGCGCGCTCCGCCCGGTTCTTCTGGCCACCTAATTATAGGCGAGCCCCAAACGCAAATGCAAGCGGTGGCGGGGGAAAAGAAAGGGCGGCAGCGGCCCCGAAACTAGCCCGAGATCGGCCGATTCTGCCCGTCGACCTGCACGATGTTCGGGCGGATGTCGGCCGACTCCGCCTCGTCGCAGAGGGCGTAGGCCGCGATGATCACCAGATCGCCAACCTGCCCCAACCGGGCGGCCGGGCCGTTGAGGGCGATCTCGCCCGCTCCCCGTTCGCCCTCGATGACATACGTCTCGAACCGATGCCCGTTGCTCAGGTTCAGCACCTGCACCCGTTCATAGGGGCGCAGGTCGGCCGCCTCGAGCAGGTCCACGTCGATCGTGATGCTGCCCTCGTAGTCCAGCAGCGTCTGCGTGACCGTCGCTCGGTGGATCTTCGACCGAAGCATAATCCGTTGCATCATGCGTCCTCCATCTGGGACCGGCGCTCACTGGATCGCCGCGTTGTCGATCAGCCGAGTCGTCCCGACGAACACGGCCAGGAGCGCCACGTCGCCCGGCCGCACCGTCTCGACGGATGCGAGCGTGTCGGGCCGGGCGATCTCCACGTAGTCTATCCGCGCGGACGGCTCGCTGTCAATCCGCTCGCGCATCGCGGCCTCGAGCGCCTCGGCCGAGCGCTCGCCCGCGGCGAACCGCTCGCGACACAACTCGAGAGCCCCGTGCAGGCATAACGCCTGCCGGCGCTCGTCCGCGCTGAGATACTGGTTCCGCGAACTCATCGCAAGGCCGTCCGGCTCCCGGACCGTCGGCAACACGGCGACGCGGACGGGCACGTCGAGATCATCGACCATCTTCCGAACGACAACGCTCTGCTGATAGTCCTTGCGCCCGAAGTACGCGACGTGCGGAGCCGCGGCGTTGAGGAGCTTGAGCACGACGGTCAGCACGCCGCGGAAGAAGATCGGACGCGACGCCCCCTCGAGCATCGTCGCCAGCCGGTCCTGCATCACGCAGGTGTCGGCGTCGGGCAAATACATCTCGCCGTCGGGCGGAGCGAAGATCGCATCGACGCCCAACTGCTCGCACGCCTCGCAGTCGGCCTGGAACGTGCGCGGATACTCGGCGAGGTCCTCGCCCGGAGCGAACTGCGTCGGGTTCACGAAGATGCTGACGATGACGACGTCGCAGTCCTCGCGAGCCCCGCGGATCAAGCTCAGGTGGCCCTCGTGGAGCGCCCCCATCGTCGGCACGAGCCCGACGCTCTTCCCCTCGCCACGCTGCCGCAGCGAATACTCGTGCACCTCCGCCTTCGTCTCAAGTATCTCCATCATCGCCTCTCACCACGACCGATCTCTGACAACTGATGACTGATCTGCTCTGTTGAAAACCGAGATCCCTCGCGGAGCCTGTCCTGAGCGAAGCCGAAGGGCTCAGGATGACAACCTGTGCAGATGGCCGCATATTGTCATTCTGAGCGAAGCGAAGAATCTCTTGCCACCACTGAGCCGGGCTTTTCAACAGAGCATGACTGATCACTGATCACTCCACCACAGGCACATAGACACGCCGGCCGCCACGGGCCTGCCTGATCTCATCGAGGACCGCTTCGACGTCGATGCCGCCCTTCGAGTAGTCGCCAAGCGGGTTCGTGTCGACGACGAGCAGCGGCGTCTCGTCGTAGAACCGGAAGTACGCGTCGTACTCCTCGACGAGCCGCTCGACGTAGTCGCGTGGGAGCGCCCCCTCGGAGGGCACGCCGCGCGCCCGGATCCGGGCCATCAGGGTGTCGGCGTCGGCCTCGAGCAACACGACGACGTCGGGCTTCACCGCCCCCGCCGCGACCGCCTCGTAGGCCCGGGCGTACAACGTCAACTCGTCTTCCGTGAGCGTCAGGCCCGCGAAAATCCGGTCGCGAGCCAGAACGTAATCAGTCACGACCACGGACCCGGGCGAGCCGGGCTGGGCCAGCTCGCTCTGCTGCCGGTGCCGGAGCGCGAGGAACGCGAGTTGCGTCGCGAGCGCATACCGGGGCATGTCGGTGTAGAACTTCTCAAGGAACGGATTGTCGTCGGCCGGCTCGAGAACGAGGCGCGCGCCGAGCCGCTCGGCCAGGCCGCGGGCCAGGCACGTCTTGCCCGCGCCGATCGGGCCTTCGACCGCGATGTAGCGAACGTCGTCCGGCACGCCCGTCCCTTTCAATCGGCCAATGCGGCCAGCATCTGCTCGACCGTCCGCCCCGTCGCCGGGTGCGCCGTGTCCGCGGCGATCTCCGCGAGCGGCGCCAGCACGAACCCGCGCTCGTGCATCAGCGGATGCGGGACCGTCAACCGGTCCGTCTCGATAACCTCATTATCATACAGCAGGATATCGAGGTCAATCGTCCGCGGCCCCCAGCGCTCCGCCCGGACGCGGCCGAGGTCCGACTCGATTCCCTGGAGCGCGTCGAGCAAGTCGAGCGGCGCCAGGTTCGTGCGGATCTCGGCGGCACCGTTCAGGAACTCGCCCTGGTCGGTGACGCCGACCGGCTCGGTCTCGATGAGCGACGAGACGCGCACGATCGTCGTGTGCGGAAGCTCGGCGAGCTGGCAGAGAGCCGCCGCGACGTGCGCCTCGCGGTCGCCCAGGTTCGATCCGATGCCGATGTATGCCGTCGCCATTTGTGAGCCCGTTATTCGTTATCCGTCGATTCGTTATCCGTCAACGGCTTGTACGCTTCGGTTCAGCGTCCGTCTCCGCGCCTACCATTAACGAATAACGATTCAACGATTGAGGGATTCTTCGCTAACGCTCAGAATGACATATTTCACACACTGGGATGTAGCCATGTCATCCTGAGCGAAGCGAAGTTCACCCGCCGCGCAGGCGGGGACCTCTGTTGTTTCTTGGCGCTGTTCCATTGCTGACACGAACTTCAATGACCGTTACCCAAGATGCTTGTACGTCCGCGGGCGGAACTCGACGTCCAGCTCCGCCGCCAGCTTCTCGACCGCGCCGACATCCACGCCCGGATAGTCGAGCGCCGTGACGGCCACCTCGGGCACGTGCTCCTTCGCCGACCGGATGAAGGCCAGCACCGCCGGATAGGCCCGCTCGCCGAAGTCCGGCCGGCACAGCTCGGCGTACTGCGCCGCGTCGGCCGTGTTGACGCTCACGCTCGCGACGTCGATCGCTCCCGCGAGCCGCGGCGCCGCCGGGCCGCCCGCGATCAGGTCGCCCTGACCGTTCGTGTTCACGCGCGTGCGCCCGCCCTGCTCCTTCACCCATCGCGCGACCTCGAGCATCACGTCGAGCCGCAGCATCGGCTCGCCGAACCCGCAGAAGACGACTTCGTCGAATGCCGCCGGATCGCCGATGGCGGCGATGATATCCCCGGCCGTCGGCTCGCCCTCCTCATCCATCCCGAGCCAGTGGCCCTTGACCCGCGGGCTCGTCGACCGCGGGCAGAAGACGCAGTGATTCGTGCAGCGGTTCGTCAGGTTGACGTAGAGCGAGTCGCGGATCGGATAGACGATGGCCGTCTCCGTGCCGACCGGGAGGCCGAACAGGAGCCGCGCGTTGCTGTCCGTGATCCGCTCGACGTCCGCGACCGAGAGATCGAGCAGGCCGGCCAGCCGTTCCGCTGTACGCACCACGTAGGCCGGCTCGTTCCGTTTGCCCCGCTTCGGCTCCGGCGCGAGGTAGGGGCAGTCGCTCTCGATCAGCAGATGCTCCGTCGGCACGACGCGCGCGGCTGCCCGCAGGTCGTCCGCCTTCTTGAACGTGACGGTCCCGGCGAACGAGATCATCATCCCGAGATCGCAGCAGCGTCTCGCCGTCTCGGCGTCGCCCGAGAAGCAATGCATCACGCCGCGCGGCCGCGTCCGCTCGAGAATCTCGAGGCAGTCGTCGAACGCGTCGCGGCAGTGCACGATGACGGGCAGGCCGAGCCGGTTGGCCAACTCGATCTGCGCCTCGAACCCAGCCCGCTGCACGTCGCGTGGCAGGCGGTCGTAGTGGTAGTCGAGCCCGATCTCGCCGATGGCAATGCACCCCTCGTCGGCCGCGAGGCGCTCGAGTTCCGACAGGGCCGTGTCGTCGACGTCGGCCGCGCTGTCGCGATCCATCCCGACGGCCGCGAGCACGCAGTCGTACCGGTGTGCGAGGTCGATCACCTCGCGGCTCCCGGTGAGGTCGGTCCCCGGGCAGACGATCAGCCCGACACCCGCCTCCTCGGCGCGGCCGATCACCGCGTCGCGGTCGGCGTCGAAACGCGAGTCGTTCAGATGTGCGTGCGTGTCGGTCACGCGTGCTGCTCCTCCGTGTCCGCATCGAACGGCCGGTCGCGGTCGAAGTCCGGCCGCAGCGCGCCGCGGCTCTCGGGCGCCTGCGTGTAGAAGTTCTCGAACCCCATCTCGTCCGCGAAGCCGAGGAGGTCGCGATACTCGGCGGGCGTGATGGGCCGCGCCAGCTCGGCGAACTCCGCCGCGCGGTGCGCCGGCGCGTACTGCGCCATCAAGCTGAACCACGTCGCACGCGACAGGCGCTCGGCGACCCACTCGAGCGTGAGCCGAATCCCGGCGAGACCATTCGGCAGGACGAGCAGACGAATGAGCAGGCCGCACGTCGCCTGCCCCCGCTCATTGAACTCGATGTCGCCGACCTGCCGGTACATCTCGGCGACGGCCGCGCGGTTCACGTCGATGTAGTCGGCCGCGCCGGAGAAGCGGCCCGCCGCCTCGTCCCAACTGTAGCGCATGTCGGGCACGTAGACGTCGGCGACGCCGTCCATCAGCCGGAGCGCCTCGGCGCTGTCGTACCCGCCGGTGTTGTAGACGACGGGCAGGTCGAGCCCGCGGTCGGCGGCGACGGCAAGCGCCTCGATGATCTGCGGCACCCACGGCGTCGGCGAGACGAGTTCGACGTTCGCCGCGCCCTCATCCCGGAGGCGGAGCATCTCATCGGCGAGTTCATCGGCCGTCAGATCGATCCCACGCCCCTCCTGGCTGATCTGCCAGTTCTGGCAATAGACGCAGCCGAGGTTGCAGCCCGAGAAGAAGATCGTGCCCGCCTCGGGCCCGAGGCAGGGTTCCTCGCCGGGATGGCGGATGGCGCTGGCCACGCGGACGGCCGCGCCGCAGCCGCACTTGCCCGGTTGGCCGGCGGCGCGGTCGGCGCCGCACCGGTGGCCGCAAAGGACGCATCCGGTGAGCATCTCGCGGGCCTCTGCCGCCCGTTCCCTCAGTTCCGCCGCCGACAGTCGCATGGCCCGAGTATAGCCGCGTTCCCCGCGCGCGGCAAGCCGCCGGGGCCCGGTTCTGCGCCTGAAACCGCCACACCACGTGTCGGGGAATCCGGCAAGAACGCGAAACGCCCAACACGCCCATAAAGCATAACCGATTCATTCACAACAAGTTGTGAATTTCAGGCCCCTTTGGCATGCCCGTTGCTCCTTTCCCTGTTGGTTGCACCGGTGAATTGGCAGCTTTGTGACTCTTGGAGAAAGGAGTAGGAAGATGAAGAGCAACGGCCTGAAAACGCTGTTGGCATTGATTCTGTCGTTGGGCTTGGCGGGCGTGGCGTTCGCCGAGGAGAACGAGGGGCCCGAAGGGCGCCCAGAGGGCGGCCGCCGCCCGCGGATGCGCCAGCATCGTCGCGGCGGCCCCGGTGGGCGTGATCGGCGTGGCGGGCAGCGAGGCCCCCGCGCCAGAATGCGTCGGCGAATGCGACACCGAGCGATCGCCCTCCACAAGCTCCGCAACACCGACGAGGGCAAGGCCGAGGTCGAGCGGTTCAAGACCGCGATGAAGGCGCTCGGCGAGGAGCACAAGACGCTGCGCGAGACGATCCGCAAGGAGATCAAAGAAGGCGACAAGGATCCGAAGGAGGTGTTCGAGTCGCACGCGGACGAGCTGAAGGCCCTCGCGAAGAAGGGCGCCCTGCTCCGCATCGAGCACCGGGAGAAAATGCTCGGCGTCGCCCGACAGAACGTCGACAAGTTGATCGACGAGATGCACGACAAGATGAAGGAGCACGCGGGCCGCCGGATGGAGGGTCGCCGCGGCGAAGATGGCGAGGGCGATGAAGACCGCCCGCCTCGGCCGCGGTTCCGTCGGCGCCGCCACGACGACGACGGAGATGGCGAGGGCGATGAAGACCGCCCGCCTCGGCCGCGGTTCCGTCGCCGGCGTCGCCGCGACCGTGACGAGGATGGCGAAGGCGACGGCCCGCCGCCGCTCCCGCCGCCGGACGAGGGACCGGAGGAATGAACCCGCGGCTCCCAGTGACCCGGGTGAGTTTCCGCGCGTAACTCACCCGCCTCCCCTTCTGGGAGCCGCATAACTCAAAACGCCGCCCGGCCAACAACCGGGCGGCGTTTTTTCGTGCAGGTCCCCAAGACCGGGACATCACGAACCGCGGGGAGCTTCCGACCTGTCCGACGAGATGATTGGCAGGCGGCGCAGCCTGATCTGCCCAGGCATGACCGAGACCAGAGCGCCCTTCCCCAAATCGTCCTGACACCGCTCCAGCACACGAGTCAACAACTCGACGAGCCCCTTGGCCTGCAGTCCCTCGACACGAAACCGGACGACCGATGGCGCCGTCGCGCCGCCAAGAGCCATCAGCGCATGGAAATCAGCATCGAGCGTGATGATGATGCGGCCCTCCCGCCGGGCGAAGTCAATGATGTCCGAATCCGGCGCGCGGGCCAGGCCACACTCGCCCGTGTGCAGGGCGTCGATCCCGAGTTCGTGGAGCATGCCAACCGACGACCTTGGCAGTCCCTGGTCGAGGAGCAGTTTCATTGCGCGGTCTGCAGCGGAAGTGTTCGGTCGGAAAGACTGGCTGCCGCATACTCGAGGGCCTGCCGGATATCCTCGTCTGCCAGTTCAGGGTACTCTCGGCGGAGTTCCTCGCGGTCCGGATAGACCGCTACCGCCTCGACGACGCGGCGGACCGTCAGCCGCAGATCGCGGATGCACGCCTGACCGTTCATCCGCGCCGGGTCGCACGTGATTCGGTCGAAAGCCATTGCCCGTTCCTCGAAAGACCCCCTCTCTCGCGCCAAGAGCATTATAGAACCGCCGGACCAGGGCTGCAAGCGCGGCCCTGGATGAATCACCCCCTGCAGGGGCTCCGGGTTCCTGGATGAATCACCCCCTGCGGGGGCTCCGGGTCGGGAACACATCCGGTTTCCCGGGGCTTGCTGTCCCGATGAGACCGGGACAGCTTCACCCCGGGCTACGATCATTCGCCCTGACGGGCTCAGAAACAGAGCGAGCTGGCACCACGCCGGGTCAACACCGTTCCACTTCAAACACTCCCTCTCTGTAGCCTTCCTTGAGACGACAGAACGGTACGCCCGGCAGAAGACCTCGGTCAAAGGGACGAACAGCCTCGACATGCAGTACCCCGTTGACGGTCGGGGGCCGGCCCCCAAAACCACACAGAAGCAAGCCGGAGATCGACCGCCTCGCAGGTTCGATGAACATGTCGGCAGATTGAGAGCGACGCAGAAACGCCGACTTCCCAAGGTCCGTCGTCTGGTAGGGGTTGCCAACCGCCCCACCCGTTCGAATATCAATGTCGCAAGTGATCATGGGCTCGGATGTTAGTATCCTCTCAACGTGGGACTGCTCGAAGCAGATGGCGCCGCCCTGGAAATGCAGTGTGCCAATTGCCAACAGACAGGGCGCATCAGAACACTTGCTGCACTGCTTGGCCTTGTTGACACATTCGTTCTTCACAGCTTCTGTCAACGGCGCGTACCAGTCGGCCGCCCCTGTTGTTGACCTTGGAGGCAAACCGATCCGCTCAGTAACGGTCGATTCCTTGATACACGTCGCCTCCACGTAGAAGTGGCTACCTCCTCGCACACAACAGAAGTCAGCGCCCCCCTCGACCGCGTCCTCGGCCGGGCGAAGAGCGTCCAATCTTTCGCCGAGGAAGGATCTGACGCACGCCTCCAAGATGGCCGCTTCGGGGTCAGCCTTCAGCATCTCTTCCCACCTCTTGGCGTGTCGTTCGTCGAAGCCGACCAACCACTCTCGATGAGCGGCAATCTCATTCTGCCATACCGCTGGTTGCACATCAGGTCCTTCCTGTAAGACGCAGAAGGCGCCGCAACTTCGTCGTCAATCGCGGGGCCCGGCGGACCACTGTGTGTCACCCAAACACAAACTCCCCGTCCTTCGCGTCGACGTTCACGGTCGCGCCTTGGGCGTAGTCGCCTTCGATGCCTTTTGGAGTGCGGCGGCTTGACGCCGCTCTGACCGGGAGGTCACCCAAGAACGACGTCCTTGCTGCGTGGCCGATCCCTCACGGCGAGCCGCTCGGGTGCGCTGCGTGCTCCGCACGCAACGAAAGCGATCTCAAGCGACCGCACTCCAAAGCTTGCCCGCCAATGGCGGGCGCCGGCCTGCGGCCGACGCGAAAAAGCTGTCCTTTCGTGATCTTCCTTCTTCACCAATGCTTCGGCGGACCGGTCGTGTGCCCCGCGGTCACCCAAACACAAACTCCCCGTCCTTCGCATCTACCTTGACGGTCGCGCCTTGGGCGTAGTCGCCTTCGATGCCTTTTGGAGTGCGGCGGCTTGACGCCGCTCTGACCGGGAGGTCACCCAAGAACGACGTCCTTGCTGCGTGGCCGATCCCTCACGGCGAGCCGCTCGGGTGCGCTGCGTGCTCCGCACGCAACGAAAGCGATCTCAAGCGACCGCACTCCAAAGCTTGCCCGCCAATGGCGGGCGCCGGCCTGCGGCCGACGCGAAAAAGCTGTCCTTTCGTGATCTTCCTTCTTCACCAATGCTTCGGCGGACCGGTCGTGTGCCCCGCGGTCACCCAAACACAAACTCCCCGTCCTTCGCATCTACCTTGACGGTCGCGCCTTCGAGGATGCGGAGCGAAAGGGGGGTTCTGAATCTATGACGCGGCAGGCCGCCTCTCGGCCGCCCGCCGCTTATGGGTCGGGAGGGGCAGGCATTCCGTCCGCTGTTCCAGCGGGGCCTGCCCGAAGGCGGACAAGAATGTCCGCCCCACTGGGGCAGCGTTACTCGTCCTTCACCTCGTAGTCGGCGTCGATGACGTCGCCCTTCTTCTCGTCGGGCGCCTCATCGCCGGATTCCGCCCCGGGCGCTTCCGCGCCGGGCGCGTCGGCCGGCCCGGCCTCGGCGGCCTGCTGCTCGGCCTGCGCCTTGTAGAGCGCCTCGGCGATCTTGTGCGACGCCTCCTGGAGCTTCTCCATCGCGGCCTTGATCGCGTCGACGTCGGTCCCGTCCTTGACCTTCTTCAGCTCTTCGACCGCGTCGGTGATGTTCGACTTGTCCGAATCGCCGAGCTTGTCGCCGTGCTCGCCGAGCGTCTTCTCGGTCTGCCAGGCGAGGTTGTCGGCGGCGTTTCGGATCTCGGCCAGCTCGCGCTTCGTCTTGTCCTCGGCGGCGTGCTCTTCGGCCTCGTTCGCCATCCGTTCGACCTCTTCGTTCGAGAGGCCGGACGACGACGTGATCCGGATCGACTGCTCCTTGCCGGTCCCGCGGTCCTTCGCGGAGACGTTGAGGATGCCGTTGGCGTCGATGTCGAACGTGACCTCGATCTGCGGCATGCGGCGCGGCGCGAGCGGGATGCCGTCGAGGAGGAACCGCCCCAGCGTGCGGTTGTCGATGGCCATGTCGCGCTCGCCCTGGAGCACGTGGATCTCGACCGTCTGCTGGTTGTCGGTCGCGGTGGTGAAGGTTCTCTGATGCGCGGGCGTGTCCTCGCGGGGCCACCGGGTCGGGATCGTGGTGTTACGCTCGATGAGGCGCGTCATGACGCCGCCGAGTGTCTCGATGCCGAGCGAGAGGGGGGTGACGTCGAGCAGGAGCACGTCGTGGACCTCGCCGGCGAGCACGCCGCCCTGGATGGCGGCGCCGATGGCGACGACCTCGTCGGGGTTGACGCCCTTGTGCGGCTCCTTGCCGAAGACGTCCTGCACGAGCGCCTGCACGGCCGGCATGCGGGTCGAGCCGCCGACGAGGATGACCTCGTCGATGGCGGCCTTCGAGAGCTTCGAGTCCTTGAGCGCCTGCTCGCACGGTTTCCGAAGCCGCTCGATGATGGGGTCGGCGAGGGCCTCGAGCTTCGCGCGCGTGAGCGTCATCTGCAGGTGCTTCGGGCCCGACTGGTCGGCGGTGATGAACGGGAGGTTGACGTCGGTCTGGACGGAGGTCGAGAGTTCACACTTGGCCTTCTCGCACGACTCGCGGAGGCGCTGGAGCGCCATCTGGTCGGCCCGCAGGTCGATGCCCTGCTCCTTCTTGAACTCGTCGGCGACGTAGTCGATGAGGACCTTGTCGATGTCATCGCCGCCGAGGTGGGTGTCGCCGTTGGTCGACTTGACTTCGAAGACGCCCTCGCCGACCTCGAGGATCGAGATGTCGAACGTGCCGCCGCCGAAGTCGAAGACGGCGATCTTCTCGTTCGACTTCTTGTCGAGCCCGTAGGCGAGCGACGCCGCGGTCGGCTCGTTGATGATCCGCTCGACCTCGAGGCCCGCGATCCGGCCCGCCTCTTTCGTCGCCTGCCGCTGGCTGTCGTTGAAGTACGCGGGCACGGTGACGACGGCCTTCTTGACCTCTTCGCCGAGATACTCCTCCGCGGCCTCCTTCAGGTTGCGGAGGATCATGGCCGAGACCTCGGGCGGCGTGTAGTCTCTGCCGTGAGCCGTCACCTTGACGAGTTCGTCGGGCCCGCCGGTGACCTGGTACGACACGGTCTTCTCTTCCGAGCCGACCTCGTTGTGGCGCCGGCCCATGAACCGCTTGATCGAGTAGATCGTGTTTTGCGGGTTCGTGACGGCCTGCCGCTTGGCCTTGTTGCCGACGAGCCGATCATCCGAGTCGGTGAACGCGACGACGGACGGCGTGAGCCGGGCGCCATCGACGTTGCTGATGACCTTCGGCGAGCCGCCCTCCATGACGGCGACGACCGAGTTGGTCGTTCCCAGGTCAATTCCGATTGTCTTGCCCATCGATTCCTCTCCTAAATCTGTGCCGCGTGAACGCTACCAGTCGCTTCCAGGTTTTATGTGCTGCGCCCGATGCGATTCCGCGCCGGGCGGATGTTCCTGCTATCTGCGTCTACGCTCGCTATTTAGCAAAGCGCGTGCCACCTGCGAGCCGGTGGCCGCTGCTTTTGCATCGACAGCCGTAAGGTATTACTTGATAGTATGTTACACGCCTTGCGGCGCGTCGGCGTGAGCGGAAAAGATACTCCGGTGGGGCCGTTTTGCCAGAATGGCAGTGCCATCCCGCCAAGCTGTCATTCAAGCGCGAGTGCGGAGACGAGAGAGGCCGTGGCGGGTCATATGGGATGTTGAGAAAGCGGCTTCTTGAGCCTGAAAGGCTCGAATCGGCAGCAAAGCTGCCGGCGCAGTTTGCCCAAGGCAAACTGCCAAGCTGACCCGAAGGGTCAGCCATCAGCCCAGGGCGAAGCCCTGGGAGAGCGTGGGTGACGCGGGAAAGCCCTGAAAGGGCGATAGAAACTCTATGACGCCCCTGTAGGGCTTCGCTCAACACGCATCCGTTGCCCAGGGCTTCGCCCTGGGCTAGTGAATGGTGCCCCTTCGGGGCAAGGAACAGGCCTTTCAACAGTCTCAGATCGCGTCCGGATGCACGATCTCGCCGGCGACGGCGGATGCGGCGGCGACGGCGGGCCCGCTCAGATAGACCTCGCTCTTCGGATGGCCCATCCGCCCGACGAAGTTGCGGTTCGTCGTCGCGAGCGCGCGTTCGCCCTCGGCCAGCACGCCCATGTGCCCGCCGAGGCATGGCCCGCAGGTCGGCGTCGAGACCGCGGCCTCGGCGTCGATGAAGATGTCGATCAGCCCCTCGGCCATCGCCTGCTTATAGATGGCCTGCGTCGCCGGGAAGACGATGACGCGGACGCCCGGCGCGGCCTTGCGCCCCTCGAGCAGGCCGGCCGCGACGCGCAAATCGCTCATCCGCCCGTTCGTGCAGCTTCCGATCACGACCTGGTCGAGCTTGGTCCCCTGGTATTCGCCGACGGGCTTCGAGTTCGACGGCAAGCTCGGCGCGGCGACCTGCGGCTCGATGGCCGACGCGTCCCACTCGAAGACCTGCTCGTACTCGGCGTCGGGATCGCTCGCGAGATAGACCGGCTCGCGCTCGGTCCGCCCGGCCTCGTACGCCTTCGTCGTGTCGTCGGGCGCGATGATGCCGTTCTTGCCGCCCGCCTCGATCGCCATGTTGCACATCGCGAGCCGGCCGTCCATGTCGAGCGCACCGATCGCGTCGCCGGCGAACTCCATCGACTTGTAGAGCGCGCCGTCCACGCCGATCTGCCCGATCGTGTGGAGGATGAGGTCCTTGCCGTCGATCCACTTGCCGCACGCGCCGTTGAAGACGAACCTGAGCTGCTCGGGCACGCGGAGCCAGACCTTGCCCGTCGCCATGATGGCGGCGAGGTCGGTCGAGCCGACGCCGGTCGAGAACGCGCCGAGCGCGCCGTAGGTGCACGTGTGCGAGTCGGCGCCGATGACGACGTCGCCCGAGCCCACGACGCCCTGCTCGGGCAGGAGCGCGTGCTCGATGCCGACGCGGCCGACCTCCCAGTAGTGCGAGAGGTCGTGCTCGCGGGCGAACTCGCGCATCATCTTACACAGGCCCGCGGCCTTGATGTCCTTGTTGGGCGTCGAGTGGTCGGGCACGAGCGCGATCCGATCCCGGTCGAAGACTTTCTCGATGCCCGCCTTCCGCAGCTCCTCGATGGCGAGCGGCGCGGTGATGTCGTTCCCGAGCGCGATGTCGACGTTCGCATAGACGAACTCGCCCGGGCGGACGGCGTCCTTGCCGGCGTGCGCCGCGATGATCTTTTCCGTGATCGTCATACGCATGTCAGAAGGCCTCGGCACGTTCGGATATCGGCCCGCCCATCATAGCAGATCGCGGACGGAGCACAACGTGGCCGGGCCGAAGCGGCCGGCCCCGGCGCTATTCCGGCTTAGTTGTGTAGCTCGCAACCGACAGCACGGCGCCCTGCGGGTCCTGGAAGACGCAGAACCGGCCGACCTCGGGGATATCGTGCGGGCCGAAAAGCACCTGGCCGCCGAGTTCGACGACCTTCTTCGCCACGGCATCCACGTCGTCGACCGTCACATAGGTCCCCCAGTGCGGCGGCGTCTCCGGCGGGGCACACGACGGCATCTGCATGATCCCGCCGACCGGACGGCCCCCGGCCCGGAGAACCGTGTAGGTGTCCTCCTCCATCGGCTGGTCGACCATCTCCCAGCCGAGGAGTTCGGCGTAAAACGCCTTCGCGCCCTCGGTGTCGCGCGTCAGCAGTTCGCACCATCCGAAATCGCCCTGCGTGTCGAATCGATCGCCCATCGGTCTCTCCCTTCATCGCCCTCTGTTGAAGACCGAGATCCTTCGCTGACGCTCAGGATGACATGAACGCGTACGCTCGGTAATGACTGTCATTCTGAGCGGAGCGAAGAACCTCTACGCTATCACACGGGGCGGTCTTCAACACAGCCCCTTCACATCATAGTCAATTTGCGCGGGAATTCAATCGGCTCGCGTGGGAGCGCACGGACGACCTACTTGTCCAACAGGAACTCCACTAGGTTCCCGACGGCTTCGAAGAACACGAGACTCGAGAGGGCAGAGCCAATGATGCCGGCGTATATCCCGAACGGCACCTTCTCTTTTGCCGCCCGGCCGATGACCAGAAACGCGAGGTGGGCGAACAACATGCACGCACCGAGAAGAAACCCCAGGAGGAGTTCGCGCTCCCCTTCCCGGTCTGACCCGTCCAGAAAGTGAAGCGAGACGACGACATACATGACGAACTGCAAGAGCAGGAAGAGCCGAGCATGAATCACCCGTCTTCGCGAGGACTTGAAGAGGCTGATTGCCGCGCGGAAGAAACCGACAACGACAAACACAGAGGCGAGCAAGGGCAGGAGAGCAAGAAGCCGCCACGCTCCTGATGTGAAACCCAGCACAACAACGGCCAGGATAGACGCGACCGCGGTAACTGCGATCACGACCGCTGTCAGCCGCACGCAAAGCTCAGAGAGATTCCCTTCCGACTCGGACCCCCGCTCGCTCAGCAGACTGTCTGTAAACCGCATGGTCCCCACCTCGATATGCGCGGCAATTCAATCGCCGACGGGGATGCCGCCGGCGTCGTCGCGCACGGACACGCTGTTGAGGCCCGACCACATCACGAGCCGCCGAAGCCATGCGGTGTACATGAGCGGCGATTTCAGGTTCTTCGAGATGATGTTGCGGCGCAGGGCGGCCGTGCGCCGCGCGTACGCCGCGACCGGGCTCGACGGAGCCCCGCGGAGCGCGTCCGCGAGCGCCATCGCGCTCGAGAACGCGTAGCTGAATCCCTCCGCGGAACTCGGGCTGATCCAGCCCGCGGCCTCGCCAATGAGCGCGAGCCCGTCGCTCCCCCGGCAGATCTGCCGGCCTCGGACCGGCCGGCACAACAGCGCCGACTCGCGCCGATGGGTCTCGCCGAGCTTGAATCCGAACGTGCCCAGTTGCTGCTTGAGCCGCTCGAACCGCGACGCGGCATCGCGCCCGGGCGGCAGCGCGGCGCCGACGATCAATGCCTCGCCTTTCGGGATCGTCCACAGATAGAAGTCGCTGATCGCCGGGTCGAACAGCGCGGAGAAGTGCGGCAGCGGTTCGTCGGCCGCGACCCATTCCTGGATCGCGATGTACTTCCGCGGGGCCGGAGCGTCCGGGAACGCACCGCGACGGACGACTGAGCCGGCGCCGTCGGCGCCGACGAGCACCTGGGCGCGCTCCACGACATGCTCCCCGTCACGCGTGAGCCTGATCTCGAAGCCGTCGTCCGTCTGCGTGTGCGACCGAAACCACCATCCGAACCGGGTGTCGACCTCGTCCGGGACGAGCGACACGAGCCACCGGTCGAACTGCTCGCGGTCGAGGTTGATATAGTGCCGCTGGTAGTAGCGTTCGCGTCGGGTCTGGAGGTCGATGGTGCGGACGACGAAGAGCTGCGGGCCGACCAGCACCTCGCGCGGCAGCCCGAGCCCCTGGCGGGCAAGCATCTTCTGCGCGTCCGGCGCGAGCAGGCCGCCGCAGCATTTTCGTGATGCCGCCGCGTCGAGGTCCTCGGCCGGAACGTCGAGCGGACGCTTGTCGACGAGCAGCACGCTGCGCTCGCGCCCGATCAGCCGCGCGAGCGTGGCCCCCGCCGGTCCCGCGCCGATGATGGCGACGTCATACATAGCCGAACACTCCCGGGTTGATGTCGATGATACCGGCGAGGCCGGACGGAGTCAATCGACGCCCGTCGGGGACAGCGGCTCCGTTTTTTCGCCGCGCCGCCAGCCGTGCACGAGGACGAGCCAGAGCCCGCCGGCCAGGATGACGGACCCGCCCAGGAGCTGCTGCGCCGAGGGATACTGCCGGAGCAGGAGACAGGCCGCCGGCAACACGATCAGCGGCTGGAGCGTGAAGACCAGGGTGGACCGTGACAGCTCCCAGTACTTGTAGGAGTGGATCACGCAGAGCACGCCGATGCAGGGCGCCAGCACGGCCCCGAGCAGGAGCGCTCCCCAGTGCTCGGGCCCCGCGTCGAACCGGTGCCCGCCTGAGAACAGGACGTACCCCCCGAGGCCCAACGACGCGATCGCGAGCCGGTAGAAGTTGAGCACGAGCGGATCCGTGTGCGGCACCGCCACCTTCATCGTGACGCTCACCCCGGCGAACGCCACACACGCGATCACGATCAGCGCCGTCCCCTCCCCGACGACGCCCCACTCGCCGAACGAGCTGATGCAGCCGCCGGCGATCATCACAGCGCCCGCGAGAATCTCGACCGGGCGGAGCCGTTCACCCAGGACAATGATGCCGCCAAGGATGGTGAAGAGCAGCCAGAAGCGCCCGAGGAACGATGCGAACGACGGGTCGAGCTGCGTCAGACCTGCCCAGAATGTCAACTGGTTCACACAGCCGAACAGGCCGACGAGCACAACGTACTTGACGCACCGCCGCGGCACGGCGATCTGCCGCAGCTTGCCCTGCACGGCCAGCACGAGGAACATCAGGGACGCCGAGACCGCGACCCACGCGAACGCGAACGCGATCGGCCGGAACCCGCCGAGCGCATACTTGGCGACGATATAGTTGGAGGCGAGGAGCGCGCTGCCGGCCAGCGCGAAGAGGAAGCCCTTGAGCGGGCGGCGGCCGGACCCGTGGGCTGGTTCGTTCATGCGCCCTCGTCGATGACAGGAACGGACGGGGGAGTATAGCGGATGCGGGTCGCGCCGCAAGGCGCGGGTCGCGGGGTCAGGCCGCTTCGGGCGATCCGGGCAGCGGCGCCGTCTCGCCGATCGGGCGCGGCTTCTCGATCTCGATCAGGATCTTGCCGCCGTGGTAGACGGTCACGGTCCCGGTCGACTCGCTGACGGTGACGGCGACGGCCTTGGTCTCGGCGGTGATGGCCGCGGCCGACTGGTGCCGGGCGCCGAGCCCGCGCGGCAGCTCGACCCCGAGGACCGTCGTCCGCAGATAGATCCCGCCGGTCTCGACGTAGCCGTCGCCCGTGATGACGAAGGCGCCGTCGATGGTCGCGAACTCCTTGACCGTCTCCTCCAGCTCCGGGTCGAGCACGTTGCGCTGCTCGCGGGGGTGGCCGCTGAAGGGATTGAGGATCATCTGGTCGGAGTGTTCGAGCACGTGGTCGGTGTCGCCGAGCACGAACGTCGTGCCGATGGGCTTGCCCTCGCGGCCCTCGTCGCCCAGTTCGACGGCGATGCGGAGGACGCGCTCGAAGACCTCGGGCCGAACGCCGTCGGTCAGCGTGTCGCCGAGCGACGACGCGAACAGCTCGATCTCGTCGCTCGTCTCCATGAACATCACGGTGTCGAGCACGCCGCTGTCGGCGATGCCCGTCAGGCAGATGATGCGGTCGCCCTGCTCGAAGACGCCCTCGGCGAACCCGAGCAGCAGCGCCATCTTGACCTGGCCGGAGCGGGTGAGCCGGATGGGCGGGACGCTGAGCACGAAGGAGTGTTTGCTGTTGCACTCCTCGAACAGCTCGGCGTCGCGGGTCGCGAGCACGACGTTCACATTGTCGCACTCGCGGATGAAGTCTTCGAGCGAGCCGGACTTCCTGAAGACATCGGCATAGACGAGGATGGCCCGCGCCCCGGTCTTCTGCGCGAGGTCGCGCGCGTATCCGAGGAAGTTCGTCGTCAGCGGATGTCCCGTCTTGTCCGTCACGGTCGCCCTCCAGGGGCAACGCCCGGCGTTGCCCTCCTCTACTTCTATCTCTATTCTCGTCGATTCTTGGCGCGCGAGAAGGGAAAAAACGCTCCTGTATGATTTGGGGGTCGACCAAAATGCGGCTCCGGCGTGCTGCGGCTCGTTCGGCTGGTGGCACTTCTTGTCGCGGAGAACGAGCAACTTGACAGCCCATACTCCGCACGTTACTATGCCAATCGACCATTCGACTCGGGGGTGCAAGCAAGTGAGTAAGAGGGCCCGTCCCAAGTTCCTGAGGACGCCCTTCTGGCAAGGGTACGTTGACGAGTACGTCAACGAACCGGGCTACTGGTACCAGCCGAAGGGGCTTATGGTTTCGCGGCAGAATCTGCCATTGATCAAGAGACGACTGAGCGAACTCAGGCCCTTCGTCGGCGAGAAATGGGGCAAGGTCCAACTCCGTTATACCAAGAGACTTGCGAAGAAACGCCTCGTCGATCTGAAGAGCACGTCGTCGGCGGCAATCGCGAGGATGAACAAGGTTGTGTTCCACACGCTTGGGCTTGCCTGGACCGACCGAGATAGCACAGTGCTCATCACTGATACCGGGAAGCAGTTCCTCCGGGCCAAGCGGTCGGACCAAGAAGCGATTGTCCGGAAACAGCTTCTCAAGTATCAATTGTCGAATCCGTCCTTCGCCGGCGACACTGGGAACATCCGCCTGTTCCCGCACCTGTTCTTGCTGGAGGTCCTTCTCCAACTGCCTGAGGACGGAATAGACCGGCGGGAATACGTTCTCTTCGTTGCTCGCGCGCGCTCGGCAGGCGACGTCGATGGTGTTGTCGAAAAGATCACTCGCTTCCGCGAACTTTCCAAGAGCCAGCAGAAGGAACTCGTTGCGCACCTGAAAGGGTTCCCGGTTGTCCGGAAGGGCCGTCTGGCGACCGGAGGCAGAAGAACCAGTATCTACAACACCGTGGCTCTGAATGCGTCGTACAGCCTCGGGTTCTTCGCCTTCCCGCATTACATTGAACTGGATCATTCCGGGCGAATCGTCGTGCCGCGCCGTCACCTCGGGGAGGCCGTCCGAGTTGCCAGAAGGGCCGGAGAGGGCGCTTACTACACGGAATTCGACAACGAGAAGGACTGGTTCAGCTACTACGGTGATCCCAAGCGCTCAGGGTCGGTGACGGACGCTATGGAGTACTACGAAAGCCGGTCCGACATCGACCGCGCAGTCCGCGCGTTTATGACTGCACGGGCCCGAGGTCTTGCCTC
Organism: uncultured Planctomycetota bacterium; assembly: GCA_964385685.1. Taxonomy (GTDB): domain Bacteria; phylum Planctomycetota; class PUPC01; order PUPC01; family PUPC01; genus CAYLQD01. Next base: position 15,075 of record CAYLQD010000019.1, on the reverse strand, counting down.
AAAGACGAAGCCGGGCGAGTATGTCGAGCTTCGGGTCAAGGAAAAGATGCTCGAGGACCTGCTCGAGTTCAATCTCTACCTGCTCGAGAAGGGGCTATCCCTTGTGGGCAGGCAGTATCCAACGCCTACCGGTCCCATAGACCTTCTTGCCAGGGACTCGAAGCGTCAGTACGTGGTCATCGAACTCAAGAAGGGGCGGGCCGGCGACAAGGCCGTGGGGCAGTTGCATCGATACCGAGGATACATCCTTCAGGAACTGGCTCGACCAGGTCAGCGCGTGCGAGGAATGATCGTCTCTCAATCGATCGACAAACGTTTGAAATACGCCGTTCGTGCCCTCCGCTCTGAACCGGTGCAGTTGTTCAAGTTCCTTTTTGAGGCCGACGTGCGCGAGGTCAAGCCCTAAGCTGCTGAGATGATTTGATGAAGGAACTGCCAAAGAGGGTCGAAAATCAGATTCTGACGGGTGACGCCGCCAAGGTGCTTCGGAAGATCCCCGACGCCTCCTGCCACCTGGCGATCACCAGCCCCCCCTACTGGGATGTGGTGGACTACGAGTGCGACGGCCAGATCGGCCAGTCCTCCTACGAACAATACGTGGACGATCTACTGGCGGTTTGGCGCGAAACGGCGCGCGTGCTCGTCCCCAACGGAAAGCTCTGCATCAACGCCCCGATCATGCCGGTGCCCAAGTCCGTCAACGGGAAACAGCACACGCGCGAACTCAAGGACATCGCCGGCGACATCCGCAATTCCATCGTCGATGCCGGTCTGATGAACCTCTTCTCCGTGTACGTCTGGCAGAAGCAGACAACCACCAAGATGTTCGGAAGCTACCCGTTCCCGCCGAACATCTACGAAGACAATACCGTGGAGTTCATCCACGTGTACGTGAAGCCCGGCAAGCCGCGCGTGCTCCCGAAGGCGGTCAAGCAGGAGAGCAAGCTCTCCCAAGACGAGTGGCTTGACCTGACGCAGCAGGTCTGGTGGATATACCCTGAGGACGTGAAGCGCACGGGCGGCCATCCTGCGCCGTTCCCGGTCGAACTGCCCGCCCGGCTCATTGCGATGTACAGCTTCGCGGCCGTGCCGGAGCGTGATTTCCAGGGCGACGTTGTACTCGACATGTTTAACGGATCCGGTACGACCTGCGTCGCGGCAAAACAAATGGGGAGACGCTACGTCGGCATCGATGCCTGCGAAGAGTACAACGAGTTCGCCCGCAACCGGCTGAAGCCTCGCATCGGGGGCAAACTCAACATCAAGGTCGGAACGCGGGTCCTCAAACGAAGGCGCTCCGGCAGTCGCGACCGCCAGTCCGTTCTGTTCCAGAAGTGACTCTCTTCATTTCTTTCTCGTTGACGCGGCGCAAGACTTTTCATACAATTCACACGGGGCAGGACGGTATTTAGGAAAGGCAACGAGATGAAACTGTCGACCCGCGGACGTTATGCTTGTCGGGCGCTGATCGAGCTGGCCCGGTACTACGGACAGGGGACGGTGTCGATCGATCGGATCGCGGCGAAGCAGCTGATCTCGAAGCGATATCTCGAGCACATCTTCGCGCGGCTGCGCGAGGCGAAGATCGTCACCGGCACGCGCGGCAGCAAGGGCGGGTACGTGATGAACCGTCCGCCGGACCAGATCAGCGCCGGCGAAGTCGTCCGCGCGGTCGAGGGCCCGCTCGGGCCCGTCCACTGCGTCGACGATCCAACGTCGTGCGAGAAGGTCGGCCAGTGCGCCACACACAACCTGTGGACGAAGGCGGCCGAGGCGCTGAACCAGTTGCTCGACCGCTACACCATCGGGCAGTTGCTGGCCGAGCAAGACGGCCTCGACGCCAAGGCGGGCAAGACATTTGAGGGCGCTCCCCTGGAAGGGGGAGCGGAATAACGCGAGGCGAACCGCCGCCTCAATCAATCAAGGAGGGATGTCGTAGATGGTCAAGGTCAATGCTGAGGAATGTGTCGGCTGCGAAACCTGCGTCCCGGTCTGCCCGGTCGAGGCCATTTCGATGGCCGATGAGAAGGCCGTGATCGACCAGGAAACCTGCACCGCGTGCGGCACCTGCATCGGCGAGTGCCCGGTGGAGGCCATCGTAGAGGAGTAGCACTTGGCGAAGAGGCCTTCGACCAAAGCGCGCCTGGCCCAACTCAAGCGGCTGGCGAAGGGACGAAGGCGGGCGCTCATCCTACTCCAGGACAACCCCGACCCCGACGCCATCGCGAGCGCGGCCGCCCTTCGACTGCTGCTCAAGGAACTCGCCGGCTGCGAGACCGTCATCGCGCACGACGGGGTCGTCGGCCGCGCCGAGAACCGGAGCATGCTCCGCTACCTCGGCCTGAACCTCCGGACCGCGGCCGAGGTCGAGCTGGACAAGTTCGACCTCGTCGCCATGGTCGACACCCAGCCGGTCTTCGGCAACAACCCCGTCGACGATCACAACCAGGTCCACGTCGTCATCGACCACCACGAGCGGACCGAGCGCATGCCGGGCGTCAAGCTGTGTGACGTCCGCCCCAAGTACGGAGCCGCGTCGAGCATCCTCGGCGAGTACCTGCGCGAGGCCGGGCTCGACCCGCCGGTTCCGCTCGCGACCGCGCTCGCCTACGGGATCCAGTCCGACACGCAGGACTTCGGGCGGGACACGTCCGAGGCCGACATCGCCGTCTTCACCGCGCTCTATCCGCTGGCCAACAAGCGCCTGCTGTCGCGCATCGAGAACGAGCAGCAGCCGCGGGAGTATTTCACGGCGGTGTCGCGCGCGCTCCGCGACGCGCGGACCTACGGCAACACGGCGCTCTGCTGGCTCGGGCGGATGATGAACCCCGACATGACGGGCGAGATCGCCGACCTGCTGCTCCGGCTCGACGACGCGGAGTGGGTGCTCTGCCAGGGGCTCTTCAAGGGGACGCTCTATCTGTCGCTCCGGACGGACATCCGGAACGCGAGCGCCGACAGGGTCGCGAAGGAGGTCGTCGGCAAGCTGGGCGCGGCCGGCGGGCACGAGATGCTTGCCGGCGGCCAGATCGCCGTCGAGCGCGGCAGCTTCCGCCAGGCCGACCGCCTGCGGAAGGAGGCCGAGCGCAACTTCCTCGACCACTTCAAGCTCGATCCAAAGAACCGCCGCCGACTCGTCTCCCGCGCCGGCGAGGGCGGGAAGGCGAATCCTCGGGCGTGAAGAAGCTCTCCATCATCCAACGAGTCGTTCTGGGGCTGGTCGCGCTCGCGTGCGTCGCGGTCGGCCTCGTTCTCGGGCTTGTCGTCGTGCGGAAGCCCGAGCCGGAGCGGGCGCCGCCGGCCGAGCCGAAGGCGCTCTCGCTCGCGGAGCACGTCGACCGCGCGCTCGACGAGGGGCTCATGCGGCTCGAGGCGGGCATCCGGCTGACGCCCGACGACAAGCGCTTCCTGCTGGCGGCCGCGCGGACGGTGCTCGAGCGCCGGCTCCGCGACGGCGAGTCGCTCGCGGCCGCGCACTGGAAGGACGTGCCGCCCAACGTCGCCTCGCAGGAGGCGAAGGTGTTTGTGACGCTCATCGCCGGCGGCCGCACGCGCGGCTGCATGAGCGGCACGAAGGGCAATCTGCTCGAGCGCATCGCCCTGGCGACCGAGCGGGCGATCGCCGACAAGCGGTTCGGCGGCGCCGTCGAGCCGGCGGAGCTGGCGTCGATCCGCATCGACATCGCGCTCCTGCTCGACCCGGAGGATGTGACGGTCCGCGACCCGCGGCTGCTCCGGCGCGAGATCGAGGTGGGCGTGCACGCGCTCAGTCTGGAGCGCGGCGGCCGGCGCGCGTTCTTCAAGAGTTCGGTGCCCGTGGCCCACGGCTACGATCTGCGGAAGACGCTCGAGCGGCTCGGCATCAAGGCCGGGCTCGGGCCGAATGCGTACAAGGACCGGCAGACCCGGATCCGAAAGTACGTCACCGTGCATTTCTGTGAAAGCCCCGTCGACCGGTCGCTTGTCGAGGTCTATCGCTACAATCTTCCGTTCCCGCAGACGGCCGCGACCGCAGATGCGATGACGGCCGCGCTCCGCGCCTGCGGCGAGTACATGGTCAGACACACCGACGAGACGGGCCTGCTGACCTACTCCTACAATGTCTACAAGGACGAGCGGGAGAACCCCGAGAAACCGGCCGCGCTCATTCGCCGGCTCGCGAGCACATGGATACTCGCGGCGCTCGGCAATGAGTTCGACGAGCCGCGATACACGGCCGCTGCGAAGAAGGGCGTCACGCTCGCGCTCCGCACCTACTACCACGAGAACCCGGACGAGGGATTCGGATACATCCAGGTCGGCGAGGATGCCAACCTCGCGTTCCCCGCGTTCGCCCTGCTCTGCCTGGCGGAGATCAACGACGAGGACTTCCACGCGCGCGAGCGCGACATGCTGCTCAAGTTCATCTTCGCGATGGAGGACCGAGAGAAGGGGCGCCTGCGGCCCGTGTATCTGCCGGAGGGCGACGCTCTCTTCGCAAAGAAAGAACTCTACTATCCCGGCGAGGCGCTGACGGCCCTGATGCGGGTTTACGACCGCACGAAAGATCCCGCGTGCCTCGAGCTGGCCGGACGGGTGTTCGACTACTACGTCGCCCTCTGGGACCGGGCGCCGAAGCGGGCGAGCATGACGCCGTGGATGTCGAAGGCCTACACGGCCGCGTTCCTCGCGACCGGCGAGCGCAAGTACGCCGACTTCGTGCTGCGGATGAACGACCGGCTCGTCAAGAGCCAGCAGCGGCTCGGCACGCCGTACGCCGACAGGATCGGATCGTTCTCCGACGGCGGCAGCTGCTGCACCGCCGGCGTTTTCGCCGAAGCCATCGTCGAGGCCTACCGCGTCGCGGAGGCGCTGGACGACGCCGAGCGGATGAAACGTTACGGCGAGGCGATCGCTCTGACCTGCCGCTTCCTGCTCCAGAGCCAGTACCGCCCGGAGAACACGCTCACCGCACTAAACGCGGCCCAAGCGTTCGGCGGCATGCGGACGTCGGTCTATGACACGTCGGTCCGGATCGACACGGTGCAGCATGCCGCCTGCGCCCTCCTCAAGGCCCTCCGGCACGTGGATTGACGGGGCCGCGCCCGCGGAACGCTCTCGGACGCGCGCGACGAACCCGGCCTTGACTCCCCGCTCGTTCTTCTTGATCACTTGAACATGCCTTCTTGCAGACGAGCTCTGTCGCCGGCCGGCGGGCTTTTCGATCGAACCACCCGTTGACACCAGCCGCGCTCGGAGCTATACTCCGTGTGGTAAGGTATTGACACAGCGATACATATGTATCATTCCGGGGAGCCGAGAATGACCTGGAAGGACCTGAAAGTCCTGCTCGTCCAAATGAATATGACGGTGACCGATCTCGCCGACCAGATCGGCTGCGCCCGCCCCTCGATCTACCTCGCCTTCTCCAAGAAGAACCGCCCGGGCGTCATGAAGCGCGTCCAGAAGTTCTACGACCACCACAACCGCCGGTACAAGCCCAAGGGCTGACCCGTCGGCGGACGTTCCTCGCGATGACCTTCGGACATGAAAAAAACCGCCCGCGGAGGCGGTGTGTTTAGGGGGCGGTGCGGTGGCGAGCGGCGCGAGCCCCTTGGAAGCCCCAGGGGGAGTGGCCGGGACTTCCGGGGATGGGGCTACTTCCACACGAGCCAACGGGCCGGAAATTGCGGAATCCGGAAGGTAAGGGGTAGGCCCGTCGGCCTGCGGGCGGCGAACCACCGCACCGGCCTTCACCTACGCAAATCCCGTGCCGCGTCTCGGCAGATGGCCCGTTCCTTCGACAGACTTGCCACAACACCATCACATCCAGTGTGTTACAAGTGATACTCTGAAGACTGCCGATTCCGGCCGAGTTGCGACCCCGTGCAAAAAATACACCATCCGGGCAAGACGGTGTGGATTTTTTCCCGCCCTCCCCTGCGCCGCCACGGCGCCCACTGCCGACCCTCGCCCTGCGCGTCACCCCACGGCGCGCGCGCAGCGGGTCCGATGCGCCGCCCGTGACGGCGGGCAGTTTCGGGAGAAACTGCTGAGCTGATCGCCTCGGCGATCAGCCGCCCAGCTTGATTTCGGGCGCCGCGCGTTGTATACTGACCGGCAGTAGTGGGGAATAGTGCAATGGTAGCACGCCTGACTCTGGATCAGGTAGTCTAGGTTCGAATCCTAGTTCCCCAGCCAGCCCATCCCTCAGCAACCTCGCGCCACGATAGGACTTGCGCAAAGGCGCGCTGACGGTGCGCCGACCAGCGCCATAAAGGGCGCCGTGAAGGAACCGAGATCGTCTCCCTGGCGGTGAGACGATCACAGCAGCACGAAGCGGACGGCATCGGCGATGACGACGCCGTCGGTGCCGGCCGTGCGGATCAGAACGCTGCCCGCGGTGCCCACGTCGAACGCATAGGTTCCGAGCAACTCCCACTGGCCGCCGGGCGTGGTCTGATTCACGGCAAGCGTGTCGGTCAACGTTCCGCCCACGCCGTCGCTGTAGATCACGTCGACGGGGACATTGGTCGCGTAGGATTGCGCGTTGTCCGGGTACCAGATGTACACCTCATAGTCGCCCGCGACCGCGATGTCGGGCGAGAACCGAACGCTCTTCGTCCCCTTGCCCGTGTTGGCGTCGTGCAGGTAGTCGGCCCCGTAGCGGTTCACGTTCGACGCGCTCGTCGTCCAGTCGCCCGTCACGGTGACGCCCGAAGACGTCGTGCTGTCGATGATGACCTCTCCGGACCACGGCACGAACTTGACCGCGTCGGCCGTCACGTGGCCGTCGGTCTCGTCCGTTCGGATCAACACGCTGGCCGACTCCCCCGCGCCGAACGCATACGTCCCCAGCAACACCCAGTCGCTCCCGGGCTGTGTCTGATCCACGACGACCGTCGCCGTGCCCGTCGAGTGCGCGATGTCCACGGGAACGTTCGTCGCACGGTTCGAATACTCGGCCCACCACAGGTACACCTCGTATGCGCCGGCTTCCGCGAGCGTCGGGGTGAACTCGACGCTCTTCGTCCCCTTGTCCGCGTTCTGATCGTGAAGGTAGCTCGGCCCGTAGCGGTTGTCCGGGTGGAACGTGCTCACCGTCCAGTCACCGGTGATCGTCACGCCGGACGCGTCGCTGTTGTCGACGATGACGGTCCCTTGCTGGGTGGGCGTGAACCGAACCGCGTCGGCGATGACAACGCCATCCGTCGCGTCCGTGCGGACGAGCACGCTGCCCGCGGTACCGGCGTCGAACGCATACGTCCCCAGCAACACCCACTGCGCACCCGGCTGCGTCTGGTCCACGGTCACCGTGTCCGTCGTTGTGCCGCCCGCACCGTCGCTGTGAATGATGTCGACCGGGACGTCCGTCGCTCGGTTCGAGTGGTGAGCCCACCACAGATACACCTCGTACGTGCCGGCCGCCGTCAGCGTCGGCGTGAACTCGACGCTCTTCGTCCCCTTGTCCGCGTTCTGATCGTGAAGGTAGCTCAGCCCGTAGCGGTTGTCCGGCTGGAACGTGCTCACCGTCCAGTCACCCGTGATCGTCACGCCGGACGCGTCGCTGTTGTCGACGATGACGGTCCCTTGCTGGGTGGGCGTGAACCGAGCCGCGTCGGCGATCACGTGCCCGCTCGTGTCGTCGGTCCGAACGAGCACGCTGCTCGACGTGCCCGCGTCGAACGCATACGTCCCCAGCAACACCCACTGCGTACCCGGCTGCGTCTGGTTCACGATCACCGTGTCCGTCGTCGTGCCGCCCGCGCCGTCGCTGTGGATGATGTCGACGGGGACGTTCGTCGCCCGGTTCGAGTAGTGAGCCCACCACAAGTACAGCTCGTACGTGCCGGCCCCCGTCAGCGTCGGCGTGAACTCAACGCTCTTCGTCCCCTTGTCGGCGTTCTGATCGTGAAGGTAACTCGGCCCGTAGCGGTTGTCCGCCTGCAACGTGCTCACCGTCCAGTCGCCCGTGACCGTCACGCCCGTCGGGCTGTTGTTGTCGATGATGACCTCGGTCGGTTCGTCGCTCGCCGGCGTGAGCCGGACCGCGTCGGCGATGACGTAGCCGCTCGTGTCGTCGGTACGAATCAGGATGCTGCCGGTCGTGCCCGCGTCGAACGGGTGGATGCCGAGCAAGACCCAGTCGCCGCCGCCGGTTGTCTGGTCTACGGTCACCGCGTTGGTTGTCGTGCCGCCCGCGCCGTCGCTGTGGATGATGTCGACCGGGACGTTCGTCGCTCGGTTCGAGTGGTGCGTCCACCACAGGTACACCTCGTACGTTCCGGCCGCCGTCAGCGTCGGCGTGAACTCGACACTCTTCGTCCCTTTCTCCGTGTTCCCGTCGTGCACGTAGTTCGCACCGTAACGGTTGTCGGGCTGCAACGTGCTCGTCGTCCAGTCGCCCGTGACCGTCACGCCCGTCGGACTGTTGTTGTCGATGATGACCTCGGTCGGTTCGTCGCTCGCCGGCGTGAGCCGGACGGCGTCGGCGACAACGTGTCCGCTCGTGTCGTCGGTCCGGATCAAGATGCTGCCGGTCGTGCCCGCGTCGAACAGGTAGATGCCGAGCGAGGCCCATTCGGCCCCGCCTCCGGTTGTCTGGTCGACGGTTGCGGTGTCGGTCGTCGTGCCGCCTGCGCCGTCGCTGTGGATGATGTCGACCGGGACGCTGGCGGCGTGCGTGCTGTCCGAGGGGAACCACAGGAAGACCTGACGGTTGCCCGCGTTTGTCAGGGTCGGTGTGAAGCGGACGCTCTTTGTGCCCTTGTCGGTGTCGTCGTCGTGGAGGTAGTCGATCCCGCGGAACGAGCCGGCCGACGAACTCGCGGTCCAGTCGCCCGTAACCGTCACGCCCGACGCGTCGTCGTTGTCGATGATGATTTCGGCCTGCGGGAGGCCGGGATCGACCGTGGCGAGGAACGTGTCTTCGACGAAGGCGCCCGCGGCGTCGGTCGCGCGGACGGTGACCGTCGCGGCGCCGTCGAGGCCGGGCTCGTAGTCGAGCGTCAGGTTGAAGGCGTCGGCGGCCGGCGTCACGAGCGCGGGATTCGTGTTGGCCGTGATGGAGAACGTCAGCCAGTCGCCGTTGAGGATCACATCCGTGTCGGCGAAGTGGGCGCTGAGGTCGACGACCGTGTCGGGCGCGCTGACGTGCACGGTCACGTCGTCGATGGGCGCCGCGACGAGCGGATCGTCGCTCAGGGGGTTGACGGTGACGAGGAACGTGTCTTCGGCGAAGAGCCCGCCGGTGTCGGTCGCGCGGACGGTGATCTCGACGACGCCGTTCTGACCCGCGGCGTAGTCGAGGGTCAACTGGTCGGCGTCGACGGTCGCGGTCAAGAGCCCGGTGCTGTCGGCCGAGACGGCGGCGTCGACGATATAGCCAACCGCGGCCGAGGTGATGTTCGTCGCGTACCCGTAGTCGATGTAGCCCGGCGTCTCGACTGCATCCGTCTCCAGATAGTGTTCCGGATTGGTCCAGATCTCGTACTCGCTGATCCCGGCCGCATCGAATCCCTCGTCCTCGAAGGGCCGGTGGGCGCTCTGCGGGTTCTGTCCCAGATCGAGCGCCGTCACGCCGTTGCCGTACGCCGCGAACGCATCGATCAGGTCCTGTTTGACGGTCCCGCCGGGGACCCAGTCGAACAGGCGGACGGTGTCCTGCGTCGGTCCCGCCGGGTTGTAGGCGATCATGTCGAGGTTGACCATGCCGAGAATGTTGTCGCCTCTGTGAGCGGCGACGTAGGCGGTCGAGCCGGCAAGCCCCTGCCCCTCGCGGTCGAACGCGATGAAGACGATCGTGTTCTCGAACTCGTATGGGGAGAGGACGCGGGCGGCCTCCATCAGCGCGGCGGTCCCGGAGCCGTTGTCGTCCGCGCCGGGGTTGTTCAAGGAGTCGTAGTGGGCGCCGACCACGAAGATGTCGTCGGGGTCCGTCGCGCCGGGCTTGACGCCGACGACGTTGTAGTAGGTCTGCGAGTTGAGCTGGAACGGGCGAAGCGACGTCTGGAGCCCGGCGTCCTCGAACCAGTTGAAGATGTTGTCGCGGGCAAGGTTGTGCTCCGGGCCGAAGCCGCGGTCGTCGCCGGCGTGCGTGTAGAGCAGGTCCTGGTGGACGTGCGTGTAGGTCGGCTCGCTGATCTGCCCGACGATGTCGGCCGTGGGCGTGTGGAAGTCGACGCTGTAGGTCAGCGCGTCGCCGCCGCCGAGGTCTGCGTCGCCGAAGACGAGCGATAGGTCGATGACCGTGTCGGGATCGTCCTCATCGACGACGAGGTCGGCGATCGGGCCGACGAACTCGGGCGGGCTCACGGTCAGCACGATGGTCTCAAGGACCGAGCCGTCGCCGCGATACGTCGTCATGGTCAGTTGGCTCGGCGACGTGTCGAAGATGGCGAAGCACTCGGTCTTCTCGGCATACTGCGTGTACCATGCCGATCCGGGGTTACTGAGCGGCCCCCCGAACGAGCCGAGGACCATGTGATGGATGTCGTTGACCACGTTGTGCTGGTAGTAGTGGTTGTGTCCGGCCAACACGATGTCGACACCGTTCGGCTCGAAGATCGCCGACGTCATGGCGAGCATGTCGGCGTCCGGCGAGTGGCTGCCCGCGGAATAGGCCGGCTTGTGGAAGGCGACAAGCTTCCACGTCTGGGTGGTGGCTGCGAGGTCGGCCGCCGCGAAGTTCCACAGGTCGCTTCCGGGGCCGTCGGCGATTTCCGTGTTGAGGATCAGGATGTGCGCGTCGCCGTAGTCGAACGAGAAGTAGTCCGGGTCGCCGGTCGGCGACTGCGTGAAGGCCCTGGTCAACTCGCCCCAGTCCTCGTGATTGCCGGGAGAGTTCACCCACGGAGTCGTTGCGTTCAACGCTTCCTGGTTGGGCACGAACCACTCGTTCTTCCATGAATCGTACGTGGGGTCGGCGCAAAGATCGCCGCCGTAGACCATCATCTTCGGATCGAACGTGTCGATCACGCCGACGATCTCGTCGTGGATTTCGGTGCGCGTACGGCTGTCGGCCGCAAATCCCCAACGCGCGTCCGTGCCCGGCTCGGGCGCCGTCCAGAACGAGTAATCGTCGCTGACCGACGCACCCTGCGTGACCCGGTAGTGGTACTCGGTGTTGGGCAGCAGGCCGGTCAGCTTGACGTTGTGGACGTCGCTGCTGCCCGCGCTCTGCGTGCTCTCGGTCGTCGCCTGGCCGCCATACGATGCGTCGAGACCGTAATCGACCGTCGCCGTCTCGGCATCGGTGGCCTCGAGGGAGACGTAGACGCTGTTCTCCAGCACCCCGGCCAGCCACGGCAGACCGACAGCGTCGAGCAGCAGACGCGGCTCGAGCGACTCGAACAGGACGACACACGGATCGTCGGAATCATAGGTCGACATGGTGTTATCTCCTACTCAACTGGGGGCCTCACAAGATGAAGAACGCACGAGACAACCGGTGGCTCTGCGGAACTGCGCTGAGCGGGCGCGCCGCCGACGCGCACGCCCTGATGTCTGTTTCTCCCCTGCCAGCTAATACAATCTTACCGCAAGAATGAGTCATACGGAAGCAAAAAGATGCGACGGAAATCCGGTTTCCCGCTATGATAGAAGAAGACTTGATGAGGCGCTTGAGCTCTGTGAGAACACCACCGTTGTTTTCGTTCCCAGTTCCGCAGCCAGCCGGGCCGGCCGCCTTGTGATCTCGCGGGGCGGGCCTTCTTCTCGGGGAGGGTGAGACCACGCCGATGACGACGCACTTCCAACCGGGACGAGGAACGGCCGCCGCGGCCGTCGCGCTCATGATGGCGGCGGCGCTCTGCGCGGCGCCCGGATGCGACGCAAACAGAAAGGGCGAACCGATGGCTGAACGCGCCGACGACGAATGGAGGGAGCGGCTCACCCCGGAGCAGTATCGAATCATGCGGGAGAAGGGAACGGAGCCCGCAGGGACGGGCGAGTATGACAAGCTGTTCGAGGCCGGCTCGTATCTCTGCGCGGGCTGCGGGAGCAAGTTGTTCAACTCGGAGGCCAAGTTCGACTCCGGCTCGGGCTGGCCGAGCTTCTGGGCGCCCGCCTCCGACAAGACCGTCACGACCGCCGAGGACGGCAGCCTGGGCATGAGGCGCACGGAGGTCCTGTGCGGCGGCTGCGACGGGCATCTCGGGCACGTCTTCGACGACGGCCCGGCCCCGACGGGCCGGCGCTATTGCATCAACTCCGCGGCCCTGAAGTTCGTCCCGGCGAAGGAAGACGACGAGTAGGCGCGGCCTGCGCCATTGAAAAAAACTCGTCTCGTTTCCCTTGACTCTCCCCCGACAGCTACCCTACCTTTAGAGATAGTAGCACCCCTGCGAACTCAGAATACACGCGCGGTCTGAGCTCGACGTTCTACTGGTCTAGGCCCGGAATGTGGAGTGAGGAGGATAAGGCGATGAGAGGGCGGAATGGCGTGCGCTGCATGGTGTCCTTGTTGGCGGCTGTCTTGGCCGTCGCGCTTGTCTCGGAGGCGGTCGCGGAGGAGACACTGGTTACCGTTAACCCGGTGGCCACGTTCTGCCCCGCGGAGGAGACGAAGTGCCCCCCGCAGCAGACGCAGTGCGGCGGGATTCAGACCTGGTGTCCCACGGCAGAAACGGAGTGTCCGGTGCAGACGACCGTCTGTCCGCCGGGCGAGACGTGGTGCCCGGTCGAGAAGACCAAGTGCCCGGAGCGGCTGACACGGTGCCCGGCCGAGCAGACCAAATGCCCGCCGAGGTTCACGAGGTGCCCGATCGTCGACACCCGGTGTCCCGTCGTCGAGACCGAATGCCCGCCGCGCTTCACCCGCTGCCCCCAGGGAGAGACGAGGTGTCCGAGGGTCAGGACGCGGTGCCCGGAAAAGGCGACCCGCTGCCCGGTCGTCAAGACCGAGTGCCCGCGGCGGTACACCCGCTGCCCCGACACGGATACGTGGTGCCCCGGGATCGACACCGAATGCCCGACGATGCGAACCAAGTGTCCGTCCGATGAGACCAAGTGTCCGTTCATCAAGACGGAGTGTCCGCCCCTCAACACGTTGTGTTTCGGCGAGAAGACGAAGTGCCCGGTGGTCATCACTGAGTGCCCCGAGTGGCAGACCAAGTGCCCCGCCGTCGAGACGGAGTGCCCGCCCAAGCGGACGGAGTGTCCGCCGGGGGAGACGCAGTGCGATCCGACCGACACCATATGTCCGGCTGTGCTGACCGAATGCCCGGACATCGAGACGCACTGCCCCGTCGTCGAGACGGAGTGTCCACCGAAACCGACCACGTGCCGGCCGGTCGACACGGTCTGTCCGCCGAGCGACACGAAGTGCCCGCCGGCCGACACCAAGTGCCCCGTCGAGGACACGAAGTGTCCGGTGACGCAGACCGAGTGTCCCGACATCACGACGCGTTGTCCGCCCGCGGAGACGAAGTGCCCGCCGGAGCCGACGATCTGCCTCGACGTCCCGACCGTCTGCCCGACGGCGGAGACGCAATGTCCGCGGGTTGAGACCGCATGTCCGCCGATCAACACGCACTGCCCGACGGTCGAGACGGAGTGTCCGCCCAAGCTGACGGAGTGCCCGGCGGCGGAGACGCAGTGTAATTCCGCCGATACGGTCTGTCCGGCCGCGCTGACGAAATGCCCGGTGGTCGACACGCACTGCCCCGAGGAGGAGACGACGTGCCCGCCTCGCGAGACCACGTGCAAGCCGGTCGACACGGTCTGTCCGCCGAACGACACGAAATGCCCGCCGGCCGACACCGAGTGCCCCGTCGGCGAGACGAAGTGCCCCGTCGTTCAGACGGAATGTCCGGCGATCACCACGCACTGTCCCGTCGCCGACACGCAATGCCCCGTCGGCACGATCACGCAGTGCCCGGCCGGGGAGACGCGCTGTCCGGTGGTTGAGACGGAGTGTCCGCAGTGGGAAACGCGGTGTCCGGTTGCTGAGACCGAGTGCCCGCTGGAGCAAACGAAGTGCCCGGTCGAGGAAACGGAGTGTTATGCGGCCGACACCAAGTGCCCACTGGTCGTGACGCACTGCCCGGCTTTCGAGACGCGTTGCCCCGAGGCCGACACGAAGTGCCCGCCGACGCTGACACTGTGCCACGACGTCCAGACCGTCTGTCCGCCGCAGGACACGCACTGTCCGCCGGCCGAGACGGAGTGTCCGCAGTGGCAAACGAAGTGCCCGCCCGCGGAGACCGAGTGTCCGCACCAGTTCACAAACTGTCCGCCCCACGAGACACAATGTGACCCGGTCGACACGGTGTGTCCGCCGGAAGACACCCAGTGCCCGATCGCAGACACGAGGTGTCCCGTCGTGGAGACGGAATGTCCGGACCTCCAGACGCGGTGTCCGCCCGTCGAGACGGAGTGTCCGCCGACGCTGACGCTCTGTCACGATGTCCAGACGGTCTGTCCGCCGCAGGACACGCACTGTCCGCCGGCCGAAACGGAATGTCCGCAGTGGCAAACGAAGTGCCCGCCAGCGGAGACCGAGTGTCCGCACCAGTTCACAAACTGTCCGCCCCACGAGACGCAATGTGACCCGGTCAACACGGTGTGTCCGCCGGAAGATACCGAGTGCCCGATCGCAGACACGAGGTGTCCCGTCGTGGAGACGGAATGTCCGGACCTCCAGACGCGGTGTCCGCCCGTAGAGACGGAGTGTCCGCACGAGCCGACGCTGTGCTACAACGTTCACACGATCTGTCCGGTGCAAGACACGAAGTGTCCGGCGGAAGAGACGCTATGCAGTCCGCCAAACACCCAATGCCCGCCGGTGGACACGAGGTGTCCAGTCGTGGAGACGGAGTGTCCGGTGTTCGACACGCACTGTCCGGTGGTCAACACGGAGTGTCCGCAGCATCAGACGCATTGCCCGGTGGCCGACACGGTCTGCCCGGCGAATGACACGCAGTGCCCGACCTCGACCACCCAGTGCCCCACGGCCGACACGCAGTGCCCGACAGGGGTAGAGACACAGTGTCCAACCGCCGACACCCACTGTCCCACGGCCGATACGCAATGCCCGACCGCCAGCACCCATTGTCCGACGGCCGACACGCAATGGCCGGCCGCCGACACCCACTG
>CAYLQD010000018.1:0-44152 GCA_964385685.1 uncultured Planctomycetota bacterium | reverse complement strand
CACGGGAGCGGCGGAGCTTGCATCGGAACACTCGGGGAGTATACTGCCGGACCAAACACACCCCTACCGGCGGGATCGTCGTCTCGGGCCCCGTGATCATCCTCGCGCCCGGCGGCCGACGCGCCGGCCGGGCTCTGACAGGAAAGGGAGCAATCACAGATGCCGCTTGTCTCGGTCATCGGGTCTGAAGGATGCCTCGGCCGGCCGCTCTGCCGCGCGCTGGCGGACGAGTACGAGGTGCGCCGGGTCGACGTCAACTGCCCGAACGAGCCGAACGCGCTCCGCGGCGACATGCGCTCGCCGGGCGACATGGACCGCGCGGTCGAGGGCGCGGACGTCGTCGTCTTGCTCGCCGCCTACCACGGGGGCTACGTGCCGCCGCCGACGGACGAGACGCGGTTCGCGGTCAACGTCGTCGGCACGTTCAACGTGCTCCAGGCGTGTCTGCGGCACGACGTACGGCGGGTCGTCTGGGCGTCGAGCATCGCCGCCGAGACGAAGCGCGGCATCTACAGCATCACGAAGGTGCTCGGCGAGGACCTCTGCGACTACTACCACGAAACACACGGCTTCGACATCGCGATGTTGCGCTACGGCGCGTTCACCGCGTGCGACCTCGTCTCCTACGGGCAGCGGCTGTTCACGCACGGCGTCGACCGCCGCGACTGCGTCGACGCGACGGCCCGCGCGGTCCGGCTCCTCGCCGAGGGCCGGCCGCTGTCCGGGCGCTACACGGTCCTGCGCGACCATCCGTGGTCCGACGAGGAGCACGATGAGTTCGGCAAGCGATGGGAGGAGATTCTGGCCCGCTCATGTTCCGACGCCGCCGACCTCGTTCGCCGCTACGGGCTCCAGATGCCGGAGTCGGTGAGGCGGCGCGACCTGTCCGCGTTACGGGCGGACCTCGGGTTCGAGCCGCAGTACCACTTCGAGACGTTCCTGGCCGAGCTGGCGGCGAAGGACACGGGCGGCGAGGTGACGCCAGACTCGCCGCGCTGGTGTTTTGAGACCGGCCGCGCGCCCGTCGACGGAGTCGTCTGGCCTGAGCAGGAAGAAATCCCCCCGTTGTCTTGACCACGGAAGAGCAGACGATGAGCGAGGACAACAAGGGCATCGTTTCGCGGCACACGGTCGTTTTCCGGACTCCGCCGGAACACGTGCCGGTCAGCGGCGTGCCGGACGGGCCCCTCATGGGCAACGGCGATATCGGCGCCGCCGTCGGTGGCCCGGCGGAACTCCAGACCTTCTACCTCGGCAAGAACGACTTCTGGTACGCGCGGGAGGGGGGCGGCGAGGGCGTCCCGCACGGCGGCCCGCGGATGGTCGGCGGCGTCGACGTCGCGATCCCCGACCTGGCCGGCGCGGATTACGCGGCGGAGCAGCGGCTCACCGACGCGACGGTCGCCACGACGCTCAGCCGCGGCGAGACGTCGGTGACGCTCCGGGGCTGGGTCGCGGCGACCGAAAACGCGCTCGTCGTCGAGCTGGCGGGCGGCGGGAATGCGGTCGAGGTCGAGGTGCGGCTGTGGGCGATGACGACGCCGGAGTCGGTCTCGGAAGAGGGCGCGACGGACGACGCGGTCTGGGTGACTCGGAAGTTCGCGGGCGACGAGCTGCGCTGGACGTCGGAGGCGGCCGCGGCGATGCGCGTGCTGACCGACGGGCCCGTCCGGGTTTCGTCCGGGGATTTCCCCGAGCGGACGACGGTGAAGGAAGGCGAGCCGGTGCCCTTTGCGCCGGCGGGCGGGAGCGTGGCCTTCACGCTCGAGCCCGGGTCGGTCGCGACGGTCGTCGTGCCGCTGTTCACGAACTTCGATTCTGACCGCCCCCTCGCCGACGTGCAGGAGCGCGCGGCCGGGCTCGACGCCGGCGGGATCGACTCGCTCCGCGCGGCGCACGAGGCGTGGTGGCGTGATTTCTGGGCGCAGTCGTTCGTCGAAATCGGCGAGCCCGACCTCGAGAAGTTCTGGTACGGGTCGCTCTACCACCTCGCGTGCAGCAGCCGGAACGCCGCGTTCGCGCCGGGCCTCGCGGGCAACTGGCTCACGACCGACGAGCCGGCCTGGGGCGGGTTCTACACGATCAACTACAACCAGCAAACGGTCTACTGGGGCTGCTATTCGTCCAATCACATCGAGCTGACCGAGCCGTACGACACCGCGTTCCTCGAGTACATGCCGGCGGGCCGCGAGAACGCGCAGAAGTATTTCCGGTGCCGCGGCATCTGCTACGAGGTGGCGTTTGGGCCGCGGGGCCTCCGCATCGGCGAGGGCGTGTTCTGGAACATGAAGAGCCAGGCCGTCCACGCGACCGTCAACATGATGATGCGGTTCCGGGCGACACACGACGCCGACTACGCCCGGAAGGTCTACGACTATCTCATCGGTGTGGCCGATTTCTACGAGGACTACTTGTGGTTCGAGCCCGCGTCGGACGGGGGCGCGGGCGAGGGCCGCTACGTCGTCGTCAACGACAGTTGCCACGAGGCCGGGCCGTGGGCGGGCACGGACCTCATCGTGATGGAGCGCGACACGAATCCCATCCTGACGCTCGGCCTGCTGCGTCAGTTCTTCCGCGGGCTGATCGAGATCTCATCAGAGCTGGGGCTCGACGCCGACCGGCACGAGAAGTGGCAGCACATCCTCGACCACCTCAGCCCCTATGCGACGATGGAGAAGGAGGGGCGCACGGTGTTCCGGCTGAACGATCCCGGCCTCGCGTGGGTCGGCAACGCGTTCATGGCGATCTATCCCGTGTGGCCCTGCGGCGAGATCAGCTTGGGGAGCGATCCCGACCTGCTCCGGATCGCCCGCGATACCCACGACGTGAAGGACCGCTGGATCGACGATAACGGGTTCCCGGTTTACTACCCGGCCGCGGTGCGGCTCGGCGTCGATCCGGACGTGATCCTCGGGCATCTGCGCGAGATCGACGGCTACCCGTACGGCGCTCCATTCTGGGCGCACCCGAACCTCTTCATCTCCAGCCGCGGCGGCCAGCTCGAGAATTGCAGCGGCTTCCTGTCCTGCATCGACGAGATGCTGCTTCAATCGCACGAGGGAATCATCCGCGTGTTTCCCGTGTGGCCGGCGGGCAAAGACGCCCGGTTCGGCCGGCTCCGCGCCTGCGGGGCGTTCCTGGTGTCGAGCGAGCTTCGGGGCGGCGAGGTCGACCGCGTCGTTATCGAGAGCGAGAAGGGCCGGCCATGCACGGTGCAGAATCCATGGCCGGGCCGGGCGGCCGCCGTGTGCCGCGACGGCCACGAGAGCGAGGCCGCGCAGGGCGACACCTTCACGCTCGAGACCAGCGAAGGCGAGTCGATCACTCTCGCGCCGGTGAGTTAGCAGCCCGTTGAAAAACCCCGCCCGCTCACAGAGCGGGCCTGCAGGGGCACCCCAGAGCGACGCGAAACGGTCGTTTCTGTAGGCCGACTTTGCAGGTCGGCGGCTTCTCGAACGTTCTTCAACGGGCTGTTAGGGGCTTTCGGCTGGGGACGACCTCGGCCCGTCCCGGTTTGCGACCCGTGCGCAATAAAACTGGAACACGCCTCCCGCCAGCGGGATAATGGGTCGTTCACTTCGGGAACTTTCCGCCAGTACCACTAGACATGACAGGAGGTAAGAATGAGACAGTTTCTCAACGCCCGCGGTGTCGCCATGCTTCTGCTGGGGATTTGCCTGGCGTTCGGGTTCACGGTGTCAGCTCAGTCAGTCTCGCGGGCGCTTGTCCGGATGCGGCAGGCGAACACGATCCGCGTGAAGGGGTTCGCGGAGCAGGAGATCACGTCGGACCTCGCGAGCTGGACGTGCCGGATCACCGCACGGTCCAAGGGGCTGCCCGATGCGTACAACCGGCTGGAAGCGGCCCGGAACGCGACGGCCGAATACCTCCGGAAGCAGGGCGTGGCCGAGACCGAAATCGACTTTCTGCCCGTCGATACCGACACCGCCTACGCAAGGGATGAGAAGGGCAAGAAGACCAATACTATTGAGTTCTATCTGCTGACACAGAGCATCCGGGTTTCCACAGGAAGAGTCGACATCGTGGACAAGGTGTCCAAGAGTGTGACCGAACTCATCAAGCGGGACATCGAGATTGAGTCGTTCTCGCCATCATACCTCGTGTCGGACATCAACGAGATCAAGCTGGACCTGTTGGCGAAGGCGACCGAGAACGCGCGGTCCCGCGCCGAGATTCTGGCGGCGAACAGTCACGGCCGGGTCGGTTCGCTCTGCTCCGCCTCGCAAGGCGTCTTTCAGATCACGCCGCTCCACTCGACGGATGTTTCGAGCTACGGCCGGTACGACACGTCGACAATCCAAAAGAACATCCGGGCGGTCGTCACGCTCCAGTTTGCCATCGACCGGTGAAGCCCGAACCGGCTGCCGCTGCTTCGCCTACCGGCGCTCCTCGCGCCGCATCTGCTCCAGTTCCTTGACGAGGGGCGCCCAGTAGGCCCGGTCCTTCTCCCGCTCGCGTTGCTCCTCGTCCTTGAGCGCTCGGGCAAGTTCGGGCAGGTTGCCCGCCATCGCGAAAGCCAGAAGCGGCCTCGTCGCCGCAAGCTCCCGGGTGCGCTCCGGATGCCGCTTCGCGAGTTCGACGAGACGCGCGGGCGCCCGCGACTCGCCGAGCCAGAAAGCGACCTGCTCCGCCGTCGGGTTCTCGCGGTGTGCAACATAGTTCGCCTCGACCAGCCGTTGTATCATCAGCCAGTCTTTGTCCCGCTGCGTTCTCTTGGCCCGGACGAGGTCCGGCAGGGCGAGGAGGTCATACGCCTCTCCCGGGCCGAGTTCGACCGTCGTCCGGCGCGCCCATAACTCGGGAAACGGATCGACGCCACGCAGGACCGACATCACGTCGACCCGCATCCCCTTCGCGTCCGGGTGCTGGCATCGAAAGTGGACGGCGTGGCCCCGCTTCAGGTGGCGGGCCTCGAAGGGAGGCACGGCGATGCGCTCGGCATGCAGTTCCTCGAGGGCGCGCGAGAGCCGCTCGAGGGTTTCGGTGTCGGGCAGGAGGACCAGGTCCGTGTCGCGGCTAAACTCCGCACCGCCGTAGAACACGCACGCCTGGCCGCCCATCAGCAGGCACCGGACCTCGTTCGAGGACAGCGTAGAAAGGACTTTGCGGATCGGGTTCGGGGTCAAGGGACCCTCCGGCATCGAGGTAGAACGCCCAGAGCTTCTCGCTTTCGCGCCAGCGCTCCGCGGGCGTAAGCCGGGCCCAGTCGGCCCATTCATCGTCAAGCTCGAACGGTGATCCGTCGTCGAAACACATCACGCGGCCGTCCCAATAGGATGCACGGTTCGCTCACGTCGATGATAGCGCCGGCGTGCCCGAATGGGAAGGGAAACTCCGACGCAACATAGAACGGCGTTTCCGTGCTTGAAAACCGCAACGGGTGGGGTATACTCTGAGGAGGGGAGTCTGTCTTGAGAGCGGGGATCCGTCGATGAAATCAGCCCGACTCCGGCCGTTGTGGGTTATGCCCGCCCTGATGCTGACGCTGCTCTTCTGCGGCGGCGACATGTTGCTGGCCGACTTCGAGCCGCCGCCCCCGCCGAAGCCGCACCGCCGGAAAGCGGGCGAGAGCTTCCCGCCGCTCCCGCTGCCCGTGACGCCGCTGCGGCGGACGGAGAAGAAGCGCCCGCCCGAGCCGCCCGCCCTCATCGGCAAGCTCCAGTACGGCAAGCGCATCTGGAAGACGGCCAAAGACGGCCGCCGGTTCAGCTATTTCGACTGGCAGGGCGACACGACCGACGCGCACAACCTCGTCAAAGAAGCCAACCGCCTGCTCAACATCCGCTACCGGTGGGTCCACACGAAGCTCTCCGATTTCTCCTTCACGCCCGCCGAACTCCCCATCCTCTATATCACCGGGCACCAGCCCTTCACGTTCACCGACGAACAACTGCAGAAGCTGCGCTGGTACTTGCGGGACGGCGGCATGCTCATGATGTCCCCCTGCTGCGGCGCCAACGCGTTCAAGAACGCGGCCGCCATCGAGATGAAGAAGCTCTTCCCACGCCGGCCGCTCCGGCCCGTCACGCCCGACCACCCGGTCTATTCGTGCTTCTACAAGATTCGGACGGTGAAGGCGCGGACGTCGAGCAAGGAGGCGTGGAAGGACATCGACCCGCCGGTGCGGGGCATCACGCTCGGCTGCCGCCTGGCCGTCGTCCTCTTCGAGCGCGACGTCTGCTGCGGCTGGGCCGGCCACACGCACCCGCAGGGCTCGCGGATCGAGCCGACCGACGCCCGCAAGCTCGGCGTCAACCTCATCACCTACTTCCTGGCCAACTACGAGTTCGGCAAGCAGCAGAGCATCCAGAAGGTCTACCACCAGAAGAGCGAGAAGACGCGCGAGGAGTTCATCTTCCCGCAGATCGTGCACGCGGGCGACTGGGATCCCAGCCCGTCGGCCGCGATGAGCGTGCTCAAGTTCCTCGGCAAGCATTCGACGATGGAGGTGCAGTTCAAGCGCGTCGCCGTCGACCTCCGCAAGACCGACGCCCTTCAACACCCGTTCCTCTACCTGACCGGCCACGAGGACTTCGAGCTTGGCGAGGACGAGGTGCGCATGCTCCGCAGCTACCTGGCGAACGGGGGCGTGCTGCTGGCCGACGCCTGCTGCGGGCGCGGCGCGTTCGACACGGCCTTCCGGCGCGAGGTCAAGAAGATCCTGCCGAAGAGCGAACTCAAGGCGCTGCCGGCGGGGCATCCGATCTACGGCTCGCTCACGCCCGTCACGAAGGTGACGTACACCGGCTGGCTGCGGGAGCAGCAGCCGAAGCTGACGCAGCCGACGCTCGAGGGCGTCAGCAACGGCGGCGTGCTGTGCGTCATCTACAGCAAGTATGGCCTGGTCAGCCAGTGCGACGGGCTGCGGCGCCCCTACGCGATGGCCTACTCGCAGGACGACGCCCTCAAGCTGACGGCGAACATCATCACCTACTCGATGACGCACTAGGCCCCCCACCCCCCAGCTTTGTCGCAAAGGCGCACGGCGCCGGCCTATCATATTGATAGGTGATAGGCCGCCTCCCCCCGGTCTTCCTGTGATTCCTCCGAAATAGCAGAATTCGCAAGCACCGCGTCTCGCGTGGCTTAGGGGATTTCCATGCCCTTGGAGCCGTGTCCACGGCCCCGTTTGGCACACGTCTTGCTAAACCACGCCCCATTGTCGTGGCGCCGGATGTCGGCCGGCCCACAAAGCTCTTTTTCAGCGCGCTTTGTTTTGACGGGCGGACGCGACGTTCGCCACGCGTTAGGCCGGTTGGCGACCGATGAGCCGTCGGCCGCATAGGAGGGGACGCGAATGGGAGGCACGGAGGGGCTCAGTCAGCCGACTTCGCTGACCAAACACGCCGCAGCGCAGCTTGTTGCAGGTTATTCCGAGGAATCCGTCCTATACCAGATGCTGTTCGGGCTCACGTCCAGACAGCGCCGCTGCCTGGGCGACGGCGGCAGTCTGGCCGAGTTCGTCGAGTTGATCGAGCAGAAAGACGCCGTGCTCGCTCAGATCGAGCAGCTCGAGATCGAGCTGGCGCCGCTGCGCGACTGCTGGCTCGGCTCGCCGCGCGCCCAGCGCGAGAAGTTGGCCGAGCGGCTCAACCCGCTGTTCGACGAGGTCATCAACACCATCCAGCGGACGGTGGCGGTGGAGCAGGACAACGAGCGCCTGCTCGAGAGCCGCCAGCGAGAGCTGGCGATGGCGCTGGCCGACGCTCACAAGTGGCGCTCCGGGACGCCGGCCCTCGTGCCGCCGGACGCGCTGGCTCCGATCGACCAGGACGCCGGGCGCTCGCTCGCGGCCACGGTCTGACCGCTACTACCACAAATCCTAGAGTTTCGGGAGGTCACGATGGTCACGAAGCACCGTGAAAAGTGGATGCGCTACAAGAAGAAGAAGGACCGCAAGGCCCGCGGCGAGCTGATCTGCGAGTTCATGCCGCTCGTGCACTACGTCTTCGGCCGGATGTCTGTGTATCTGCCGCGGATCCTCGACGACCAGGACCTGATCGCCGCCGGGATGATCGGCCTGATCTCGGCCGTGAACGATTTCGACGTCGACCGCGGCATCCAGTTCACAACGTTCGCCGTGCCCCGCATTCGGGGCGCCATCCTCGATGAGCTGCGCGAGCACGACTGGGTCCCTCGAACCGCCCGTCGCCGTGCGGCCGATCTGGCCAAGGCCATGACGAACTCGCAGGCGGATCAATACAGCGGCGCCGACCTCGACAAGGTCGCGCGGCTGATGGGCGTGGCCAGGTCGGAGCTGGGTCGAATCATCGTCAAGGCGCGGCCCGCCAGCTTCGTGCCCATCGACCAGACGCAGGAGATGGACGACCGGGAGGGCCTCAGCATCGCCCACCTGTTGGCCGACCGCCGCGCCGAGGACCCCGGGCACGAGGTCGAGCACACGGACCAGTGCAAGGCGCTTCAGATGGCGCTCGAGACGCTGCCAGAGATCGAGCGGAGCGTCATCACGCAATACTACTTCGAGCAGCGAATGCAGAAAGACATCGCGAAGGACCTGAAGGTCTCGCGGTCCCGCATATCGCAGATTCACAACCACGCCGTCAGCACCCTTCGGGAGCGGCTGGCGACCGCCGGAGCGGCCTGAATCCGCCCGGAAAAACGTAGTTTCGTGAGAATATGTTGAGAGCGCCGGGTCGGGCCGAAGCGGCTCCGGCAAAGGGCCCGGCGCCCGTGCCTGCGGGCGGGCGCGGGCGCGGACAGTTGTAACAAATTGTCAGATAGTGACTTGCGCGGTGGATTTTTCCGCGTCGCTGGCGGCCCGCGAAACCCCGCCAAATTCCCCCAAATCCGGGTGTTTTCCGGCATATTCACCCCGATTTTCGCGTCCTGATTCTTCTTGACACCCCCCCAAGTGGTGCTATACTTCAGCCAGTGGGGCCGCTATTGTGGCGGCTCCGGTTTAGAGTTCTTTGATACTATGGAAGGAGGTGAGAGAGTATGAGGAGGCAGAGAGGTTTCACGATCATCGAGCTGCTCGTCGTAATCGCCATTATTGCTATTCTTGCAGGCATGCTTCTTCCTGCACTCGGTCGCGCTCGTGACGAAGCTCGTAAGGTCCGCTGCACGAGTAACCTCAAGCAGCTAGGCACTGCGATGAACATGTACCTCGGCAAGTTCGGGGGACAGTCATCGTTTGCCGAACCGGCGAACTTCTTCCGGGGCGATGAGTTCCTCGGGATCCTGTACTGGAAGAACGTCGTTTCCGAGCCGAAGGTGTTTGTGTGCCCGGCCACGTCGGACAGGGGCCCCGTCGACACGGACGGGGATCCGAAGCCAATTCCCGACCAGGACTGGAGCAACTGGGCTCAGGCGGACTCGCTGCTTGACCCGGAGTGCAGCTACGCCGGACGCTGCAAGATCCAGGCTGGTGCCCTGGCTTTCCGGACCACTAATCACGACTTCACCGAGTCGGCGATGAGCAGTGGGTCGGCCATGGCCTGTGACAAGGGCGTTAACGCCGCCCGCCTGTCGAACAACCACAGCGACGGTGTCAACGTGGTGTACTTCGACAGCCATGTCACGTTCCTCCCGGACGGCCACTACTACGTCGGCCTGGAGAATCAGACGCCCCCCGCTGGGGTGGCCGAGAGCAAGGAGCCGCAGCTCGAGTTCATGGACGACGGCGAGTAGTCGTTTTCCGTGGCTGAGTTGCACTGACTTGTGACGCGAAACGAGGGCCCGCAGCGGTTTATCCGGTGCGGGCCCTTTTTTTTGGTTCATCTCCCAATACCGGGGATCATTGGCCCCACGCAAGGTAGCCCCAGAGGGGCAGGATTCGATAGCCTGGGGCAACGCCCCAGGAACAGGCGAGCCATCGCCAGAGCCCTGAAGGGGCGACATACGTGCGCCGGATTCCATCTCGCCCCTACAGGGCTCCGCTCTTCCATGCCCGACGGCACCCAGGGCGTTGCCTTGGGCTATCACATGGCGCCCTCGTATAACAAGTCGAGCAGTCCGAAGGGCTTCGGGACCCCAGGTGGCCCGCAGTTCCCCGGTATTGGGAGATGAACCTTTTTTTCTCAGCGCCCGCAGCGGCGCACGAGCCGCCCGCGCTCGCCGTTGATTATCGCGCCGAGACAGATCGGCGCCGCGCTGGCCCGCACACGGGGAGTCGGGCAGTGGATACTGTGAACGCGGGGTACTTGCCGGAAAGCGGGACGGGGACATGTACCGGAAGCCCCTGCCGCCTTCGGCGGAAGGGGATCGGTACGTGCCCCCAGACCGTAGCAAGGAGCCGCAGCTCGTGCTTATGGACGACGGCGAATAGCCGTCACGCACGCGCTATTATTCGAGGCCGGTGATACCGGGCAACGCGGCGAGCCGTTCGTCTCGCTCCGTCAGAAGGTCTGCGAGCGGGCGGCCGGCGCAGTCGTGGAATCCCCCGCCGCGCTTGACGCCCAACTTGTCCGACGCGACGAGCCGAGCGAGCGAGTCCGGGGTCGCCGACGGTGCGCCGAGTTCCGGCAGCAGGTAGGCCATCACATCGGCCACCACGTCGAGCCCGATGAGGTCCGCGACCTCGAGCGGGCCCATCGCCGCATACCGAAGCCCCGGCCCGGCCCGCACCGCTGCGTCGACATCTTCCGCCGACGCGATCCCCGCCTCCACCATGTGAATTGCCTCGCGCAGCAGGGCGTACTGCAGGCGGTTGCCGATGAAGCCCGGCGCGTCTTTCCGAACGAGCACCGGCGTCTTCCCGAGCGCCCGCGCGGTGTCGGCGACCGCGGCCAGCGTGGCCTCGTCGGTCTGCTCGCCGCGAACGACCTCGACGAGCGGGATGAGGTGCGGCGGGTTCCACCAGTGCATCCCGGCGATCCGCGCCGGGCGCGACGTGGCCGCGGCGATCGCCGAGATGCTCAGGCCCGACGTGTTCGTGGCGAGGATCGTGTCCGGCCGGGCCGCCTCGTCGAGGTGGCGAAAGCAGTCGCGCTTGGCCTCGAGGTGCTCGGCGATGCACTCGACCACGAAGTCGGCATCGGCCGCCGCGGCCCCCATATCCGTCGAGCCGGAGAGGAGCGTCTCGGCCTCGGCCGCGCGCCCGGGCGAGAGCAGGCCGAGCCGCTCGAGGTTCGCGCCGGCGAGGCGCGAGCGGTCCAGCCCGGATGCGAGCGCATCGGGCGTGCGGCCCAGGAGCACCGTCCGCCATCCCCCGAGCGCAAACACGGCCGCGATGCCCGGGCCCATAGTCCCCGTTCCCACGACAACGACGTTTTTCGACGGCATGATCGCCTCCTTGCCAGGTTCTGCCGGGCGCATTGTAGCGGCCCGCCCGGCACCGACGCAAGCACGCGGGGCGTTGCCAGCCCCGCCGGGCGGGGTATAATACGCTTAAGGGCTTTGGCCGTTGAAGGAGCCGACCGGAGGGACGTTCACGATGCTCGCGATGCCACGACTCGCCGGATGGATCGTTCTGCCGTTCGTCCTTTGCGCGGCGGGCTGCAACGACGAGCGGCCGCCCGAGCAGACGAAGCACCTGCTGCCCCCGCGCGACGATGCCGTCGTCATCATCCTCGAGGCCGAGGACGGGACGGTCGAGCCGGCGATGGTGGCCGAGGAGGTCGAGCCCGGGATGCACGACACGTTCGGGCGCCAGGAGGCCTCCGGCGGGCGGTGCGTGGCCGTGCCGAAGGGGGCCAACAAGGCCGACAAGGAGAAACCGAAGGGGAAGCTCTTGCTCCCGTTCGAGGTCCCCGCCGAGGGCGTCTACTACGTCCATTTCCGCGTGCGGTGGGAGGACGAGTGCAGCAACAGCTTCGGCCTGGCCGTCGACGCCGCCCCGCCGCTGGTCCTCAGCGGCACGACCTACAAGAGGTGGCTCTGGACCTCGCTCAGGTCGGACGACGTCAGCTCGGATGCGCCGCGCCCGTTCAAGCTGACGAAGGGCGCGCACACGCTGACGCTGACCAACCGTGAGGACGACGTCAAGCTCGACCAGGTCTTCGTGACGGACGACCCCCAGGCAAAGGCGGGGGGGATCATGAAGGCGCCGGAATAGGGCCGGATCGGCGGCGGGACCGATGCGGCCCGCTTGGGCGGGCAAGGTTTGGGCGACGCGAACCGAATGAATGCCTTCCCCACCTCGGACAAGACGAAGATCATCGGCGCCGACGACGGCGCACCCGCGAAGCTCGTCGTGGCCGACGGCAAACTCCGCGGCCGCACCCATCTGTTGCCGCGCCGGGGCGTGTTCGCCATCGGCCGCGCGCAGACGAACGACGTCGTCGTCGAGGACGACTCTGAAATCTCCCGCCACCACTGCCGGATCTTGTCCGATGAGAGCGGCTATCGCATCGAGGACTTGTGCAGCTTCAACGGCACGTTCGTCGATGGCGAAAAGATAGCATCGGTCGGGCTCGTCTCCGGCTCGAGAATCCACGTCGGGCGGACGCACTTCGTGCTCGTGTTGCCCGACGAGACCCAGATGGCCCTCCCCGCGGCCACCGCGTTCCCGGCGACCGCGCGGATCGCCGCGCCCGACGAGACGTCGACCCGCGACCTGATCGCCCTGCGGCCCCGCCGGTGGACGAAGCGGCGGGTGGCCCTCGCCGCCCTCGCGCTGATTGCCGCGGCCGGCCTGGCGTTCGGCGGTCGGGCGGTCCTCGGCCTTCTCGGCGCCGGCACCCGGTCGGTCCAGGTGGCCTCGACACCGCTCGGAGCCGAGGTCTTCCTCGACAACGAGTTCCTCGGCCTCACGCCCATCGAGGTCGAGTTCGCGCCGAGCGGCCCGCACGCGCTGCGCGTCGCCAAATACGGATACACGACCTGGCGGCGCGCCATCGGAGCGGACACCCCCGACGAGCTGACCGTGTCGCTCGAGGCGGCGGGCGTCGCGGAACTGTTTGTCTCGGCGGGGCAATCGGACGCGACCGTCTACCTCGACGGCCGGGTCGTCGGCAAGACGAAGTCGGACCGCCCGCTCCGGATCCCGGGCGTGACCCTCGGCCAGCACGAGCTGTGGGTGGAAAAGCCGAACTTCGCACGATACGAACGCCGCATCGAGATCATGCGGCCCGGGAGCGTCCGCGTCCACGCGCGCCTCGTCTCCCGCCAGGTGGCGACGCTGCTCGAACTGGTCGACAAGGAACCCCGCAGCGCGCAGCGCCTGACCGAGCTGGGCCACGCGTACATGGTCAACAAGCAGTTCGACAAGGCGATCGAGATCTACCGGAAGGCCCTCGTCCTCGTCTACTCGCGGCGCGACACAAGCCGCTATCACGGCCGGCTTCGCAACGAGATGGCCACTCTCATGGCGGGCGGGCGCGGCGTGTTCGACTACGGCACCCCGGAAGAAACGGAAACCGTGCGCGGGAAGGTCGAGGACGTCTTCATCTCGCTCGCCCCGGAGCACCGCGAGGCGCGCCTGTGGGTGAGCAAGATGGCGCGGCAGTACGCGAAGCAGCGGCAGACGGGCAAGGCCGTTCGCCTATACGGCAAGCTGATGGCCGTGCGGCCCGACGACCCGACCGTCCACTACGTGCTGGCATCGTATCAGATGCAGGACGGGGAACTGGACGCCGCCCTCGTGACGCTCGAACGCGCGACGACGCGGTTTCCGGACAAGTGGACCCTTCAGTGCCGGCTCGGCCAGGCCTACGCGCGCCGCGCCGCGATCGACAAGTCGGCGGCCGACAAGCAGAAAGCCCTCGTGCGACTGCAGCAGGCGCTGCGGCTCTGCCCGAAGCCCGAACAGCAGGCAAACATCCAGCACTACATCGAGCGCACGGAGCAGATTGAGATTCCGTAGGGGCGCCGGCGGCCCGCGCGCCTTGATTCACGACGCGTTTTGTGGATGATAGTGCCGACGTGAAGCCCCGTTGTGACGAGGAGTTGACGTGCCGCATCTGCTGATCATCGACAAGGACCGCAAAGGCCAAGACGTCCGCACGCTGTTGCCGGCGGATCGCCCGATGACAGTCGGCCGCAGTGCAGCCAGCTCCCTTCGCATCCGCGACGCCAAGCTATCGAGGGTCCACTACGAGATCAGCGTTGTCGACGGCGTCGCGACGCTCAAAGACCTCGACAGCATGAACGGCACGCACGTCAACGGCGAGCGCATCAAGGCGACGCAGCTCAGACACGGCGACCTGATTCTCGCCGGCTACACCCAGTTCCGGTACATGGAGCGCGAGGAGGAGCCGCCGGCCCCCAAGCCCAAACCCAAGCCGAAGCCGAAGGCGAAGAAGGCGGCGTCGAAGGGCGCGGCGAGCCCGAAGCGGGCGGCGGGCCCGAAGGGCGCGGCCGCGAAGAGCAAGCGGCCCGGAACCGCGGCCCGCAAGAAATCGTCTGCGAAGAAGACAGCCCGCGGGACCGGCGAGACGACCGATGAGCGCCCCGGCCGGCGGGCGGCGGCCCGGCCGAAGCTCGCCCGCAAAGGCGGCCCCGAGCGCCGCCGCACGCGCAAGGGCGACACGAGTCGCGCAGGGAAGTCGACCGGGGACGCCAAAGGCGGAACGTCGACCGAACAGACGCAGCCGGCCCCCGAGCTGGATGATGCGGGCATCGCGACCCTCTACGGGATCACGGCGGACGGCCCGGGCCGCGCGCTCAAGAAGAACGAGGCCGTGTGCGCATCCTGTCGCCAGCCCGTCGCGCAGAAAGAAGTCCGGACGGGGCAGGCGACCGACGTGCACGGGCAGGTCTGCTGCGTCGCGTGCCGAGCGGCCGATTCGCTCCTCGGCAAGACGGTCGCCGGCCACCGGATCGACGTGAAGCTCGGCGGCGGGGCCTGGTCGGCGACGTACAAGGCCGAGCAGATCTCGATGGCGCGAAGCGTCGTCTTTCGCGCGATCCGGTCCGAGGTGATGGCGAACGCCGAACTCAGCACCCGGTTCCTTGCCGAGGTGAAGCGCGGCGGGCAGATCTCCCATCCGAACCTGGTCCGCATCTACGACATCGGGCGGACGGCGAAACGCTGTTACGTGTCGGTCGAGTACATCGACGGCAGCAGCGTTCGGCGCTCGCTCGCGAAGAAGCCCGGGTTTGCGGTCAAGGAAGCGGTCCGGATCGTGGCCGAGATCGCCGGCGCGGTCGATGCCGCGCACCGGCGCGACGTGCTGCATCTCGACATCCGGCCGTCGCTCGTTCTGATCAACGACGAGCGGATCCCGAAGCTTGCCGGCCTGGGTTTTGCGAAGGTGCTCGAAGACGCCGTCGCGGCCGGCGCCATCAACGTCGAGCATCCCGCGGACAACGTCGCGTACTGGGCGCCCGAGTGCCTCACCGATCGCGCCGGCGCCGGAAAGCGGGCCGATGTCTACTCGCTCGGCGCCGTCTTGTATGCGATGCTCGCCGGGCGGTCGCCGTTCGAGGAGAGCGATCCCGTCAAGCTCGTCGGCATGGTCCGCAACGCGCGGCCGGACCCGCTCGGCCAGGTTCGCAAAGACATCCCGCAGCGGGTGGGGGCCATCGTCGCCAAGGCCATGGCGAAGACGCCCCGCGACCGCTACCAGAGCTGCCAGTTCCTCGCCCGCGACCTTCGAAGCTCCCTCGCGAAGTAGGGGCGATAGAGATTCTCTGACGCCCCCACAGGGCTCTCTTGCTCTGCCCACACTCTCCCAGGGCTTCGCCCTTATCTTTGCTCATGAGTTCCCAGGCCTGTTCCCGGAGCTGCGCAGCAGCGATTGAACATAGCCCACGGTGAAACATCCGGTCGCGTAGCGGCCGGATATGAGCCGTGGGAAGAGGGGCCGTGGGTTGCGAAGAGCCCCGGAGGGGTGATTGGGCACGTTCAATCACCCCTTGCGGGAGTGGATACTCTGAACGGGGGGAACTGCGCGGAAACCGGGACAGCCAGCGAGTGGCAGTCCCTGGTTTCCGCCCTGTGTCACGCGAGCGCGCGGGCGAAAAACGGTGACTGGCACCTGCGGAGCGAAGCGGAGACGTGCCGTTCCGCTGGAACGGCGGGAGTTTGCTCCGCAAACTCCGACGGCAGCTTCGCTGCCGCCCTGTCACCGCCTTTCGCCGTCGTCGCCCCCGTTCAAAATATCGACTCCCCCTTGCGGGGCTCTGCCTATGCACTCGACCACCCTTACCCCGGGCTCGCCCCCGCCCGACCGCTGGCGGGCAAGCTGCGGGCCCGCCGGACGGCAGGCGGGCAAGCTTCACCCGGGGCTACGGGGCGAGCGTTGCTCGCCTTGCAGTTTGCCTTGGGCAAACTGCGACGGCAGCTTTGCTGCCGCATTCGCCGCTACGCGGCTCGAAAAGAACCTCAATAACATGTGGGTAAAGATAAGGGTTCTCGCCTTGGGCTGATGGCTGACCCGTCGGGGCAGCTTGGCAGTTCGCTTTGGCAAACTGCGCCGGCAGCTTTGCTGCCGACTCGAGCCTTTCAGGCTCAAGAAGATGCTTGTCTAACGCCCTGTCTGCCGAGAGGTTATGTAAAGGCCAGGATTTTTTCTCTTGACAATATTAGGTTATCCGTATATTGTTAGGCGTAACGAACACCAGTCGAGGCACTCGTTCTGTCCGCCACACACGCGATCTCCCAGAAACTTCAGGATTACCTCGAGGCCATCTTCCAGCTTGTGGCGGAGAAGCGCGTCGCGCGCGTGAGCGACATCGCTGCCACGATGGGCGTGCAGATGCCGACCGTCACGGGCGCCCTCAAACACCTCGCCGAGCACAGCCTCGTCAACTACGAGCCCTACCAGTTTGTGACGCTGACGCCCGAGGGCGCCGCGATCGCCGAGAGCATGGTCCGCCGGCACGACGTGCTCAGGAAGTTCATCACCGAGGTCCTCGCGCTGCCGGACGAGATCGCCGACCGCGATGCGTGCGGGATGGAGCACGCGCTGAGCGACGAGACCCTCGGCCGATTGATCGAGTTTCTCCGGTTCATCGAGGAGTGCCCTCACTCCGGGAACCGCCTCGCCGAGAGCTTCCATCGGTTCCGGCTCGCGGCCGATGCGCCGAACGAAGACGAGCCGGACAACGACGGGGGAGGGCAGGAGCACACGAGTGGCAGCCCACCCGGCCGCGCCTGAGGCCGATAGAGCACAGCCTTCCGTTCTTCTCGTCGGCAACCCCAACGTCGGCAAGAGCGTCTTCTTCCGCCTGCTCACCGGCCGCTACGTCGTCGTGTCGAACTATCCCGGCACGACGGTCGAGGTCGCGCGCGGGATGGGCCGCGTCGGCGGGCGCACGCTCGAGGTCATCGACACCCCGGGCGCGAACTCGCTCAGCCCGAACTCCGAGGACGAACGGGTCGCGCGCGACGTTGTGCTTGCGCCCGGCGACAAGATCGTCGTGCAGATCGCCGACGCCAAGAATCTCCCGCGCGCGCTGCTGCTGACGGCCCAGCTCGCCGAGCTGGACGTGCCGATGGTGCTCGCGCTCAACATGACCGACGAGGCGATGGACCGCGGCATCGACATCGATGCCGCTCGTCTGCAGGAAGCGCTCGGGGTGCCCGTCGTTCCGACGGTCGCGACCGAGCGGCGCGGGTTCCATCAGCTTCTCGCCTCGCTCAAGGACGCGGGGCCGGCGCAGTTGCCGGCCGAGTATGACGATGCTCTCGAGTTGGGCGTCGCCGACGTGATCGCCCTGCTGCCTGAGGGGCAACCCGGCGGCCGCGGGCTGGCGCTCATGCTCCTCGCGGGCGATCCGGCCCTCGAGAAGCGCATCGCGGCCGAGGCCGAGCCGGGCTTCAGGAAGAAGCTCGCGGCCGCCCGCGAGCAGACGACTTCGCAGCTGCGCGAGTCGGTGGCGATGACGGTCCAGCGGCGCCGCGCGGAGCAGGCCGACGAGCTTGTCGGGCAGGTGGTCAGGCGGCAGGAACGCGGGGCGTCCGTCAGCGGGATCGGCCGCTTCCTGTTCTTCGGGGTGCTGTCGCCCGCGCTCTTCTACGCAGTCGGCTGGCGGCTGGCCTCGTTCGTCTTCTATGCGTTGTCCGGCGGCGAGCCGCGGTTCGGCGCGCTCGGCCACGTGGGCAGCGCAGTGGCGACGCACGTTCTTGCCGCGGTCGTCATGGCGCTGTACGCGGGCTCGGCGTGGCGGTGGGAATACCGGAGCGGCGGCAGCGGCGCGGCCGCGCTCGCACGGCTCTCGACCCATCCCGTCGGCGGGTTCTTCCTGCTCGTCTTCGCGCTGTGGGTGATCTATATCGTCGTCGGCGTGTTCGGCGCCGGCGACTGCGTCGACTTCGTCGAGGGAACCGTGTTCGGCACCTACGAGGAGAGCGCGGGCGAATACGGCGGGCTCATCAACGGGCCGGTCTCGCGATGGCTCGCCGGGCTCGTCGGCAGGGGCGGCCCGGTCTACGCCTTCTTCTTCGACAAGACCGCCGGCGTCGTTTCGACGGGGCTCACCTACGCCATCGCGATTGTCTTCCCAATCGTCACGCTCTTCTTCCTGCTGTTCTCGCTGATGGAAGACTCGGGCTACCTGCCGCGCCTCTCGCTGCTGGCCGACCGGGTCTTCAAGCGGGTCGGCCTGAGCGGCAAGGCCGTGCTGCCGATGGTGCTCGGGCTCGGATGCGGGACGATGGCGACGATGACGACGCGGATCCTCGAGACGCGAAAGCAGCGGCTCATTGCCATTCTGCTGCTCGCGCTCGCCGTGCCGTGCAGCGCCCAACTGGGCGTCATCACGGCCGTGCTCGCGGCGATCTCCGCGACGGGCGTGCTGGTCTATCTCGCCGTGCTCGCGGCCGCGATGTTCGGCATCGGCTGGGCCGCGGCGAAGGTCGTCCGCGGCGGGCAGGCCGACCTGCTGCTCGAGGTCCCGCCGTTTCGATGGCCGCGGCCGGCGAACGCGATCGTCAAGACCTACCACCGCGTGAAGTGGTTTATGCGCGAGGCCGTCCCGCTCTTCCTGCTGGGCACCGTCTGTCTGTTCATCATGGACCGGACCGGCCTGTTGCGGCTCGTCGAGGCCGCCGCGCAGCCGGTCGTGCAGGGCGTGCTCGGCCTGCCGGTCGAAACGACGATCGGTTTCATCATGGGGTTCCTTCGCCGCGACTACGGAACCGTGATCATCTTCGAGCAGTTCAAGAGCGGGCAGATCGCCGCCAACCAGGTGCTGGTTGCGCTGGTCGTCATCACGCTCTTCGTGCCGTGCCTGGCGCACTTCTTCGTGTGCGTGAAGGAGCTGGGCTGGCGGAAGGCGCTCGCGATGAACGCGCTCGTGTTGACGCTGGCAGTCGCGGCCGGAGCGCTCGTGCGGGCGCTGCTCGCCGTCACGGGGCTCAGCGTGGCGCTATGAGTTGAGGAGACGAACAATGGGACACTCGGACGAAGTCGACGAAATCCTTCAGGCGCTGTTCTGCCTCGGAGAGGGGAAGCCGGGGCCGTTCATGAAGGAAGACGTCTTGGGTTGGGCGGACGTGGGCGAGGATGCGCTGCGCGACGCCGTCGAGGCGAATCTCGCGACTGAGGCGCCCGACGGATTCGACCTGACGGAGGCCGGCCGCGTGCTGGCGAGCGCCATCGTGCGCCGCCACCGGCTCGCCGAGCGGTTGCTGCACGACGTGCTGCGGCTCGCCGCGTCTGCGTCGGAGCCGACGGCGTGCCGGTTCGAGCACGTGCTTGAGGACGAAGTGACCGAGTCGATCTGCACGCTGCTCGGGCATCCGCGGGTTTGTCCGCACGGCAAGCCGATCCCGCCGGGGGCCTGCTGCACGGACGGGCAGACGAACGTGGCGGCCGTCATGCAGCGGCTGTCGGACCTGCCCGCGGGCAGCAGCGGCGTCGTGGCGTACGTGCACGCGGCGACGGACAGCCGGATCGACCGGCTCGCGTCGTTCGGCGTGGTCCCGGGCACGGAGCTGCGCGTCCACCAGGTCTGGCCGAGCTTCGTGATCGAGTTCGGCGAGACGCATCTGGCGCTCGACCGCGAGAGCGCGGAAGAGATTTTCGTCCGGGTCGCGCCGGGCGACTGGATCGGCGCGGGCCGCGGCCTCGGCTTCCGCCGGCGCAGGCGTCTCCGAAAGGGCCGGCCCGAGTGATTCACCGCGCGGACCCGCGTCTGGCCGATGAGGGTTAAGCGACCATGAGTGACGATAACACGGTAGTTCTCGACAAGCTGTGCGAGCTGTACGAGATGCTCCTGGAGCACGACGGCTTCGGGGAGCTGCGCGTGGAACTGCGCATGCTCAAGCGTGGCCAGAAGGAGGTCATCATCCGCTGCGGCAAGCAGTACCGGTATGTCGTTGATTTTCCGCCGGCCAGGGTCCCGCCGGAGGCCGGCTTGGGAGAGGGGAGTTCGTTTCCACGGGCGCGAGGCCCGGGACGGTCCGACACCTCAGGACGCCGAGCGATGCCATGTCGTTCGGGCGAACAGAAGGAGGACAGGCCGCTTTAGGCGGCGTGATTCATCAGTCGCGGGCGCGAGGCCCGGACGGTTCCTGACGCAACTCTCATTCAACCAGGGCTGAGTCTGGGCCCTCTGGCCAAGCCGGACGTCGTTTTGAAAGGAGGTCTGACCATGAAGTGCAAGTGCGGCTTCACCATCATCGAGCTTCTCGTCGTCATCGCCATCATTGCGATCCTCGCCGGCATGCTACTCCCGGCTCTCGGGGTGGCACGCGAACACGCGAGGGCCGCGACATGCCTGTCCAACCTGAAGCAGTTGGGCGTCGGCTTTGCGCTGTACACGGGCGTCAACGACGGCTTCTATCCCTGCGCGCGGTGGAAGCACGGGGCCAAGACGCGCTGGGTCGGCGCTCTCGACCAGTACATCGGCGGAAGCGTCGAGGACCCGTCGGTCCAGAGCGCCCCCGGCACCGGGAACCGCATCACGAACAAGGTGCTCGTCTGCCCGTCCATCGGGGCGTCTCGAAACCGACTGGCGGACGCGCGCCGCGGCGACTTTGCGAGGACGGGCTCGTATGGATACAACTGGACGACGTTCGGCCCGTTTCACGGCGACGCGGCGTCGGCCGCTCTGCCGCGCCCGTACCCGGTCCGGACGAACCGAATCCGCGTCCCATCCAAGACCATCCTCGTCGGCGACGCGTTCGGCGACAGCTCGATGAGCGACGGCGTGCATGCTTACACCCTCGACCCGCCGGTGCCTCTGAACGGGAGATGGGGCAGCGGAAGCGGCGGGCAATGTCCTGCGGACCCGCGGCACGGCGGGAAATTCAACGCCGTGTTCGGCGATGGGCACGCCGAGTCGCTCACGATGCGCGAGGCGGGATACGACAGTGACGACCCGACCGGCGTCGCGGGGACAGGCGATCCGGCGCTCTGGAACGGAGAGAACAATTCGTCGCTGACCTCGTTTTAAGGCCGGGCCGGCGAAGATCTTTTCAGGAGGCAGAAGAATGGTGCACAACACGTGTAAGACATCGTGTGAGCGCGGCCGCGCCGGGGTCGTCTTGCTGGCGATACTGGCGCTGGCTGGGGCGGCGCTGGCCGTGTGGCGGCTCGCGGGGGAGACCGGCACGGGGTCGTTCGTGCGGGAGGACTTCGAGCGGCAGGTCGGAGCCGAAGTGGCGCGAGCCGTTCAACAGATTGCTCCCGACTCCGACAGTCGCGTTGCGGTGCTGGTCCTCTCGCCCCACGACCGCGGCCCCTATGCCGAGCGGCTCGCGGCTCTGACCGGAGGACTCGAGAAGCGCGGCTATTCGGTCGGCGAGTACGACGCGCTCTCCGGTGCCACCAGGTTGTATGGCGACCGGGACTACGAGGAAGACTACAGCCCGAGCATCGATGCGGCGCTCGATAAGTTCTCGCCCGCGGTGCTCGTCGTGCTCACGGGCGGCGGCTTCACGCACACCCGCATCAGCCCCGCCATGGAAAACTTCGTGCGAGACGACGGCAGATTCGTCTTCGTCGGGCAGGTCTTCCGGACCGATTCCCCGGTCCTGAGTCTGATCCGTGACGGGGTCGCGGTGGCCGTGGCGAGGAACACCGGCCCCCTTGCCGCCCGGTCGCCGCAGACACGCACGCTCGACGCGAGCAGCCCGGACGAGTACGTGCGGGACTACTACACGGTGCTGCGCTCGGGCAATGCCGCCGCCCTCGCCAAGCCGTCGCGGTGAACGGCTGCCCGGCCGCCCCCCGGAACACGCTTGTCGGCCGCGCATTCCACAGATATAATCGCCCGGCCCCGGTCGACGCATCGAGGCCGGCCGCGTGTCGTTTCACCTTTCAGGAGCGGGCCCGTTGGGCTTGTGGAAGAACGTCAAGAAACTCCGGAAGCGCGGCAAGAAGTGGCAGCACGACTACTTCCTGCTCTCGTATCCGAAGTGCGGCCGCACGTGGCTGACGCTCCAGATCGGCCGCGCGATCCAGCAGCACTTCGGCGTCGAGTCGCAGAATCTGCTCAAGCTGAGCCGGATGGCCGAGGGCCGGCCCGACATCCCCAGCATCCGCATCACCCACGACCGCGCCCCGCACCGCAAGCGCCCGCGCGAACTGCCCGCGCTCAAGGAGGAGTTCCGCGGCCGCAAGGTCATCTTCATGGTCCGCGACCCGCGCGACGTGATCGTCTCGTATTACTTCCATAAGACCCGCCGCGAGAAGCCGCACACGTTCTGGTTCTTCCAGAAACGCCGTCGCGAGACACACGGCCCGTTCACCGGGACGATCTCCGAGTTCCTCCGCTTCGACATCGGCGGGTTCGACACGCTGCTCCGCTACTACAACGTCTGGGCCGACAGCCGCGAGCTGACCGAGGCGTTCCTGCTCGTCCGCTACGAGGACATGCACGAGGACCCGGAACGCGAGCTGCGGCGCGTGCTCGACTTCCTCGGGCTCGGGGAGATCACCGACGACGAGGCGCGCGAGGCGATCGCGTTCGCGTCGTTCGACAACATGCGCAAGATGGAAGCGGGCGAGGCGACCGGGTCCTACAAGCTGAAGCCCGCCGATCCGAGCGACGCCGAGTCGTTCAAGGTCCGCAAGGGGAAGGTCGGCGGGTACATCGACTACCTCGAACCCGAGGACGTCGACTACCTCGACCGCCGGATGGCCGAGACGCTGAGCGATATCTACGGCTACGAGCCGTGTGTGAAGTCCGCAGCGGCGGGCGGCTGGAATCGGGCGTAGTCGTCGAGCTGGACGACGGGGGGATCGGGGACGTAATCCTGGTACTGCTGGTCGAGCACGTAGTTGGCGCGGGCGCCGTCAGTCTCAACCGCCTATGCTGAATCATCCCCAGTTTTCGAATGCTCTATTTGAGCGGCGTTTACGCCGCTTCGCGAGGCCCTTCAGGGCCGAGTCCAGGCCCCCGCTTCAGCGGGGGTAACCCGGCGGGAGACCCCTTACGTTGTTCCAGCCCGGTTCACCGGGCTTGCCCAACGGCTCAAGCCGCGCCAGCAGGTGGCGGGGGAAGCCCCGTGAACGGGGCTAACGGGCGTTTACGCCGCCCAGTTACCCCGGCTGAAGCCGGGGGCCCGCCGCCGCTGGAGCTGTGGCGGGCAAGCCTATTCTCGTCCGCCGTTGGCGGACTCGGAAAGGCCCGTGAACGGGCCTCCACAGAGCGCTCCGCGAAACGGGGGATGATTCAACCGCCTATGGGATTGACAAAAGGCGATCCGCCCGCTACTCTCGCTGTGGTTACGCGGGAAGGAGATTGGCGGCGGCGACGAGGGCTGTTCTGAAGCGGTCTGTCGGCCCGGAAAGCGGCCAGCATCACTCCTCGAGCGGACGCCGCCGGTTCTGGGTTCGTATGCGATAGGGGCCTCTAACAGAACCTCGCTCTCTTTGACAGGGATGGACAGGATCAACAGGATGATGGCGGCCCGGCGGGCCGCAAGGGTATCTGGTCAATCCTGTAGATCCTGTCAGAAATGGTTTTGTTAGGGTTCCTAAGTTCCTGTGCGACAGTCGGAGGAAGGAGGCAGAACGATGAGCAAGACGAACGACGTGAGCAGGAGGCAGATGATGAAGGTTGTGGGGGCAGCCGGCGTGGGAATGCTGCTCAACGGTTGCGCAACAACGGGGACGAGCGCCGGACGGACCCGCGCGGAAAAGAAGGCGCGCCGCTACACGGTAGTGAAGGACTGGCCCCAATTGCCGGAGAACATTGTGTTTGACCGGTGTCTCGGTATCGGGACCGACAGCGCCGAGAAGGTCTACATGGTGGGCAACACGAAGGAGGCCGGCTGCGACGTCTTTGTCTTCGCGCCGGACGGAAAACTCCTGGGTACCTGGAAGAGCGACACCGTTGCGCAGGGGCATGGGCTGCGGATCCTGAACGACCACATCTGGATCACGGACCTCGAGCGCCACCAAGTCTTCGAATTCACGCTGGATGGAAAACTGATCCGCGCGTTCGGGGAGCGCGGCAAGGCGGGGGAGACCGAAACGCAGTTCAACTATCCGACGGACATCGCCTTCGCCCCGAACGGGGACTTGTACATCGCCGACGGCTATGGCAACAGCCGGGTTGTCTGCTTGTCGCCGAAGGGCGAATTCAAGTTTGCCTGGGGCAAGCGGGGAGACAAGGCCGGCGAGTTCTTCATGCCCCACAACATCGCCGTCGACGGCCGCGGCCGCGTGTACGTGGCCGACCGTGGCAACCACCGCGTTCAGGTGTTCGATGCCGCGGGCCGCTTCATTGCCGAATGGCTCTCGCCGGCCCGCGCCTTCGGCACGGCCGTTCATCCTGACGGGACCATCGCCGTCGCGGACGGCGACGGGCATCGCATCATGCTCTTCAGCCCGGACGGCCGACTGCTTTCGAGGTTCGGCGAGGCGGGCGAGAAGCCCGGCCAGTTCCAGGTTCCCCATTCGCTTCACGTGGACACGAACGGCGATATCTTCGTGGTGGAGGTCGCGGACGCCGCAATGAAAATCCCCGAGCGAATACAGAAATTCGTTCAGGCATAGAGAGCTCCGGGGACATCGATAGCCGCAGTCAAGGCCCCCCGCCGGGGCGGGCAGGGTTCGTCACCCGCCGTCGCCGCGGCTGTGGCGGGCGAGCACGGCGTTTCATCATCGTTTCCTCTCCTGGCGTCGTGGTTGTTCGAACGGGCATGTGCCTTGCGGTTCGACAAGCTCGCCGCCCCGAGGGCGATCGGGGGGCAGACATCCATTCGCACCGGACCTGCCGTCGGCAACCTGAATCCGATACGGGAAGCTTCGCTAGAACCGGGCGTAGTCGTCGAGCTGGACGACGGGGGGATCGGGGACGTAGTCCTGATACTGCTGGTCGAGCACGTAAGTGGCGCGGGCGCCGTCGGCGGACCTCACTCCAGCCCCATCGCCTTCAG
This sequence comes from uncultured Planctomycetota bacterium, assembly GCA_964385685.1. Classification (GTDB taxonomy): domain Bacteria; phylum Planctomycetota; class PUPC01; order PUPC01; family PUPC01; genus CAYLQD01. The sequence continues at coordinate 18,951 of CAYLQD010000018.1, read as the reverse complement.
GTTCTTGAAGCTGATTTCCATGCTGTCGAACGGGTCGCGCTGGCAGGTGTCCTGCTCGACGAGGTACCAGACCGTGCCGGCGCCCTTGGCGGCGTCGAGGATGCCGGGCCAGTCGAGGTTGCCCTCGCCGACCTCCGTCATCCACGGCCCCTCGGGCCCGACGCCCATGTCCTTCAGGTGGAGCAGCGGGATGCGGCCCGAGACCTTCCGGATCCACTCGGCGGGCGAGCCGCCGCCGTGCTGAATCCAGTACGTGTCGATCTCGAACGTCACGCACGGGTCGCTGTCCTCGACCAGGATCTGAAGCCCGGTGCGGTCGCCGTACTTCTCCAGCTCGAAACTGTGGTTGTGGTAGCCGAACGTGAGGCCGTGCTCGGCGAGCTTCGCGCCGACCTCCGACGCCTCCCTTGCGAACGCCGCGTACCCCTCGCCACTCTTGTACTCGCCCGGGATGCCGCCGATGGCGGGGTAGTCGCACCCGAGGATCTTGTGCTCCTCGACGACCCGCTCGGTTTCGTCGCGCATCTCGTGGAACCCGATATGCGTGGCGGCGCACGTGATGCCCTCGCCGTCGAGAATCTTGCGAAGCTCCGTCTTGTCGATGGGCCCCATCGCGGAGACCTGGACCGCCTCGTACCCGATCTCGCGGAGCCGCTTCATCGTCTTCGCGACGTCCTCGGGCGTCTGGATGAACTCACGCAGGGTGAACAACTGGGCGCCGATGCAGGATGCCATTGACTCCTCTCCTAACAGACCAAGATGTGGAACAAAATCGCCGCGAATTACCTTAGCGGCTGGCGGGCTTCGCGTCAACGGCGCACGACCGGAGTGGTCGCTGATGACCGATCACTGGTCTTCCCGGTGCTGCTCCCGCCACTGCTTCGGGCTCAGGCCCGTTGCCTTGTGAAAGACCGCACTGAGATGACTCGCCTGCCGGAACCCGGCAAACTCCGCGATCTTCTTGATCGATGCCGACGATGTCAACAGCATGCTCTTCACCTGCCGGATTCGCATGTCGCGGATGTACTCGGCGACTCCACAGTCGAGGTATCGACGAAACAGCCGCTTGATGTGTGCGCGAGACACGCCGACCGCCGCCGCCACGTCGCCCACCTGGAGCCGCTGCCGGACGCTCTGGATGATGTGCCGCACCGCCTGCGCCACCGTCAGGTTCTCAACTGCGAAGATGTCGCTGCTCTCCCGCACCGCCAACGCCAACGGCGCGATGCGAATCGGCTCGGTCGGCGGCGGCTCGCCGCCCATCAGCCGGTCAAGCAGGTCTACAGCTTCACGCGCCTGCCTGTCGAGGCCGGGCAGCACACTCGACAGCCGGACCCTGCACGCCTCGCAGTGCTCGTCGTTGTTGCATCCGATGACGGCGACCTGTTCCGGCACGGGCAGGCCCGCCAGATCGCAGGCACCGACGACCACCTCCGCCGTCAGGTCGTCCAACGCCATCACCGCCAGCGGCAGCGGCAGCTTCGCCAGTTCGCGGGCAAACCCGTCGGGACGCGGGATCGCCGCTTCGTTGCCGGGCCGCGACTCGAGCACATGGAACGTCTCGGCCACCGGTTCGACGACCTCGCGAAAGCCGGCGAGTCGCCCGGCCAGCGCGTAGTGGTCGTAGGCAGAGCAGAACGCGAAATGGCGGAAGCCGCGCTCGACGAAGTGCTCGCCCGCCATTCGCCCGATCGCGGCCTCGTCCAACAACACGCGGGGGACATCCAGGTCCCCGTGCGCCTCCGAAAGATCGACGACCGGCACATCACACGACCGGCAGAATTCGAGTATCGGTCCCCCCTGGTCGATTTGAGCTAGAATGCCATCGAACTCGCCCGCGCGGAGGTACTCGACGGCCTCGGCCTGCGGCACGCGCAACAGGTCGATGAACTGCAAGATCCAAGGCGCGCCGGCTCGGCCCCCTCTCAGGCAGTGGCCGGGATATAGGGCCCGCCAGAAGAGCCGGACGACGCGTCGCCGTCGCGGTTTCATGCTGGCCGTGGCGTTCGGCATTGAGGTGCTCCGTTCTCCGCCCGAGCAGTACTGCGTCGCCAACGGATACTAACATTCGTGTCCGTTTTTGCAAGTAGCACGCGGGACGAACTCGCCACGGATGAACACGGATACACGCGGATAGCAGAGCCGCTTCTACGCCTGTGTCCATTCGTGCTTATCTATCGTCCGTTACTGTTCCTCGCGCTCCGTGGCCGGGGGCGACAAGAGGCGCGCGACGATGACCGTGGAAGTCCTTGCGCGGCTCTTCGCTGATGCGGCGCTGAGACAAGCCCCGTTGCCGGAGGGCAACATCGCGTAACATATGCTCCGTGAGGCACTTACCAAAAGTCACCTCTGCGTAAGCCGTCACAGTGTTGCGGGAAGAAGACCCCGCGCGCTTCGCCAGCATCTCCTCCGCGCCACTGAATGAACGGCACTGCACGTCCTAACCCGTCGCATGTGAGCCATATACGCATGTCGACCAGACGTCGCGTATGGGTTTGGCCCCTCTGTGGCACGGGATTTGCTATGAAGTCGGGTAGATCGGTAGGGCGACCCGGCCGAACAACGTGCCCTTGGCGGGCTGGCCGACCGGTGACAGACGCGGGTCGCGACCGAGCGGTCGCGCCCCTAGAAGAAGTACCGCCGTGGTCTCCGACCGCGGGTGAGGACATGTAGAAAGCGGGCGCCCCGTGAGTGCCGCGGGAGCACGCGGACAGAGCGGTGCGGGCGAGCCGTGCGCGGGCGGCATGCCGCGACAGGCCGCCGCGCACTGTAAGGACACGACACGGCCGGGTGGAGGAGCATCTCCCGACCGGCCATAGAGCGGGTGTAGACATAGGTGCGGGGCACCGCGTCGGCGGGTTGCTCCGCGCCGTCCGGAAGATGCATTGGAGCCGGGGCGGCGGGCCGGTCTCGCACGCTCCGCCCGGCGGGTGCGCGCGCACGTGCGCAGTCTGCTCCCCCTGGCGGCAGCGTGATGGGCTGGTGCGTCTCCGGTCCGGACTCGACGTCCGGCCGCCGTCCGTGGCCCTTTGGGCGCTGCGCGCCTCGGGAGAACGTCCGCGCAGCACGACAATGGGAGGCGACGATGGAGGACCTGCCTATGGAGCACGACTCGGGAGGGATTTGACGCGGGTCCGCGCCGTGCGGGCTCGCACCCGCCGCGGCCGCCTTGTGGGGGACGGCCGACGCATGGCGGGCAGATAAGACGCAATGCCCAAATGGTTAACATTAAGGGGAAGAGGATGAAGAAGATAATTGGAGTGACAGTGATGCTTCTGTTGTGCAGCCCGGCGCTCGCGAGTTCGATGGTGTACTGGACGAGCGCCGGGGGCGGCGTGGTCGAGCGCATGGGTCTGGATGGCACCGGCCGCGAAACGGTGCTCACCGTGCAGGAGCCCGTGGGCCTCGACGTGGATGACACCAACAGCAAGCTCTACGTCGCGGCGGGGCCGTCGACCAGCGTCCTCCATCGGTCGGAGCTGGACGGCACCGGAGACACGACGCTGCCGGTCAGCATGACCTGGTGTGCCGACGTCGCGGTGGATCCGGCCGGCGGGAAGATCTACTGGGCGGAAGGCGTCAACACGCTCAAGAGGGCCAATCTCGACGGGACAGGGACGGAGACGCTCCTCTCCCTCCCCGTCCGGGGCAACGGGCTCGACCTGGACCTGACCAACGGCAAGGTCTATTGGGGCGAGGGCAACGGCGCCGGGGGCGACAAGGTCCGACGCGCCAATCTGGATGGCTCGAACCCCGAGGACCTGGTGACTGCAGGCGCCGACGGCCTGGGCAAGCCGACAGACGTCAAGCTCGACGTGGCCGGCGGTTACATGTACATCGCGGATAACAGTGCGGGCGAGGTCCTGCGGGCCGACCTCGATGGCAACGGCCTCACGACCATCGTGACCGGTGTTATCCCGGCCGGGCTGGCGCTGGACCTCGTTAATGGGGATATCTACATCAGCGACAACACGGGAGGCCACAGGATCGCTGTAGCGCCTATCGGCGGCGGATCGCCCACGACCTTCGCGTCGGGGGTCAACTGGCCCTCCGCCTTGGACGTCTTCCACCCGGCCCAACCGATCCCCGAGCCGGCCGGGTTGGGTCTTGTCGGCCTCGCGCTGTTGGCTGTTCGTCGCAGACGTTCGTAGACGGCAAGTGACCAGTGATCAGTTATCAGTGATCACTGATTGCTGAGACGGAGATTCCCGTGTGGCGGGGTGGCCTGCCGCACGGGTTTCTTTCTTCCTTCCGGGTCCGCAGATTGCACAGACTATCGCAGATTGGAGCTTATGTGGCACAGCGGCCCTCCGCTGTGGTCGCTCATGGATTCACAGCCGAGGGCGGCTGTGCCACAGGATTCTCTGGGGGTCAATACTGTTCGACGAGCTCGCGGGCGATGTCGGACCAGATGGTGAAGCGCTCGGGCTGGTTGTCGCAGGTGTGGGTGTCCTTGAGAACCATCTCGACGACGCAGTCCTTCGTCACGTCGAGGGTGTGCTTGATATAGTCGCGGATCATGTCGGGGTCGAACTGGCCACACATGTGCGACGGATGCGGCTTCCACGAGAAGATGGCCTTGTCGCCGAGCTTCTCGGCGCAGGCGTCGACGTCGGCGAACGGCGAGATCGAGATGCGGCGGATGTTGGGGATGGTGAGCACGTCGTCGAGCTTCTTCGTCAGGTCTTCACAGCAGCCGTAGCCGTTGAGGCCGAAGGGCTCGAGCAGGCGGCGCTCGTACTGCAAGCTGAACTCCTCGTGCATTTCGGGCGAGACCTGGGCGAGTTCCTGCGCCTCGGCCGAGGCCCACATGTCGCACGGCCGCACGTGCTCGGGGTCGAAGCCCTCGGCCGGCAGCTCGTCGGAGTAGCAGATCCCGCCCGACGAATGGCAGGTGCCGTCGTTGTTGATGCCGAGGAGATCGAGGTCGATCCATTGCTGGATCATGCTCTTGTGGGCTTCCTCGAAGAAACTCATCGCGTCGTGGAGCATCCCGGGATTGACGACCATGTCCATCATGACTTCTTCGAGCCCGCGGAGCGCGGTGTACTGGTTCATCAGGTGGAAGCTGACGTAGGTGATGCCGCGGAGCCGCACGTCGAAGACGTCGCCGAATAGCTCCTGCGCGTCGGCGAGGTTGCGCTCGGTCGCCTCGTCGTCGCGGGAGCACTGCGGGACCTTGAGCTTCTTGAGGTCGGTGGGCTCGTGGATGACGGGCTTGAACGTGCGGGCGCCGGTCGGGTCGTCGCTGAACGTCCACTCGGGTTCGAGGCCCCAGTCGGTCGAGTGCCAGACCTTGCCGACGTTCCACGTCTTGTCGACCGGCGTGTCGTCGTGGTGGCGTTCATAGCTGTAGAGGCGGCAGCGGAGGCCGTGTTCGAGGCCGCGGGCCCGCTCGCCCTCGCAGACGCATTGCTGCTGGACGAGCGGGCTGATCTCGCGCCACGCGCCCTCGGGCGAGATGAGGACCATCGGCCGGACGCGCTGGAGCGCGTTGTGCTTCTTCCACATCGCACGCTTCTCGTGCATCTCGGGCGAGTCGGCGAGTTCGGCGATCCGTTTCGCCAGGTCGAGGATGACGGTTCGGTCTTTCGCGCTCAGGTCCATCGCTGCGGTCTCCTCTTGAGTCTAACGCGCGGCAATCCTAACAGCGGGGTCAGGGCGGCGTCAAGCCCACGCCTGGATAGTCAGGGTCATTCAATTCTCGGGCTCGCCTGCCCGAGCGCCGTGGTTTCTAAGCCCCGAGGGGGCGTCATGTCATAGCCCAGGGCAACGCCCTGGGTGCTGTGCGACGTGAAAGAGCGAAGCCCTGTAGGGGCGAGATCGAATCCGATGCACCTGTGCCGCCCCTACAGGGCTCTGGTAATGCCCCACCTGTTCCTGGGGCGTTGCCCCAGGCTATTGAATCTCGCCCCTTCGGGGCAAACGAAACACCTTGTCATCTGACAGCAGCGAGCGGCGCTCGATGCGGAGAATTGAATGACCCTGCGGTGGGGACGAGGCGCGGTCAGCGCTTTCAACCGGGGCGGCGGGGGAGTAGAATGAGCGCAGCCGCATCTCCTTTCCTGCGGGGGCAGGACCATGACGACCGAAGCCCACGAAGCACTGTACTACGAGAAGCTGGACGACGACCGCGTGCGGTGCCACCTGTGCCCGCACGAGTGCACGATCGGGCCGGGCAAGGCGGGCCTCTGCCGACAGCGGGCGAACGAGGGCGGCACGCTCGTCAGCGCGATTTACGGTCGCGTCACGTCGGCCGGGATGGACCCGATCGAGAAGAAGCCGCTCTACCACTTCCACCCGGGCAAGCCGATCCTGTCGGTCGGGACGAACGGCTGCAACTTCGCGTGCCTGCATTGTCAGAACTGGTCGATCAGCCAGGAGGACGCGCCGACGCGCGCGCTCTCTCCGCCGGACGCGGTCGAACTCGCCGCCGAGAACGGCTCGTTCGGCATCGCCTACACCTACAACGAGCCGCTGATCTGGTATGAGTTCGTGCTCGACACGTCGAAGCTGGCGCACGAGCGCGGGCTCAAGAACGTGCTTGTCACGAACGGCTTCATTCAGCCGGAGCCGTTCGCGGAGTTGCTGCCGTTCATCGACGCGCTCAACATCGACATCAAGTCGATCCGCGAGGAGTTCTACCGCGAGATCTGCCGCGGCCGGCTCGGGCCGGTGCTCGAGACGGCGAAGGCGGCGAAGCAGGCGGCGCACGTCGAGGTCACGAACCTCATCATCCCGACGCACAACGATTCCGAGCGCGACCTGACCGACCTCGCCGACTGGGTCCGCGACAATCTCGGCGCCGACACGCCGGCGCACCTGTCGGCCTACACGCCGCGCTACAAACTGAACGCGCCGCCCACGTCGACGGAGACGCTCGAACGGGCGTATGAGATTTTCGCCGAGCGGCTCCAGTACGTGTACCTGGGGAACGTCGTGGCGGACAAGGGCTCGGACACCGACTGCCCGAAATGCGGCGCGATGCTCATCCAGCGCCGCGGCTACTCGACACAGGTCGTCGGCCTCGACGGCGCGAAGTGCGCCAAGTGCGGCACAGAACTCAACGTCGTCATCTAGCCAGGGGGCGACCGACGCGGCTAGACTGTTGCCTTCGCTCTGTTCGCCTGTTTTCGCTTGACGCACCCGGTGGCAACGGGTAGTGTGCGAATAGGACACGGTCTTCTGAAACCGTAGATGGAGTCGTAGGGTCAGGATGAGCAAGACGCCGAACGTGAAAAGTTTGTACTACATCACCCACGTCGAGAACATCCCATCAATCCTTCGGCACGGAATCCTGTCGCATGTCTCAGTCGAAGAGCAGCAACTGGAGTTCACCCGTATCTATGACAAAGCAATTGTGACGCATCGGAAAGACCGACAGACGCCAGCCGGTCGAAGCTTGTGGGAGTACGCCAACCTCTATTTCCAACCCCGAAATGCGATGATGTATCGCGTCGTGCACGAAAAGGGGCACAAGCAACTGGCCGTGGTTGCTGTGCGGCCCAGCGCGCTGGATGCGGACGGCGCCTGGGTCTCCACGGGAAACGCAGCCAGTCCGGTTTCTGATATCCTATCGCCCGAACGTGGTCTCGCAGAGGTCAAGCGAATCTGGCGGATCATCAACGGGGAGTGGTGGAACCCGACCGACGGGTCTAAGCGGAAAATGATGGCGGAGTGTCTGGTGCCGGAACGGGTGCCGCCCGAGCAGATACACTCCGTGTACGTCGCCTCTCACGAGACCGCTGACACCATCAGGCGAGCGACAGGATCAGCAGGGATCTCCGTCGTGCCCGAGCCGAACATGTTCTTCCAGCCCGTCGGCAAGCACCGGCTCACCGACACGCTATCTCTAGTCGAAGGCGACATGTTCTTCTCGCACATGCAGACTGTGACGGTGAGTGTCAATGTGGTCGGCGTCATGGGCAAAGGACTGGCTTCCCGCGCCAAGTACCAATTCCCCGACGTGTACGTCGCGTACCAGGACGCCTGTCGGAAGAAGACCCTTCGAATGGGGAAACCATATCTGTACCGCCGAGAGGCGTACCTGGACGAGGAACTCGCCGACGACCCTGCAAGCCTCCGGGACCCGAACGACAGAAAATGGTTTCTCTTGTTTGCGACCAAGAGCCACTGGCGTGACAAGGCCGACCTGGCGGGGATTGAGGACGGCCTCGCATGGATCGAGAGCAAGTACGAGCGGGAAGAAATCGAGTCCCTCGCGATTCCTGCATTAGGCTGCGGCCTTGGGCGCCTCGGGTGGGGTGAGGTCGGCCCGCTCATGTGCCGACACCTCGCGCGCTTGAGCACCCAAGTTGCAGTGTATCTGCCCAGAGGACGGCAAATCCCGAAGAAGGAGTTGTCGCCGGAATTCCTCCTGGCCTAACGGCTGGAGAGAGACATGCAGAGGGTGTCCCGCGACCATGACAGTCGCGGGCCCCACGAGTGGGGTGACCAGGGATGAGTGAGCACTTCGACAGGTTACGGGATCGGGTGAGAGCCAGATTCAAGGAGCTTACGGGCTACTGGGTGAGCAGAAACAGCGGGTACGAGATAGGAATCTGCGAAGCTCTGGACATAGTGCTTGACAAAGGAAGGTACTGGGACGCCAAGTGGGAGGATTACCTGCTCGAATTCAAGAAGGGTAAGAGTATCTGGTTAGATCTCGTTCGATACAGCGAGGTCATCCTCGGAGTGGACGAAGATGCTCGTCGCCGTACCTGTTGTCTGTTCTTCGTACCGGACGCGGAGAGGCAACGCATCACTGAGATGATCTGCGTGGACTCCACGAAGATCATCCAAGAGTTGCGACTCACCCAGGATCATGCGCGAGCTTTGGTCGGCTTGAGCAGTCACGTACCTCGGTCGCTGAACGCACAGGCGAGTTTGACACTCCGCGATGTAAGGAATATCAGCGAATTTGTGGAGCGGCAGGGAGGCCGTCGCGATTAGAGCCTGTCCAAAGACCGCACTGGCACGACCATGCTGGGTGTGTTGATTCGCCCAGAGGAAGCCCGTGCCACGAAACGGGCGGACCTTGTTGGACAGGCTCCCAGTTAAGCACAGGCGTCTGTCTTGCAGCGGGGGCAAGCTGCTGTCCGTTTGGCCATTGGGCTCTGGTCATTGAACATCCGTCTTCGCGTAGTCGCACAGCCGGCGAAGCGGGCAGTCGGGGCACTGGGGCCCGCGGGCGTGGCAGATCGTCCGCCCCAGCCGCAGCAGATTGACGTGCAGCGACATCGACTTGCCCTCGGCGATCAGCGGCGCCATCCGGTGATGCGTCTGCTCGGCCGTCGCCTTGTCCGGCACGAGCCCGACGCGGCGGCAGATGCGGTGTACGTGGGTGTCGACGGGGAAGACATCCCGCCCGAGCGAGAAGAGTAGCACGACCGAGACCGTCTTGATCCCGATCCCGTTGACGGACGTGAAGAGCTTCGTCGCCTCGTCCGTCGGCATCTTCTTCATCGCGGAGAGGTCGTAGTCGCCGAACGTCGTCTTGATCCAGCGGACGAAGTCGCGGATGCGGCCGCTCTTCTGGTTGGCGAGGCCGGCGCTCCGGATCGCCGACGCGACCTGCCGCGGCGTCGCGTTCGCCACGTCCTCCCACCTCGGGAAGCGTTCCTTGAGCACGCCGAACGCGCGTTCGGCGTTCAGATCGCTCGTGTGCTGGGAGAGCATCGTCAGGACGAACGATCCGATGAGGTCGGTCCGTCGCCTCACGCGTGGCACGCCGACCCGCTTCTCGAGCGCCGCGACGACCCGGCGGACCTGCTTCTTCAGTTCGCTCGTCGTCTTGTCCACGGCGGGCAGGATAGCGGCGGGCAGGCTGTGTGTCAAATCTGCTCCCCTTGCGCGTTCAGGGCGGACACGCCGGTCCGCCCCTACAAAAAGCGCGGGCGGGCAGGATAGCGGCCGCCCGGACGCGTGTCAAAGGGGGCCGCGAAAAAAAACCGCGGGGGCCGACACCGGGTCGATCCCCGCGGGTGGGATGAATCTCGCGTTCTCTTAGAGCTTGAAGTCGTCGAGGCTCAGGTTATCGAGCTTCTTCTCCAGCCGCTTCAAGCTGTCGAGCCGCGAGGCGTCGCGTTCGTCCAGCATCTTCGACGGGCTCGCGGCCTTTTTCTTGTCGAGCACGTCGATCTGTTTCTTCGTCTCGGTCTTCGCCTTCTCGGCGACCTCCATCGCCTGGCCCGGGCCGAACTCGACCAGCACGTAGGCGAGGTTGACCCGCCGCTTCGCGATGTCCTGGACCATCATCCCCGCGGTGTAGTATTGGTCGCGGACGAAGGCCCGCTCGATCGTGTTCTTCGAGACGCTTGTCGCGAAGATGCGGTCCGTCATGGCCTCATACCCGCCGCCGCGCGTGTCGCCCGAGGCGACGCCGGTCCGCTCGGTCTTCACGCCGACCGTCGTGCCCATGTAGCGCACGATCTGCCGCTGCGCGTCCTCGAACGCGCTCTCGCGCGCGCCCTGAACGCTCGCCCGTGGCAGGCCGATGCCGACGAAGTACGTGCATCCCGGCCGCTTGTTCGGATAGTTGTCGGGCTTGTAGAGCCAGTTGGGCGCGGCGGCGTAGGGCTTCCGCGCCGACACGTCCTCCTCGAACGTGTTCTCCGGCTGCGGGAACACGAGGATCGGGCGGTCCGACTCGAAGTCTGCGTCACTCGCGCAGCCGGCGCAGGCCGCCACAAGAAGCACAAGGATCGAGCACACTCTCATCTTCACGGGGTCCCCTCCGTCGAGATCACAGGTGTGTCGCGGCCCGGCCGAATCAGATCTTGAAGTCGTCGGCGTTGAGGTCCTTGAGCGTCTTCTCCAGCTTCTTGAGCTGCTCCTTGCGGATCGCGTCACGCTCCTTCTGGACCTCTTCGGCCACCTGCTCGCCCGAGTTCTTCGCCGTCGCGACCAGATCCTTCTTGTCCATCTCGTAGAGCCGGTAAATGCGATACATCACGACCTGCGTGCTGCGGTGATGGGCGCTGACGCGCTCGAGATGCGTCTCGACCAGCTCCGCCCGCCGGACCCGCGCGATCGCGATCGTCTTCTTCACGAACTCCTCGACGACCGTCTCGATCGACTGCTGGCCGTGCAGGTTCTTGGCCTCGCCGGCGCTCTGCCACTTGACCGCGACCGCCTGGCCGATGTACTTGGCGACAGTGGCGAACGCGTCCTCGTCGGCCGAGTGCATGGCAAACACGAGCGTCTGACGCGGGAAGCCGACGCCCACGAAGTACTTCTTGCCGTCCTTCGCGTCCTTGTATTTCGACGGCGTCAGGACCCAGTCCGGGGGAAGCTCTTTGTTGAGCGTCTCCACCTTCTCAAGGATCGTGACATTCGGGTCGACGTCACGCATCGCCGGCTTCGACGACCCGCACCCGACCACCAGAACCGACACGAGCCCCAGCACCAGCAACGCTACGGCGCTCCGATATCTCATGGCACTCCTCCTTTCGGAAACGCGGCCGATAAAAGCGACATCCTCTCTCCCGTTTCTGGTATGCCCACAGCATACCGCCATTCGCGCCACGAGTCAAACCCGAAATCCGCACCGCCCCTGCTGCATGAGTCTACACCGTGTCGGGCCGGAAACCAGCGCAGAAAACGCGCATCTGAAGGAGGCGGCCTATCCGAACAACGTCCGGAGGAGCTGGTCGCGAGAGACCCCCGCGTGTCTCGCCGCCTCCCGCAAGATAGCGGCGAGCGTGCCGATCTTGATCGGGTCGTGGGCGGGAATCGTGATGTGATGCTCGCCGTGTTCGCGCGTTGTCAGGCGCACGTGGCTTCCCGTTTGGTGCGTCACCTCGTAGCCAAGCCGCGCAAGAGCCCTCACAAGATCACGCCCGGACAGATCGCGCGGGAGTCTCACAGCGCGATCACCTCGTCGCGGACCAGGTGCATCCGGATGACCCGCGGGCGCGCGGCCTCGTCGGGGAAGTGGCAGCGGACCGCGTCGCGGATCATGTCGCGCAGGGCGTCCAGGTCATCCGCTTGAGTGAAGATGGCGTCCCCGACGGAGCGAGCGGTGTAGCCGCCGTCCGGGTCCTCTTCAACCAGGAAAACGATCTCTGTGCTCATCGTGACCCCTTCTTGTTCCGGTACACCGACATTATACACCCTCTCAGAGGCGTTCGCAGCGAGCGCTACGAATTCGCCTTGCGGAAATCCTCCATGAACTGCGCGACGGCCTGGGCGCCGGCGAGCGGCATCGCGTTGTAGATCGATGCACGGACGCCGCCGACGCTCCGGTGCCCCTTCAGGCCCGTCATCCCCGCGTCCGACGCCTCGGCGATGAACTTCTTCTCGAGGTCCTCCGACGGCAGCCGGAAAACGATGTTCATCCAGCTCCGGCTCGCCGGCTCGACCGGGGTCGTGTAGTAGTCGGGACAGGCGTCGATCATCCCGTAGATCGCGTCCTTCTTCGCGGCGTTTATCTTCTCGAGCCCCTCGAGCCCGCCTTGGCCCTGGATCCACTCGAGCGCGAGCTTGATCACGTAGATCGCGAAGCACGGCGGCGTGTGGAAGAGCGAATCCTTCTCCCAGTGCGTGCGGTAGTCGAGCAGCGTCAACTGGTCGTCCTTGCACCGGTCGAGCATGTCCTCGCGGATCACGACCATCGCGCAGCCAGCGGGGCCGAGATTCTTCTGAGCGCCCGCGTAGAACAGCCCGAACCTGGAGAACTCGAACCGCCGCGAGCAGATGTCCGACGACATGTCCGCGATGAGCGGGACGTCGCCCGTGTCGGGCAGCTCGTGGTACTCGGTGCCGCGGATCGTGTTGTTCGTCGTGATGTGAAGATAGGCGGCGTCGGCCGGGCAGTCGATGTCCGTCGGGATGTAGGTATACTTCTTGTCCTCCGACGACGCGGCGACGTGCACGGCCCCGAGCTTCTTCGCCTCCTTGATCGCCTTCGTCGACCAGCTGCCGGTGTCGACGTAAGCCGCCGTCTTGCCGCCGTGCAGGAGGTTGAGCGGGACCATCGCGAACTGGAGCGACGCGCCGCCCTGCAGGAACAGCACCTTGAATTCGTCGCCGAGGCCCATCACCTCCTTAGCGAGCGTCATCGCGGCCTGGTGCACCTCGTCGTACTCGGGCGCACGGTGCGACGTCTCGATGATCGACTTGCCGCTGCCCTTGAAGTCGATCAACTCCTTCTGGACGATCTCGAGCACCTCGAGCGGCAGCGTCGACGGGCCGGCATTGAAATTGAACACGCGATTCGCCATTGCTTCCTCCTTACGGGTTCTAACAGAACCCCAGTGGGGCAGGCATTCCTGCCTGCCAGATGGCGGACAAGAATGTCCGCCCCACTGTCTTGCTAGAGCCCCTTGCGCACAAAAAGACGTCCGAGCGGCCGGTTCCGGCCTCACTCGGTCAACAGGTTCACGACCAGCCCGCTCCGCAGCTTCGGTTCGAACCACGTCGACTTGGGCGGCATGACGTCGCCCGCGTCGGCGACGCGGAGCAGTTGCTCGATGGATGTCGCGCAGAGCGAAAACGCCGCCGCGAACTCGCCCGAATCGACGAGGCGGACGAGCTCGTCGGTGCCGCGGATCCCGCCGACGAAGGCGATCCGCTCGTCCGTCCTCGGGTCCGCGATACCGAGGGCCGGCCCGAGCAGGTTCGATTGCAGGATCTCGGCGTCGATGCTGCCCGTCGGGCTCTCGGGATCGAAGCTGCCGTCGCGGGCCGTCAGCCGGAACCACCGGCCCTCGCAGTAGAGCCCGAACGCGTGCGGCTCCTCCGGCGCGACGACGGCGTCGCTCGGCTCCACCTCGAACGCCTCCCGCGCCGCTCCGAGCAGCCCGTCGAGCGTCAGGCCGCCGAGGTCGCGCACAGCCCGGTTGTACGGCATGATGTGCAACTCGCGGTCGGGGAAGATCACGTTCAGGTAGAAGTTGGTCGGTTCATCACCGGTGGTCGCGGCGTTCTTCTCTCGATAGCGATGGCACACGACCGCCGCCGCCTCGCTCCGATGATGCCCGTCGGCGATGTAGATGTCGGGCACCGCGGCGAACGCGTCGATGATTCCCTGAATCAGGGCGTCGTCGACCACCCACAACTCGTGGCGCACGCCGTCGTCGGCGGTGAAGTCGACGTCGGCCGGCCCGGCCGTGATCGTCTCGAATAACTCCGCCACGCGCTCGTCGTGCCGGAACGTGCAGAAGACCGGCCCGGCCTGCGCTCCGAGAAGCTCGATATGGTCCGCGCGGTCCGCGACCTTGTCCGGCTGCGTGTGTTCGTGCTTCTTGATCCGGCCGGCATCGTATTCGTCGACGGGACAGAGCGCGACGAGCCCCGTCTGGCTCCGGCCCGCCATCGTGATCCGGTAGAGGGTGAAGCAGGGCGTCGGGTCGCGGGCCATCAGGCCGTCGGCAACGAGCCGCTCGAGGTTGGCCTTCGCCCGGGCGTAGACCTGCTCGCTGTGCGGATCGACCCCGTCGTCGAACTCCAACTCGGCCTTGTTGACACGCAGGAACGAGTTCGGCCGGCGCCCGACGATGGCGCGCGCCTCCTGCGCGTTGAGGACGTCGTAGGGTGGTGACGCCACCTCCGCCGCGTGACCGGCGGTCGGCCTCAGGCCCCGGAATGGTCGAACTACAGACACGGTCTTCTCCGCTTGCGCAACTCACACAGGAAGCTGCGACTGCGAGCGAGCGTTATAGCAGAACCCGCCCGGAATTCAATTCAATTGTCGCCTCGTCGCCGAACGGCGAAATCGAGAACCTGGAGCCGGTGATCGCTGTAGGCCGTCGACTCCAGTTCGTATCGCAGCGCGACGACCCGAGGGCCGACGATGCACTGGTCGATCGCCAGCACGGGGCAGGGGACCGGCCACGTATAGGACCATCCGGCCCCCGCCGCCTCGTAGGCGTGGACGTATCGGTCCGGAAGCGGGCAGAGGGCGCGGGACCGACGCGGGGCGTTGAAGTCGCCCACGACAAGATCCGGCCGCTCCGACCGCATGAGCCCCACCAGCCGGCGCAGACGCGGGTCCCGCCAATTGAGGAGCCCAGGGCTCAGGTCGGCCACGAATACCTTCAGGTCGGTGTCGCCGTCGCGCCATCTGATCTCGTGGACCTTGATGCCGGGAGCCCTGAGCAGCCGGCGTTCGGCCGCAAGCCCACCCCGGGTGAAGACAGCCAGCCCGCTGAATATCCTGCCCTGGTATTCGGACCCAACATCCGCCGCGGCCTTTGCGGCACCGATATCTTCGGCCATCTCCGAGATGACATAGACGTCTGCCTTCTCCTCGCGGAGTCGCGCCGCAACTGCGCCCCATCCGAGGCGGCCGCGGAAGACGTTCCAATGGACGAGCCGCGAAGAAGCGGAAGGCGCTTCGCTCGGGTCGGCTCGCACCCATTGGTTTTCCACGACGGCCGTGAAGAAGACGGGCGCAACCGCCATCAGGACGAAGACCGTCGCCCGCGTCCAGCGGCGTCTCACGAGCGCCCATCCCGCCGTCGCCAGCAACAAGGCCGCCAGGGCCGGCGCGGGGATGTAGAAGCAGAGGCCCGTCACCCACGAGCGGTCGCGAAACACCTGGCCGCCCCCCCACGCCAGCAACAGCCCCGCCAGACCTGCCGCCCAGCATCGGCCCGGTCGCTTCCGGCGCACGGGCCTCTCAGCCGTTTCATCGCGTTCGTTTGGGTCTGCTGAAGACATCGTAAGCGTCCTGTTGTTCGGCCGACGGGCGGCCTCTAGTTCACAACGTTGATCGGGTCGCCGGCGAGGAAGGCGGCGACGTTCTCGGCCGTCGTCGCGACGAGGCGGCGGCGGGCCTCGAGCGACGCCCACGCGATGTGGGGCGTCAAGACGCAGTTCCTCGCGCCGAGCAGCGGGCTGTCCGAGTCCATCGGCTCCTTCGCCACGACGTCGAGCGCGGCGCCCGCGATCCGGCCGGCTTCGAGGGCGTCGGCGAGGTCCGCGTCGACAACGAGCCCACCCCGCGACGTGTTGATGAGGAACGCCGTCGGCTTCATCACGTCGAGGAGCCCGGCGTCGACCATTCCCCGCGTGTCGTCGGTCAGCGGACAATGAAGGGTGACGACGTCGGCCTCGGCGAACACCTGCCCGACGTCCGCCCAGGCGAACGACTCGATGTCCGGCGCTGCCCCGCGGCTCGGGCTGGCCGCGAGCACGGGCATTCCGAACGCGCCGGCGAGCTTGGCGACGCGCCGGCCGATCCGCCCGAGCCCGACGATCCCCATCGCGCGGCCGCACAGCTCGAGCTGCGGCCTGTGCCAGAAGCAGTAGTCGGGCGCGCGGGCCCAGTCGCCCGCCTTCACGGCCGCGTCGTGCAGCCCGACGTGCCGGCACAGCTCGAAGAGCAGCGCGAACACGTGCTCGGCGACGGCCCCCGTGCCGTATCCGGGCACGTTCGAGACGGGGATGCCGCGCTCGCGCGCGGCCGCCGCGTCGACCGGGTCGTAGCCTGTCGCGAGTACGGAGACGAACTTCAACTGCGGGAGCAGCGGATACGTGTCGGCGTCGAGGGGCGTCTTGTCGGTCAGGATGACGTCCGCGTCGCGGGCGCGCCGGACGATCTGGTCGGCGGGCGTGCGGTCGTAGACGGTCAGCTCGCCGAGCTTCGCGACCTCGTCCCACGGGCAATCGCCCGGATTCACGGCGTATGCGTCAAGGATGACGATCCTCATTGGGCCTCCTCCTCTGCGCCGGCCGCCATAAACTTGAAGTTTTTGATTGTAATTCCGGGAATCGGGGCTAAATTAGATGTACGGAGCGTTGGTGAGTGCGTTAGCTCCCCAGGGAGGGCTGAGCAACGATTCACGTTTCCATGCGTGGTGCACTTGTCAAAGGCAGTCACCGGGGCTGCTTGGGTTTTTCTTGATTGTCTGTTTGAAGGAGTGGTGGGATGAAGAGGATTTTGGTGGCGCTGTTGCTCGTGGCGAGTTTGATGTTCGTCGGCTGTGAGAAGGAAGAGACGCCGCCGGAGAAACCACCGGAGACGGCGCCGACGACACCGCCGGCCGCGGCTACTGAGTAGGTATGGCGACGCACGCATCGAAACGCCCCAACCGCCCCCCGGCGGCTGGGGCGTTTTCTTTTCCCACACGTCCACGTCGTCGCAGCGGCCGATGACCCCGGCGGTCGGGAGCGCAAAACCCCCACGCCGTCACGCGTCCGCTCTTCAACAGAGGGCCGGGCTCCCCGGTCAGGCGCCGCTCCAGTCGACATCGCCGAGCGGCGTCATCATCATTATCTGCTTCGCGAGCGCCGGATACTTCGCGATGAAACGCAGCTCGCCGTCCGTCAGCGGCTTCTGCGTGTGCACGTTCGCATAGCGAACCAGCTCCAGAATCTGCCGCGCCTCCTCGTCGCTCTTGAACTCCAACTCGAGCCGCCCGTACACATCGCGGAACCCCCGAATCCCGCTGTACTCGCCGCACGTGATCTCGCGGCCCGTCTCGATCAGCTCCGGCTCGCCGCGCCCAAGCTCCTCGAAGTTGTACAGCTCGTAGTTCCGCCGGTCCTTCAGCGCGCCGTCCGCGTGGATGCCCGACTCGTGCGCGAACGCGTTGTCGCCGACGCCGACCTGATTGATCGGGATCGGCACCCCGAACGCATACGACGCATACTTCGCCAACTGCCACGCCTTGCTCAGGTCGATCCGGCCGTCCAGCTCATACTTGCCCCCCAGCCCGCTCGACTTCTTCACCGCCAGGATCACCGACACCAGATCGGCGTTGCCCGCGCGCTCGCCCATCCCGTTCACGCACGTGTTGATGTACGCATCGACCCCGCCGTCGACCGCGCCCTTCGCCCCCGCGATCGACGACCCGACCGCCATCCCGAGGTCGTTGTGGCAGTGCAGCTCGACCGGCAGCCCGACCTCCTCCGCCAGCATCCGCACCCGCTCGTAGATGTTGAACGGGTCGCAGAAGCCCAGCGTGTCGCAATACCGGATGCGGTCCGCCCCCGCCTCCTTCGCCGCCGCCGCAAACCGGAGCAGAAACGCATCGTCCGTCCGCGACGCATCCTCCGCGTTCACCCCGATCGACACCGCGCCCAGGTCGCGGGCCAGCGCGACGCACCGGGTCATGGTATCGAGCAGGTTGGGCGCGTCCGGATTGTCCTCCGGCGCCCGCACGACCCGCCCGGCGAACTTGCCCGTTGTCATCTGCTCCGACGTCGAGATCGACAGGTTGACGTGCTCGAGCCCCGTGTCCTTGAACGCCAGCTCGATCTCCTGCTCGCGCATCGGGCACCAGCCGCCCAGCCGCATCGGCGCCAGCGCCCCCTCGCGGGCCAGCACGAGGTTCGCGCGGACGTAGTTCCGCTCGTGAAACGTATAGGGGAACCCGAATTCGCTCTGGAAGATCCCCATCTCGTTCAGGTAGTAGTTGATCATCGTCTTTTCGAGCTTCGCCAGCCCGAGTCGCGACGTCTGCACCCCGTCGCGGTTCGTCACGTCGATGATGTGGATTGTCGGCATTCCTTCATTCTCCAGCGATTTCGGTTCCACGCATCGTGCCGCCCCTCCGGGCCCCCACGACGGCCCACATTATAGCGCCCGCGCGCCTTCTGTCTATGCTTGCCCTGAGGCGTTCGACGGGCTCACGGCCCCGAGTAACACCGAGGGGCTTGTCGGGGGCCTACGCCCGGCCCTGTTGTAAGTGAGGGCGGACATTCCTGTCCGCCTTGTCTCTCTGTCCTCGCAATCGTCCTCGCCACCGTTCGCCTGCCCTGAGCCTGTCGAAGGGTCCTCCTCCTCGGCTGGTGTAAGATGGGGAAACGGGGAACAGCGACGAAGAGCCCACCACGAAGGCACAAAGGGCACGAAGAGAAGCGAAACAAGAGATTTCGGCGGATCGGCACGCTCGTCCTTGCCGTCGTGGAGTTTGCGGAGCAAACTCCGAGGCGTCGGAGCCCTTCCAGGGCCCGACGCCCCGGTCGCCCTGCGTCGGGTGGAGTTTGCGGAGCAAACTCCGA